>CAZQTL010000043.1:0-21961 GCA_964595975.1 uncultured Thermoanaerobaculia bacterium | reverse complement strand
CCAGTCGAGCCGCCAGCGCCTCGGGCGCCGCCCACAGGCGGTCGATCGGCAGTGGCCGGCCGGCGAGGTGCAGGCGTAGCACGCCGTCGAGCGCCGCGGTCACCAGCCGGCCCGGGCGGACGGCGCGGTAGATCGGATGCCGCGCGCAGCGCTCCACCGCCGCGCGCCGCCCGAGCAGGAGGCCCGCCTGCGGCCCGCCCAGGAGCTTGTCGCCGCTGCCGACGACGAGATCGCAGCCGGCGGCCAGGAGCTCGGCGAGACTCGGATGCCCGGCGAGCGCCGGACGCTCGTCCGGGCGCAGCAGACCGGCCCCTTCGTCCGCCAGCAGCAGGAGGCCGCGGCGATGCGCGAGGTCGGCGAGCGCTGGCGCCTCGACCGCCGCGACGAAGCCCGAAAGGCGGAAGTTGCTGGCGTGCACCTTGAGCAGCAGTGCCGTCGCGGGTCCGATAGCGCGCTCGTAGTCGGCGAGGCGGGTCCGGTTGGTCGTCCCGACCTCGACGATGCGCGCTCCGGCGGCGGCGAGGATCTCCGGGATACGGAAGGAACCGCCGATCTCGACCAGCTCGCCCCGCGAGACGACGACCTCGCGGCCGCTGGCGAGCGCCGCGAGCGCCAGGAGGAGGGCCGCGGCGCTGTTGTTGGCGACCCGCGCCGCCTCGGCCCCGGTGAGCTCGCAGAGCAGGCCCTCGAGACGCCCGGCGCGCTCGCCGCGGCGGCCGGTCGCCAGGTCGAGCTCGAGGTCGCAGGCGGCGGTCGCGAGGTCGGCCAGGGTCTGCGCGACCTCCGCCGGCAGCGGCGCCCGGCCGAGGTTGGTGTGCAGGAAGATCCCGGTGGCGTTGAGCACCCGGGAAACCGGCGCGCCGAGTCGGGCCTCGAGGCGCCGGCGCAGCCGCCCGGGCAGCTCGTCGAGCCGGCGCGAGAGCTCCTCATCGCCGAGCTCCCCCGCCGCGAGCGCGCGGCGGAGCTCGTCCAGCTCCGCGCGCACTTGGGTGCCGAGCGCCCCCGTTCCGTATAATGTTCGGAGCGACACGAGCCGGGGGTCCGTCAGCACGCGATCGACCGCAGGTAGCTGCCGGCGGCGATCGGAATCCACGGAGGGCATCGGTCGTTCCGCCGATTCTAGGAGATCCGGCCCGTGAATCCCAGGAAGCCCACGAACGCCCTGCCCGACACCGCCAGCCGCGGTGCCCGGGGCGACCGGCCTGGCGCGGCACCGGTTCCGGCGCGACCGTCGGCGGCCCAGCAGCTCGACCTGGTGGCCGACGGAATCGAGAAGTTCAAGATCGAGTTCGAACGCTTCCTCGCCGGCGCGACCGTCGTTCCGCCGGACGAGCACAAGGCGAAGCTGGCGCGCGAGCTGCGGGAGCTGCGCACCGCCAATCTGCGGACCTCCGCCGACCAGTTCCGGCTCGCCTCCCTCGAGGCCCGCTTCAACAGCTACTCCGAGCTTTTCAATCGTCGCCTGCGGGATCGCGAGGAGGGCCGTGGCCCGCGCCCGCTGCGCGCCGCCGCGGCGGCCCCCGAACGCCGCCTCGACGCGCTCGCGGGGGTGGTGGTCACCGACCGGCTCGAAGCCGAAGCGGTGGACGCGCTCTACGAGACCCTGACTCGCCGGGCGGCCGGCGCCACCGCCGCCGGCGCGCCGACGATGGGCATCGATACCTTCCGCGGCTACCTGTCGCAGCAGATCGAGTCGATCCGCCTCAAGACCGGCTGCGAAGCGGTGCAGTTCCGCATCGCCGCCGAGGACGGCAAGCTCAAGCTGAAGGCGAAGCCGGTCAGCCGATAGACGAAAGCACGCAACCCCTTCTCCGTCCACCGAAAGGACTCGCCCTTGCGCAAGCTCATCCTTCCCGTCGCCGCGCTGCTCGCCGGCGTCGCGCTCTCCGCGGCCCTCGCCAACGCTGCGGCGCCCAAGAATCTCGACCGCGCCATCGACGCGCAGCGGGCCCTCCTCGCCGAACGTCCGGCGGACGCGAAGCTGGAGAACGACCTCGGGAGCCTCCTCGCCCTCGACGGCGACCTCGCGGGGGCCGAACAGGCCTATCGCCGGGCGATCGGGATCGACGACACCAACGCCTCGGCGCACTACAACCTCGGACTGCTGCTGCAGAAGCAGGGCGAGCGCCGCGCCGCGCTCAAGGAATTCCAGCGTACGCTCGAGCTCGAACCGCGGCACGCCTGGGCGCAATACCAGTTGGGCACGATCTACGCCGCCCAGGGGCGCGAGTCCGCGGCGCGCAAGGCCTACGCCAAGGCGCTCGCGCTCGACCCGGCGCTGGGCAACCCGGAAATCAACCCGCACCTGATCGACAACGAGCTCGCCACCTCGGCGATGCTCTACTCCTATCACCACTACCGCGAGGAGCTGCTGCCGGAGAAGGAGTTCGAAGAACCGGCGCGAATCGCCAGGGTGCTCATCGGCCGCCCGGCGGGCGACGCCGACGCCGTCGCGGCGGCGCCGGAGCCGGCCGCCGAGGGGGGCTTCGTGCGCGGCAGCGGCGCGCCGGCGGCCTCCGCCGGCGGGGACGCGACCGCGGTGGCGAGCGAAGAGGGGGACTCCGCCAGGGCCGAGGCGGCGGAGGGCGAAGGCCAGGAGTCGCGGGTGCTGACCAGCAAGGATCTCGATCCGACGCGCACCAGCGGGCAGATCGTCGGCGGCGGCGCCCCGGCGCGCCTCTCCGGCGGCGGCAAGCAGGTCGGCGGACCGATCACCTCGGGCAACCGTGGCCGGACTCGCGACACGCAGCAGCCGCTTCGCCCGACGCTGCGCTCGCCATCGAGCACCGGCTCGACGCCGCCGCCACAGGTGGCGCCGCCGACCACCTTCCTGCCGACCAGCGACAGTACCGGCATGATCGAGACCCGCCTGGTCGAGATCGACGAGTGGAGCTGATGCGTCGGGCCCGCGGGCGCTCCGGGATCGCGGCGCTCGGCCTGCTCGCCGCGCTGAGCGCCAGCGCGAGCGCGCCCGCGGCCGCGATGCCCGACGACGCAGCGCTCGCCCATGCCCGCGCGCTGCTCGCCCGAGTCGCGCTCGTCGACGGCCACAACGACCTGCCGTGGACGATTCGCGAAGACGGCGCGAGCGATCTCGAGGGCTACGACCTGCGTGGCCGCCGCGCCAAGGGCGACACCGACCTGCCGCGCCTGCGCGAGGGCCTGGTCGGCGGCCAGTTCTGGAGCGTCTGGATTCCTTCCGGCCTCGAGCATCCGGCGCGCACCCAGCTCGAGCAGATCGAGCTCGCGCGGCGCATGATCTTCCGCTACTCCGACACGCTTCTCCTCGCCACCCGCGCCGCCGATGTCGAGCGCGCGCGCGCCGAAGGCAAGATCGCTTCGTTCCTCGGCATGGAGAACGGCCAGGCGCTGGAGAACAGCCTGGGCGCGCTCCGCGCCTACTACGACCTCGGCGTGCGCTACATGACGCTGACCCACGGCCGCAACAACGACTGGGCCGACTCCGCCACCGACACGCCGGCGCACGGCGGGCTGACGCCGTTCGGCCGCGAGGTGGTGCGCGAGATGAACCGTCTCGGCATGCTGATCGACCTCTCGCACGTCTCGCCCGAAGTGATGCGCCAGGCGCTCGAGCTCTCCCAGGCGCCGGTGATCTTCTCGCACTCGAGCGCCCGCGCGCTGGTCGACCATCCGCGCAACGTCCCCGACGACGTCCTCGCGCGGATGGCGAAGAACGGCGGCGTGGTCATGGTGACGTTCATCCCGTCGTTCGTCTCGGCGGAGAATGCCAAGTGGGGCAAGGAGCTCGAGTCGAAGATGCAGGGCATCTCGACCACCGCCGAGATGGAGGCCCTCGAGGCCGCGCACGAGAAGCTCCACGGCCCGGCGCCGCACGCGACGCTGGCGCAGGTCGCCGACCACATCGAGCATGTCGCGAAAGTCGCCGGCCACGACCACGTCGGCATCGGCAGCGACTTCTGGGGCGCCCCGCCGATGCCCGACGGCCTCGAGGACGTGAGCCGCTTCCCCTACCTCTTCGCCGAGCTCATCCGCCGCGGCTGGAGCGACGACGACCTCACCAAGCTCGCCGGCGGCAACATCATCCGCACCCTCGCCGCCGCCGAGGCCGTCGCGGCGCGTCTGCAGCAGGAGCGCCCTGCCTCCACCGCGACGATCGAGGGCCTCGACCCGAGGAAGTGAACGACGCCCGGCGTCGGCGGCGGGCTACTCTGCCGTCACGACGACGGGCTGGCGCAGACGCGCGTGGTAGGTGACGGCGAAGGGTAGCAGGGTGTCGTCGAGGTTGTGCGTCAGCTCGACGGTATGAGTGAAGCCATCCTCTTTGTACAAACTTCCCGCAATCCGGGCCCGGCCCTCGGCGAGCGCCGCCGTGACCATCCGGCAGTCGTCCTCTCCCAGAATGTCGTCGCCGACGACGATCTCGCCCGTCCGCGAGATCCAGCGCAGGGCCTCCACCTTGTGGACCTCGAAGAACTCCTCTCCGGGATACGGCAGCACTTCGACCCAGCCGTCGCCGTCGAAGTAGCCGAGCTTCGTCGCCAGCCGCACGCCCTCGGAGTGCAGCGACCGGGAATCGAGGTGGCGCTGGTCCGGCCCGGTGAGCGGCACCGGCTCGCGCGAAGCGCGGGGAATCCAGCAGGCGGCGCGATAGATCCGGCTCCTCATGCGGAGCCGGATCTTCACCTTTCGTGCCAGCAGCTGCCGCTCAGGCCGAGTGCCGCCACGGCCGTCAGCCCTCGTACTCCTGCTCGATGCGTGGACTGGCGGGTGCCTGGACGTCCAGCGATTCGCGGTACTTGACGCAGCCCCGCAGGAACGTCGCCCATTCCGGCACGGCGATCGCCGGCTCGACCCTCTCCGGCAGGAGGCTCCACAGGGCCGGGTGGTACCAGCAGAGGGCATGTCCGGAACTGTCGCGGTGCTGCCGGATTCCCGACCGCAAACGCACGACCTCGGCCATCAACTCTTCGCGCGAAAGGTGCTGCAGATCCTCGTCCATCGCTCGCCACCTCCACGCGCGGCTCGTGCCGGCTGCGAGCGCAGCGGCGAGCCGGATCGCCTAGACGTTGAAGCGGAAGTTGATCACGTCGCCGTCGGCGACCACGTATTCCTTGCCTTCGAGGCGCAGCAGGCCCTTGTCGCGGCAGTGGGCGAGCGTCCTGTGCTCGAGCAGGGCCTGACAGGCGACGACTTCGGCGCGGATGAAGCCGCGCTCGATGTCGGAGTGGATGGCGCCGGCGGCCTCCTTGGCGTGGGTGCCGCGGCGGATCGTCCAGGCGCGCACCTCGTCCTCGCCGACGGTGAAGAAGGCGATGCGGCCGAGGAGCTCGAAGCTCGCCCGCAGCACGCGGTCGAGCGACGGCTCGGCGAGGCCGAGGTCGCCGAGGAACTCTCTCTGCTCCTCCGCCGAGAGACGCGAGATCTCCTCCTCGATCGGCGCCGAGACGACGATCGCCGGATGCTGCGCCACGTCGATGCCGAAGTCCTTCGCCGACGCCGTGGCGACCGCCTCCTCGCCGACGTTGAGCACGATCAGCATCGGCTTCGCGGTCAGCAGCTGATAGCCGCGCAGGAGGCGCTCGTCGTCGGGCTCGAGGCTGAGCGAGCGCACCGGACGCTCCGCCTCGAGCGCCGGCAGAACGGTCTCCTGCAGCAGCTTCTTCTCGCGCTCCTCCTCGGGCGAGGAGCCGCGCTTGCCGGCCTTCTCGAGGCGCTCCAGCCGGCGCTCGACCAACGAGTGGTCCGACAGGATGAGCTCGAGGTCGATGGTGTGCACGTCGCGCAGCGGATCGACGTTGCCGTCGGGATGCGGAATCTCCGCGTCCTCGAAGGCACGCACGACGTGCAGCAGCGCGTCCACCGTCTTCAACTTCGCGAGATCCAGACTCTCCGCTCCCTCCCCTTTGGTGATGCCGGGGATGTCGACGTACTCGACCGTCGCCGGGGTGTACTTCTTCGGGTGGAAGAGGTCGCGGAGCGCGGCGAGCCGGGGGTCGGGAACCTTGGCGACACCCAGGTGCGTGGCGTCCGAAGCGAGAAACTTTCCTGTCGCCTCGTGCGAGGCCGTGAGCGTGTTGAACAGGGTCGTCTTGCCGGCTTTGGGGAGACCGAGGATTCCGAGCTGCATGCGCCGCAGAATACCAGCCGGGGCTTCACTCCGGCAGCAGCCGGAGGCCGCCCACCAGCAGCGACGGCGCTCCGAACATGCCGTCACCCGGGACGAAGTGGAGATCGCGACCGCGGGCGCGGATACCGGCGAGCAGGCTCCGGACGTCGCCGCACAGGCGGACGGCGCCGAGCGGCGCGACGGCGCGGCCGTCCACCAGCCGGAGACCCGAGACCGCGACCTCGAAGGCGAGACTCGCCGGGTCGAGCCGCACCGGCCCCTCGGCGTCGAGCAGGTAGGCGCCGGCGCCGCCCGCCGAGACGAGGTCGACGACGGCGATCGTGCTCGGCGCAACGTAGAAGTGGGTCGGCGCGCGGCGCGGCAGGTCGCGCCAGCTCGCCCGCCGCGCGCAGCCGGGCACGGCGAGGCGCCCGGCCTCCCACCAGGCGAGGAGAGGCCGCACGAAGCGCCCCTCTTTCACCAGCACCGTCCGGCCGGCGGGCAACCCCTCGCCGTCCACCGGCGCCGCCAGCACGCCGGAGGCGAGGCGTCCGTCGTCGGCGAGGGTCAGCTCGGACGAGAGCGCTCCCAGGGCGGCGATGCGCTCGACGGCCGCCGGACCGAGGAAGAGCGGCGCGATGGCCTGGAGGAGGCGCGCCGCGAGCGGTGCACCGACGAGCAGCGGCAGGCCGGCGTCGACCTCCGCCACCACGCCGGCGCTGGCGCCTGCGCGCGCGCACAGGCGATCGACCAGGCGCAGCGCCAGGGTGCGTGGCTCGAACTGCCGCGCCTCGCGCTCGGCGCCTTCGAAACGGCAGCGACGGCCGCGATCTTCGACCTCGAGACGCAGCGAGGCGGCTCGCGAGCTCCAGGCGGCGGCGAGACCCGAGGTGGCGAGCAGCGCCGACTCCGCCGCGCCGTCTTCGAGCCAGGCCGTGACCAGCCGGCTCGCCGGCAGCTCGCGACGGAGCTCGCGCTCGATCGCCGCCAGCAGCGTCGCGGCAACTGACTCCGTGGCGAGCGGCGCGTCGAAGCCGGGCGGTACGCTCCACGTCTCGGCGACCGCGGGCGCTTCCGGCAGGCGCAGCGGATGCGGACTCGGCTCGGGCAGCTGGACGCCCGGATCGGCGATGCCGGTGGCAGCGAAGAACAGCGATCGGCGGCGGTCCCCACCGCGCAGCGCCCAGCCCGCCTCGGTCGCCATCGCCTGGGTCATCCGCGGCGGCGCCGCGACCGGCGCCTCGCGCACGAAGCGCCGGCTGCGGCCGCTCTTCTCGTAGATCTCCGCCGCGGCGAACCCGCGGCGCGCCAGTTCGGCGAGCAGCGCCTCGGCGCCCGGGCTGACGCTCACCGCTCTCCCCGGCCGCCGCGAACCTCGATCGCCGCCAGCGCCAGGGATGGCGCGGTCGCCCAGACGGCCCGGCGCTGGCCCCCTTTGGCGCACCAACCGGCACCTGCGGACTGCGGATCCGCACCGACCGCTCGCACCGCCGCGAGCAGCTCCGGCACCCGACTGCGCAACTGCAACGGCCCGCAGCTCTCCGCCGGCGCGCCGTCGCGGATGTAGCGGCCGCACGGGGCGTGCAGCACGACCTCGCCGCTCGCCGGGTCGAGCGTGCCCTGGTCGAGCTCGGAGATGAGGAGACCCCCTTCGGCGCCGGCGAGCAGCTGCCGCGGGTCGGCATCGCCGGGCAGCAGTTCGAGATGGTGGGTGCGGGGCAGGGGCGGCTGATGCCGGCCGCCGCGAAAACCCGAGCCCGCCAGCAGCTCCGAGCGTGCTGCGTGTACGGCGTCGGCGATCGGCTGGTCGACGCAGCCACCGCGCACCAGCCAGCGACGCACGACCGGCTGGCCCTCGTCGTCGGTCGCCCGGTCGACGCCGCGCGGCGCCCGCCTTGGGTCATCCAGCACGTCGAGCGCCCGCAAGACCGCTGAACCCGTCTCCCGGGAGTCCTCCGCGCGCCGCGCGAGCTCTCCCGCCGCCTCGAGAAGGTCGGCTTCGAGGGCGTGGCCGACCGCCTCGTGCAGCATCACCGCCGTCGCCCCCGGCGCCAGCAGCAACGGGTAACGGCCATCGCGGGGCGGCGGCGCGTCGCGGGCGCGGAACCGGCCGACGAGGGCACGCGCCACGCGCTCCGCCTCGCCGGACGAGAGCGCCGTCGCCAGGGCGCCGTAGCGGCCCCAGGGCAGCTCGACGTCGAGACTGTAGAAGACCTCGCGCTCGCTCGCCGGCACCCAGCGCGGCCCGACGACCTGGAGATCCCGGCGGTGCCAGCGCGTGGTCAACCGGAAGGGGAAGGCGACATGGTGCCGGCGGATACCGCGCTCGAGCTCGGCAGCGAAGCCGCGCAGCGTGGCGACCGGCGCCGCCGGCAACGGCCCCCCTGCCAGCTCCGGCTCGACCAGCGCCGGCGGCTGGGCGCGCGCCACCTGGCGCAGGGCGCTCAGCAGTTCGCCGCCGGAGATGCCGTCGCGGCTGGCAATCCACGCCCGGTCGCCGCGCACCAGCCGCACCGCCAGCCCCTCTTCACTGCGCAGCCGCAGACCGCAGGACGTCTCCGCCGGCGGCCACTCGGCGTCGATCCGGCGCTCGAAATAGACCTCGGCCAGATCGCCCGGCTCGGCGGCGACGGCCGAGAGCGCCCGCGCCACCGCCGCTGTGTCGAGCTTCGCCCAGGTCATGCCGCGGCGATTGTCCCACAGCGAAGAACCGCTGACTGCCGACTAGAATGCAGCTCGGGACCACCATGGCCGACACCTCGATGGAGAGCCTCGAGGGCGAGCTGCTCGCTCGCCTCGCCGAACGCTCGCGCGCCGACGGCACGACACTCGCCCGGCCCGACGAGAGCGAGAGCTCCGTCGAGGCGACCGTCTGGCACGCTCTTGCTCTGCGTCTTGCCGCCCCACGGGCGGCCGCCGGCGCGCCGGCGGCGGGCGCGGCGCTCGCCCGCCTGCAGGCCGCCGACGGGCGGTTGAGTCTCTCGCCGCTCCATCCCGGGGCCTACAGTCCGACTTCGGTCGCCCTCCTCGCCTGGCACGGCAGGCCGGAGTACGCCGACGCACGCAGCCGCGCCGCCGCCTTCCT
The DNA here is from genome assembly GCA_964595975.1 of uncultured Thermoanaerobaculia bacterium. Taxonomy (GTDB): domain Bacteria; phylum Acidobacteriota; class Thermoanaerobaculia; order Multivoradales; family JAGPDF01; genus JAGPDF01. Next base: position 12,788 of record CAZQTL010000043.1, on the reverse strand, counting down.
GCTGGCGCAGAAAGGGGATCACTTTCCGCGCTCGCCCACCAGCCCGCTCGCCATGGACACCGAGCTCGCCGGCTGGCCGTGGATCGAGCGCACTTTCTCGTGGGCCGAGCCGACGGCGCTGGCGCTGCTGGCGCTCGAGTCGGCGGGCGAAGGCGACCATCCCCGCGCGCGCGAAGGGCGCGCCCTGCTGCTCGACCGCCAGATCGCCTCCGGCGGCTGGAACTACGGCAACGCCCGGGTCTTCGGCTCCGAGCTGCGGCCGGCGCCGGAGTCGACCGGCCTCGTGCTCGCCGCTCTCGCCGGCCGCGTGCCGCCGCCGGCCGTCGCCCTGAGCCTCGCCTATCTCGACCGCTTCGCGCCGGCGCTGCGCTCGCCGCTCGCTCTCGGCTGGGCGCTGCTCGCCTGGAGCGCCTGGAGAGGAGCGCCGCCCGACTTCGCGACGACGGCGATCCGCGAGACGCTCTCCCGCGAGAGCCGTTACGGCGTCTACGACAGCGCCGAGCTCGCTCTGCTCGCGGTGGCGATCCGGGCGCCGCGGGGACTCGCCGCGGCGCTGCGAGAGAGCGCATGAGTCGCGACTGGCTGGCGACCCGGCGGCCCTCGCGCCGCGAGCTTCTCGCGGCGGGCGCGATCTTCGCCACCGGCACGGTCGCCGGATGCCGGCGCGATCTGCGACCGCGCGTCTGCGTGGCGCGCGCCGCCTCCTACGCCGTCGACCTCGAGCCGATCCTGCGCGCGGCGCTGGCCGAGGTCGGCATCACGCCCGGCGCCGTGGCAGGCAGGCGCGTTCTGCTCAAACCCAACCTCGTCGAGACCGCCGCCGGCGCCGGCCACATCAACACCCATCCCGAAGTCGTGCGCGCCGCGGCCAAGGCGCTGCGAGCGCTCGGCGCCGCCGAGGTGCTGGTCGGCGAAGGTCCGGGACATCGCCGCGACACCATCCTGGTGCTCGAGGAATCGGGGCTTGCCCAGATCCTGGTCGACGAGAAGCTGCGATTCGTCGACCTCAATCGCCAGCGCGGCTTCGCCGTCGCCAACGCCGGGCTGCGCTCGGGTCTCGTTCGCCTGACGCTGCCGGTGGTGCTGGCGGAGATCGACTGGATCGTCTCGCTCGCCAAGCTGAAGACGCATCATTGGGCGGGGGCAACGCTGGCGATGAAGAACCTCTTCGGCCTCATGCCGGGGAGCTTCTACGGCTGGCCGAAGAACGTCCTGCACTACGCCGGCCTGCAGGAGTCGATCCTCGACATCAACGCCACCGTGCGGCCGCAGCTCGCCATCGTCGACGGCATCGTCGGCATGGAGGGGGACGGTCCGATCCTCGGCACGGCGAAGGCGGCGGGCGTCCTCGTCGTCGGCACCAACCTGCCGGCGGTCGACGCTTCGGCGGCGCGAGTGATGGGCATCGAGCCGGCGCGCATCCGCTACCTCGCCGACGCCGGCGGCTGGCTGGGGCCGATCGCCGAGGAGGCGATCCATCAGGTCGGCGAGAACCTGGCCAGTGTCCGCACGCCGTTCCAGCTGGTCGAGAAGATCCCGGCGCACAAGGCGCTGCTCGACCAGGAGTCGGGGGCGGGGTACTAGAACTCGAAGCGGAAGCGCGAGCCGGCGACGTTCGGCTCGACGGTGAGACGGAGCTTCCGGTCCCCCTTGATCCAGGAGCCTGCGGCGCCCGCCTGCCATCCGGCCGCGCGGAGCTTCTGCTGCAACGCGCCGGAGACGGCAGCGACGTCGGCCGGCGTCGCGAAGACGACCGTCGCTCCGCCGTCGGGCCGCGGCGCGAAGTCGACCAGGCTCGACGGCCGGTAGACCGGAATGTCGCGCGGGAAGCCGTCGGGAAGAGCGCCGGCCAGGGCGGCAGGATCCGCGCGCCGTTCGACCCGGTCGTCCGCCGTCGAGTAGGCGGCATCCGGCGCCGCCGTGACCTCGACCGTCGGCAGCTCGGCGGTCTTCTCGGCCGACGGTGGCGGCGCCGGCGAGCAGGCCGCAAGCCCGAGCAGCAGCGCGGCGGTGGAGAGCGGGCCCCTCGGCCGCGAAGTCGCCCTGTTCACAGGGCGCGCGCCAGCCAGAAGCCGCAGGCCACGGCCGCCAGGCCGGCCGCGCAGCTGCCGGCGAGATTCACGAAAGCGAGCCCGGCGCCGTTGGCGCGCAGCAGCGCGAACGATTCGAGGCCGAGACTCGAGAAGGTCGTGAAGCCGCCGAGGAGGCCGACGAGAACGAACGTGCGCGTCTCCGGCGCCATCCGGCCCCGCACCTCGGTGACGCCGACCAGATAGCCGATCAGCAGGCAACCGAGGACGTTGACCGCCAGAGTGCCCCAGGGAAAGACCTCGGCGCGGCCGTGCAGATGGTCGGCGCGCCGCTGCACCCAGCCCTGCAGCAGGTAGCGCGCGACGGAGCCCAGGCCACCGCCCACCGCCGCCGCGATCCAGTGTCCCCAGTGCGCCCAGTGCCGCATCGGTGCAACTCTATCCGGCCCGCTGGCGATCGCCGAAGAGCAGCGCCGGCAGCTCGGCGAGACTCGTGAGGTCGCCGTCGCCGGCGGGTGAAAAACGCAGCGCCCGCATGCCGACGCCCTGCGCCCCTTCGACGTCGTCGAGCCGGCTGTCGCCGACGTGGAGCGCTTCCCCGGCCGCGACGCCCAGCGCCGCGAGCGCGGTCTCGAAGATCCGCGGGTGCGGCTTCTCCACCCCGACGATGGCGGAGATGGCGAAGGTGTCGAACGGATCGGCGAGGTCGAGGCGCTCGAGCAGGAGCGGCAGCCGTTGATCCCAGTTCGAGATCACCGCCAGCTTGAGCCCGCGGCGCTTGAGCTCGGCGAGCATCGGACGCGTACCGGGGGCGACCTCCCAGGCGTCGGGCTGGGCGAAGCGGTCGAAGAGCTCGGCGGCGGCGAACGCGGACGGTCGCGGCGCGTCGATGAGCTCGCAGGTCCGTTCGACGAAGTGGCGCCAGAAGCCGCGCGCTCCCTTGGGGTGGTGCACGAAGCGATCCCGCGCCGGCGTCGCGGCGCAGGCGAGCTCTTGCCAGACGAGGGGAATCGCCGCCTCGACATCGCCCGCCAGGACGGCGATGCCGTGCCGCGCGAGGACATCCGCGTACTGCTGCCCGAGCGTCGGACAAGCGAGCAGGGTGTGGGTGACGTCGAAGGTCACCGCGGCGACCGTCAAGCGGATCTTCCCTGATGGTCGAAGAGGTAGAAGGCCGCGATCACCAGCGCATGACGGATGGCGCCGGAGAGGACGAGCTGCGGGATCTCCGCCAACGGTACGCTGTCGACGGTGAGCTCCTCCTCGCCGTCGCCCTCGGGCTCGCCCAGGCGCTCGAGCTCGTCGGCGACGAAGGTGAAACAACGGTTGGTGATGAAGGCCGGGTTCGGCTCGACCTCTCCCAGGTAGGCGATGCGGCCGGCGCGATAACCCGTCTCCTCGAGGAGCTCGCGCCCGGCGGCCTCACGCGGGTCCTCGCCGGCCTCGACCATGCCCCCGGGGATCTCGAGCGTCGCTGCGCCGACGCCGTAGCGCCACTGGCGCACCAGGAGCACGCGGTCGCCGGGGGCGAGAGCGATCACGTTCACCCAGCTCGGGGCATCGAGGACCAGCGCCTCGCGCCGCGCGGCGACAGTGGACGTCGCGGCGACAACGTCGCCCGCCGCCGCCAGCGAGTCGCGGTGGAGGGCGAACAGCCGATGGGTGAACAGGGTCTCGCGGGCGATCCGATGCCAGCTGCGCATGGCGCGAGGATATCCGAGGAGCCGAAGGTAAGATCCGCCGCATGCGACCCCTGGTGCGGCTCCTCGCCGCCGGCGCCGCGCTCGGCCTCTGGCTGGCGCTGTTCTTTCTCGGCCGGACGGCGGGCGGTGCGATCCACCTGCTGCCGCTCGCCGCGCTGGTCCTGATCCTGTGGCGGACTGCGCCGCACCGCTAGCTCGCCGCGGATTGCCGCCAGGCTTCGACAGGGCTCGCGAGGACACCGACGCCGGGAATCTCGACCTCGACCCGATCGCCGTCGGCGAGCGGACCGACGCCGGCCGGGGTGCCGGTGAGGAAGATGTCCCCCGGTTCGAGCGTCATGCGGCAGGAGGCGTGGGCGAGCAGCGTCGCGAAGCCGAAGACCATCTCGGCGACCCGGCCGTGCTGGCGCGGTGAGCCGTTGACGCGCGTGCGGACCTCGAGGCTCGGCCAATCGGGGTCGACGAGAATCGCCGGACCGAGCGGACAGAAGGTGTCGAACGACTTCGCACCCGAGAACGAGCCGTCGCGTTTCTGCAGGTCGCGCGCCGAGACGTCGTTGGCGCACGTGACGCCGAGAACGCCGGCGAGGGCCTCGGCGGCGGAAACCCGCCGCAGGCGATGGCGGATGACCAGCGCGATCTCGCCCTCGAAGTCGACCCGCGCGCTCTCCGGCGGCAGCACGATCGCCGTGCCGGGACCGACGACCGACGACGGCGCCTTGAGAAAGATCAACGGTTCGGTGGGCAGAGGGTTCCCCAGCTCGGCCGCGTGGTCGCGGTAGTTGCGGCCGACGCAGACGATCTTGCCCGGGGCGAGCGGAGCGCGCAGCGCTTCGCCCTGCCCGAGGTCGACCTGACGGCCGAGCTGCCATTGTGAAACCGGCGTCTCGAAAGGGTCGGAGAACAGCACGCGGAGTTGCTGCAGAGATTCGCCTGCGGCGAGCAGGCCTTCGGGGCCGAAGCGGCAGAGGAGCATGGGGCGATTCTATGGCGGCGTCTGGCCCAGCCGCCGCCGTGCCCGCGAGGAGAGCGGCGTGACGACCAGCCCGCCGGTGATGTCGTTGAGATCGACGTAGATCTCGGTTTCGTAGACGGCGGTGAGATTCCGGTAGGTCAGCACGTCCGCCGTCGCCCCGGCGGCGAACACCCGCCCGCCCTGGAGGAGAACGATCCGGTCGCAGTACTCCGCGGCGAGGTTGAGGTCGTGCAGCACGGCCACGACTCCGGTGCCCTCGTCCGCCAGCTCGCGCACGCGATCGAAGAGCTCGACCTGGAAACGCAGATCGAGAAAGCTCGCCGGCTCGTCGAGCAGCAGGATCGGCGCCTGCTGCGCCAGGGCGCGCGCGAAGACGATGCGCTGGCGCTCGCCCGAGGAGAGCTGGTCGATCGGCCGCTCGGCGAGGTGGCCGGCGCCGCAGCGCGCGAGCGCCTGGCGGGCGATCGCCAGATCGCCGGCGGACTCGAAGGCGAGACCGGCGAGGTGCGGGTGACGCCCCATGACGACCACTTCGAGGGCGGTGAACGGGAAGTCGAAGCGCGGTTCCTGCGGCACCACCGCGATGCGCCGCGCGATCTCCTTGCGCGGCAGGCTGCGGAGGTCGTCGCCGGCCACTCTGACGGTGCCGGTGTAGCCGGCGACCCCCGTAAGGGCGCGCACCAGCGTGCTCTTGCCGGCGCCGTTCGGCCCCAGCAGGCCGACCACCCGGCCCGGTTCCAGGACGAGGTCGACGCCGGCCAGCGCCAGGCGGGAGCCGTAGGCGACCGCGAGGTCGCGCACCTCGAGCAGCAGGGCCGCCTCACCCATGCGCCCCTCCCGAGAGGACGCCGCGGCGGCGCAGCAGGAGAAGGAAGAACGGCCCGCCGAGGAGAGCCGTCACCACGCCCACCGGCAGCTCGGTGGGGGCGGCGAGCGTGCGCGCCGCGAGGTCGGCGAGCACGAGGAAGGTCGCGCCGCCGAGGAAGGCCGCCGGCAGCAGGAGGCGATGGTCGGGGCCGAGCAGCCGGCGCAACAGGTGCGGCACGACCAGACCGACGAATCCGATCAGCCCGGCGGTCGCGACCGCGAGCGCCGTGGCAAGCGAACCGAGCACGAACGTCCGCCGCTTCAGGCGCTCGACGTCGACCCCGAGTTGCTGCGCTCCCTCTTCCCCGGCGGTGAGAGCATTGAAGTCGCGCGCCGAGGCGAACAGGGCGACGGTGATCGCGGCGCCGGCGGCCCACAGCGCGACGAGGGTCGCCACGCCAGGCGACGGCACGCGGCCCATGAGATAGAAGACGATGGCCGAGAGCTCCTCGCGCGAGGCCACGCTCTGCAGGAAGTAGATGAGCGCGGCGCTGAAGGCGTTGAAGATCGCGCCGGTCAGCAGGAGCGTGAAGACCGTCAATCGCCCGCCGCTGGTGGCGATGCGCTCGATGGCGACCAGCGAGGCGAGCGCGCCGGCGAAGGCGGCGAGCGGCACGCCGAGGCCGGCGACGCCGGCGAGCAGCGCCAGCACGCCCCCCAGGCTCGCGCCGCCCGAGACTCCCAGGACGTAAGGATCGGCGAGGGGATTGCGCAACAGCGCCTGGAAGGCGACGCCGGCGACGCCGAGCAGCCCGCCGAGCGCCGCGGCGGTGAGCACGCGCGGCAGGCGCAGCGCCAGCAGGATCGCGCGTTGCGCCTCGCTCCAGACGCCGCCCAGGAGCAGCCGCTGCCAGAGAGGAACTTCGGCGGCGCCGAAGCTCACCGAGAACGCGATCGCCAGCGCGAGAAGCGCCCCCAGCCCGAGAGTCACGAGCGCCACTCGGCGGCCGAGCGGCCGGCCGGGCGGCCGATCCGGCGGCAGGCCGGTCACGGCGAGCGCTCCGGCGCCCCTGGCGGACCGAAATCCTCCGGCCGCGGCCGGCCGAACAACTCGGGTTGGACGAGCTTCGCCATGAGCTCGGCCATGTCGGCGAGCCGCGGGCCGGGGACGAGCAGCCGCCAGGGATCGACGAAGGCGACGCGGTTCCCGGCCACCGCCGGCAGGAAAGGCCACTGCTGCCAGAAGCCGGCGACCATGCCGCGCGGGTTGCCCGGGCGGTTGTCGGCGCTGTCGACGATGACCTGCGGCGCGCGTTCGAGCACCGTCTCGAGGGCGAGCATCGGATACGGCGACCGGGCGTCGGCGGCGATGTTGTCGCCGCCGGCGAGCGTCACCAGCTCGTCGAGATGCGAGCCCGGACCGGCGGCGAAGAGCGGATCGTGCCCGACCGCGACGAGCACACGCCGGCGCGGCGCCGTCGCGGCCCGCTCGCGCACCGCCGCGAGGCGACTCTCGAGACGCGCGAGCAGCGCGCGCGCCTCCGCCTCGCGACCGACGGCGCGACCGGTTTCGGCGATCGCCGCCAGCGTGCCGGCGAAGGTCGAGGTGTCGAGGGCGACGACGCGGATACCGAGCGCCCCGAGGCGCGCGTGGTCGCCGCGCCCGGCCTCGCTCGCCGCGGTGAAGAGCTGGGTGACGCCGAGCTCGACCAGGCGCTCGGCGTTGGGGGCATCGTAGGCGCCGATCCGCGGCAGGCCGGCGAGGACGGGCGGCCAGTCGACGAAGTCGCCGACCGCCACGATGCGGTCGGCGACGCCGAGAGCGACCAGGGTCTCCGCCGCCGCGGGCGCCATCACCGCGATGCGTTCGCGCGGCGCGACGGCTGTCGGCGACGCCCCGCCGCAGGCCCACGCGGCGAGCGCGAGCCCGAGCAGCGACGCGGCGCGCCGCAGCGGCATCGTCAGAACCTCAGCCCGACGCCGGCGCGAAAGCCGATTCCCGGCGCCGGATAGCCCGCCGCCTCTTCGTACTCTTCGTCGAGGACGTTCTCGAAGCGGACGAACGGCTCCCAGCGCTCGTTCGGACGCCAGGCGAGCGACAGGTCGAGCGTCGAGTAGGCGGCGAGCGCGACGTCGCCGAAGTCGGTGCGGTCGGAGACGTAGCGCAGCGTGCCGCCGACGGTCCAGGCTCCGGGGCGGACGAACAACACGAGACTCGCCGAGGTGTCCGGCCGGCGCAGCAGCGGCCCGCCGGTGTCGAGGTTCTCGGCGTCGAGCCAGGTGGCGGCGAGCCGCCCGTCGAACAGGCCGCGGCGATAGGCGAGCGAGCCCTCGATGCCGCGCGCGCGGGCGCGGCCGAGGTTCTGCGGCACGAAGGTCACGAAGTCGAATTCGATCAGGTTGTCGAGGTCGTTCTCGAACAGCGCCACGGTCGTGCGCCAGGCCCCCTCTCCGCCCTCGACGGCAAGCTCGTAGCTCTGCGAGCTCTCGGGCTGGAGGTCGGGGTTCGAGAAGCCGGGATAGTAGAGGTCGGCGAGCGACGGGGCGCGGAACGCCTCGCCGTAGGTCGCGCGCAGCCTCCAGGCCGGCGCGACCGCCCAGGCGACTCCCGCCTTGGCGCTGGTCTCGGCGCCGTAGACGTCGTTGTCGTCGCGACGCACGCCGGCGTCGATGCGCACCGGCCCGCGGTTCCAGGCGAGCTGGCCGAAGGCCGCCCAGGTGCGCTGGCTCTCGTCGGCGAGACCGGGACCGAAGGCGTCGCGGGTGCGGACCTCCTGGCGATCCCAATCGCCACCGGCCGTCAGCTCGAGCCCGTCGCCCACGCTCCGCCGCACCACGAGGCGCGCCTGGTCCCGCCCGGCCTCCGCCCGGCTCGCCGCGAACGGGTCGTCCGGGTCGCTCACCGCCAGATCGGTGGCGGTCGTCGCCGCCTGCGCATCCACGTGCCAGAGCGCTCCGGTCCAGGCAAACGGCAGCGCGAGCGAGCGCGTGTCGAAGGTCTGCTCACGGCGGAGCGACGGCGAGCCGGCATAGTCGTAGGGGATGCCGACGTCGCTCGCCCCCCAGCGCAGGAGCGCCCCGAGCGTCGCCGACTTCCCGAGAGCGCCGTCGAGCGCGAGGTCGACCTCTTCGCCGTCGTAGAAATCGTTGGCGAGCTCGCCGTCGCCGCGCCGCAGGTGGCCGGAGAGATCGACCGCGAACGCACCGAACCGCCTCCCGCCGGCGACACCGCCCCGCAGGTAACCGTGCGAGCCGCCCTCCAGCCGGACGTCGCCGAGACCGGCGTCGCCGCCGCCGCGCCGGGTGACGAGCTGGACGACGCCGCCGAGGGCGTTCGAGCCGTAGAGCGCCGAGAACGGTCCGCGCACGACCTCGATGCGCTCGACGCCGTCGGTCGAGAGCGTCGACCAGTCGAAGCCCCCGAGATACGGGTCGTTGAGCTCGATGCCGTTCCACAGCACCAGGGTATGGCTCGAGTTGGTGCCGCGCGAGAAGAGTGAGGTCGCCTTGCCGGCCGACCCGGCCTGGACAAGCTCGAGACCGGGGACCGTGCGCAGCAGGTCGGTCGCCTGAGCCGCCTGACGGTCGGCGATCTCGTCTTCGGCGACCACCTCGACGGTGGCGGTGACCGCGGACATCTTCTCCGGCGCAGCGGTGGCGGTGATGGTGATCGAGTCCGCAAAAGGTGCGGAGCTCTGGGTGACGGCTGGCGTGGCTGCGGACACTCCCCCGAGGAGCGCAGCGAAGACAACGAGGGAAGGGCGCATGGCCGATCTCCTTTCGCGAAGATCGATGCTTCGGCGGAAGGGGAACGGGGAGACGAGCGGAGGCGTGCGGCGAGGCCGGCCGGGATCGCTCCCCACACCCCGGGGGACGAAGACATCGGACGAGCGGCAGGTCTCCTGGCTCCCGGATCTTCCTACTCCCGGACCTTCCCGCGCACCCGACCGGACTTCGATCTCTGGCGCGCAGTGGTGTCTCCGGTTTCGTACCCGGTTACAGTGGCGGGGGCCGCGCCGGCTTTCCTACCGGCTTCCCTCTTGCGAGCCCGGCGAGTTCTCGCCGGGCGACCGCTACGTCATGGTTGTCAAGAAAGGCTCCGTACCGCACGGAGCCGACAGCGGGACTCTATGCCAAAGACCGCCGCGGACGTCAGGGTGCCGGCGGCGTTGTCGGCTGGCTCGGCTGCACCTGCGGCACCGCGTTGACGCCGGTCATCCAGACCGGCAGGCCGGAGAGCTGCCCGGGCTCGACGAACTGCTGCTGGTTGTAGACCTGCGGCGCGTTGGCGGCGGCGGCCTGGGCGGCCGCGTCGGCGGCCAGCGCGGCCTTGCCCTCTTCCGAGTTCAGGTCGAGCGCGTCGTTCGGCGCCCAGCCGAGCGCCATGGTGGTGCTGTTGAGCTGGTGCCCGAAGCCGCGGCTCTCGCTGTCGACCGCGACGCTCTCGATCTCCGCCGCCGGCAGCGCGACGCGATTGCCGAACTCGGTCATCACGACCACCTTGTCGGGATCCCAGCTCGCCTCTTCCGGCTGATAGCGGGTATCGAAGGTCGTGCCGTTCTTCATCGTGACGGTGTAGACCGTCGCCTCGGCCGCCGGCGCGAGCAGCGCGGCCATGCCGACGGCGAGCAGCAGAACGGACAGCGTAGCGACACGGGTGCGGGCTGAACTCATGGCTCTGCCTCCTCGGATACTTCCCCGGATTCTAGCACTTTGTGCCCAAGCGACTGTGCAATACGACACGGCGGGCCGGAGTGGGCCAGCCGGAGTTCAGAAAAGGCGGGTTGCCGATGCATGGTGCGCCCGACAGGAGTCGAACCTGTGACCTTGAGCTCCGGAGGCTCACGCTCTATCCAGCTGAGCTACGGGCGCTGCGTGCTGCGCAAGATGATGGGGTGAGCGACGGGACTCGAACCCGCAACAGCCGGAACCACAATCCGGGGCTCTACCATTGAGCTACGCTCACCATACAAGCTGTCAAATGCTGCTGCTGCCGCTGCTTCCTTCCCTGCGGACGCACATGAAGTGGTCTGCCTGGAGGGATTCGAACCCCCGACCCGCGGCTTAGAAGGCCGCTGCTCTATCCAACTGAGCTACAGGCAGCTAAACGCTGCGGGCTCCTGTCGTCGGCTGCCTCTGGATGTCCGTCCAAGAGCTGGTCGGGGCGCCCAGATTTGAACTGGGGACCCCCTGCGCCCAAGGCAGGTGCGCTACCAGGCTGCGCTACGCCCCGTCCGACCGGGGAGTCTACGGCCCGCTTCCGGCGGGTGTCAACGCGGCCCCCGGCGCAGAGCGGCGCCGCTCGGGCGCCGCCGGCTGCGTCAGCCGGCGATGTCTTCGCCGCCGTCGACGTTCAGCACCGAGCCGGTGAGCCAGTAGGTGCCCGGGGCGGCGAGCGCCACCAGGCACCTGGCGACGTCCTGGGTGGTGGTCAGCCGGCCGGCGGGGTTGCGCGCCATGGCGCTCTCGACGATCTGGACGTTGCCCGGGATCTTGCGCAAGGCCGGGGTGTCGGTGACCCCGGCCTTGATGGCGTTGGCGGTGATCCCCAGCGGCGACAGCTCGACCGCGAGCTGACGGACGTGCGACTCGAGCGCCGACTTCGCCGCCGAGACCGCGCCGTAGGCCTTCCAGACGATGTGGTCGCCCGACGAGGTCATGGCGAAGATACGTCCGCCTTCGCCGAGCGCGCCGGAGCGCACCATGTCCTGCGTCCAGTAGACCAGCGAGTTCGCCATGACGTCGAGCGTCATCTCGATCTGCGCCGGGGTGATCGCCTCCTTGTCGTCGTCGGCGATGAACGGCTTGAGCGTGCCGAACGCCAGCGAGTGCATGAGCACCTGCACGGGCCGGCCGCCGGCGAGACGCAGGATCTCGGCCACCGTCTCCTTGCGCTTGTCGTGGTCGGCGGCGTTGACGTTGAAGAAATGCGCTTTCCGGCCGAGCGCGGTGATGCCGGCGACGATCTCCTCGACGTGCGGCATCGCCTGGCGGCGGTCGAAGTGCACGCCGAAGATGTCGTAGCCGGCGGCGGCGAACTCGAGCGCCGCGGCTTCGCCGAAGCCGCTCGAAGCGCCGAGGATCAGGGCCCAACGGGATTCACTGGCTGACACGGGTCTCCTCCGAGTGCAGAGCTGACATCCAGGGGCGGATTCTAGACGAACTCGCCGCGGCAGCCCCGACGGGGCACCGGAGCGGCGGGCCGTCGCGCGACCGGGTCAGGCGAAGAAGACCGGCGCGTCGGGAGCGCTCTTCGCCGCCCCTTCGCTCTCGCCGTCGGCCGACTCGGCGAGCTCGACGAGCTCGCCGGCGGCGGTGCGCAGTCGCCCCTGGCCGGTGTCGAGGAGGCAGAGGTTCCGGCCCAGGTGCTTGGCGGTGTAGAGCGCCTGGTCGGCGAGGTGCAGGAGATCGTCGGGCCCCTTCACCGCCAGCTCGGGCGCGGCGGCGACGCCGACGCTCATCGTCAGCACCAGCCGGTCCCCCGACGGCGCCTTGACGACGAGCGCTTCGACGCGCTTGCGCAGGCGCTCGGCGATCTCGAGCGCCGTCTCGCCGGTCGTCTCTTCGAAGAGCAGAACGAACTCTTCGCCGCCGTAGCGGGCGCAGAGGTCGTCGCCGCGCGCCGGCGCGAGCAGCACCTGGGCGACCGTCTTCAGCGCCAGGTCGCCGGTCGGATGGCCGTAGGTGTCGTTGATGCGTTTGAAGTGATCGAGGTCGCAGAGCACCACCGCGATCGAAGTTCCCTCTTCGCGGCTGCGGGTGAAGGCCTCTTCGAGCCGCTGCTCGAGGACCCGGCGCGAAGCGGCCCCGGTCAACCGGTCGACCTTCGCCGCCCGCTCGACGAGCGCCCCGCGCAGCGAAGCCGCCATCTGCGGCAGCAGGCCGTTGAACAGCTCGAGTGCGCGGGGATCGATGCGCCGCGGATCGAACCAGAGGCGCACCCAGCCGATCGGCCGCGGATCTCCCAGGGCCCGCTCGACGATCTTCCAGCTGCCGCGACGGTGGATCCCGGGCAGCGCCGGCGGGACCGGCGGCGGCGAGGGCTCGCCCGGGGCGAGCGCTCCGCCGGCCTCCGCCCACCAGCTCGCCCGGCCCTGGTCGGGAACGTCGAGCTCGAGCTGGAACCAGGAGAAGGGCAGCAGCGAGGCGCACTCCTCGCGCACCTGCTCGACGACGCCCACGATTCCGGCGCCGCCCGACCCGCCGGCGGCGAGCGCCGCTCCCGCGCGCCGCAGGCGGTGCGCCTCGTCGAGCCGGCGGACATGCCCGGCG
>CAZQTL010000042.1:0-22250 GCA_964595975.1 uncultured Thermoanaerobaculia bacterium | reverse complement strand
CAGACGCTGGTGCGCCGCGACGGCCACTTCGCCGGTGTGCCGTTTCGCGAGCTCATCGCGACGCCGCTCGGCTACCGCGGCGTCTTCCTCGGTTATCTCGCGCTGCTCGACAAGGAGGAACGCGGCGGCGGCGAAGGCGGCTTCTCGCCCGAGGACCGGCGCTTCCTCGAATCGGTCGCCGCGCTCGCCGGCGTGGCGCTCGACGGCGCGCGCCAGATCGAGCGCCTCGAGACGCGCAGCGAACGCCTGGCGGAAGAGAACAAGGTGCTGCGCGGGCAGCTCGCCTCCGAGCTCGAGGGTTCGGGCATCGTCGCCGCGTCGCCCGGCATGCGCCGCGTCCTCGAGCTGGTCGAGCGCGTCGCGCCGCGCAGCGTCAATGTGCTGGTGCGAGGGGAGAGCGGCACCGGCAAGGAGCTGGTGGCGAAGCTCCTGCATCACCTCTCGGGCCGCAGCGGGCCGCTGGTGGCGATCAACTGCGGCGCCCTGCCGGAGTCGCTGCTCGAGAGCGAGTTGTTCGGCATCGAAGGCGGCGTCGCGACCGGCGTCTCGGCGCGCCGCGGCAAGTTCGAGCTCGCCGACGGCGGTACCCTCTTCCTCGACGAGATCGGCGACATGCCGACGGCCCTGCAGGTGAAGCTGCTGCGGGCGCTGCAGGAGCGCGAGATCGTCCGCCTCGGCGGCGAGAGTCCGATTCCGGTGGACGTCCGGCTGGTCGCCGCGACGCACCGCAGCCTGGAGGAGCTGGTCGCCGGCGGGCGTTTCCGCGAGGACCTCTGGTACCGCATCAAGGGAGTCGAGCTGGAGCTGCCGCCGCTGCGGCAGCGGCGCGAAGAGATCCCGCTCCTGGTGCGCCACTTCGTCGAGCAGTTCTGCCGGCGAGAGGGCATCCCCGTGCCGCAGATCACCCGCGAGGCGCTCGCCCTGCTGCTCGACTACGACTATCCGGGAAACGTCCGCGAGCTCGAGAACCTCATCGCCGGTGCCGTCTCGCTGGCGGAGGGGGCGGTCGAGGCGTCGCTCGTGCGCTCGCTGCTGGGGTCGGAGAGCCGCGCCGCCGGGCCCGAAGCCCTGGACCTCGCGGCGGTCGAGCGGCGCCACATCGAGCGCGTGCTCAAGCTCGCCAACGGCAATCGCAGCGCCGCCGCCAGGCTCCTCGGGCTCGATCGCCGCACCCTCCATCGCAAGGGTTTCTGATCACGGAGTCTCCTAAAGGCTTTGTTTCTCGGGTCTTATGCCGAGTGGGACAAAAAGACCAGCAAGAGACAAAATAGCCCATACGGGGATTCGCTGCGACTCTTCTGCATTCCGGGGCGTGCGGCTCGAGCTCATCGCCGCCGCCTGTGACAATCTGCCCCAGGTCGGCCTGCAAGGGCGTCCCGTCCCGGGCCGCCGACATGCCGTTTAACCCCTTTTTCGACAACAGCTTGGAGCGATCGCGGCGGAGCGGCGACGGAGTTGGCAGCAGGGTTGCCTCTGTCCTCCCGCACCAAGGAGATCGCTCATGCTACAGTCCGCCGCCAAGTCGATTGATGTCCGTGCGTTGCCGATCGAGTGGATCGCCGGTACCGTCGCCATCGGAAGCGTCACCTGGCTACTCGCTACCGACCGCATCCCTCCGGCGCTGGTCTACCTGGTGCAGCTCTTTTTGAGCTTTTGAGAGCGAGAGCCTGATGCCTGGAAGGTCCCGGCTGCGGGAGGTCAAGTTGACGCTCCCCATGGCGCCTGACATGGAGGTCGTGGCCAGTCAGGCCGCGAGCTCCCTGGCGGCGTTCATCGGCATGAGCCCGGACCGTGTCGACGAGGTGCGCCTGGCCGTCGTCGAAGCCTGCATCAATGCGTTCGAGCACAGCCAGTCCGCGGAGCGCAAGGTCGAGCTCACCTTCTGCCTGATCGGCGATCGCGAACCGGACTGCCTCGAGATCAGCGTCCACGATCGCGGCGTCGGCTTCGCCTTCTCCGAGGTCGAGGAGCCGAAGATCGAAGCCAAGCTCAAGGGCTCGCGCAAGCGCGGCTGGGGCCTTAAGATCATTCAAGGACTGATGGACGAGGTGCGGATCCTCTCGGGCTCGAACGGCACCACCGTAGTCATGAGCAAGTCTCGCTAGGGAAGGGACGGGGAACGATGACCGAAGCGCTCAAACTGACCATCGATCGCCGCGACGCACTCGCCGTGATTCAGACCGAGGGCTACATCAACAACCAGGGCGGCGAAGAGATCGCCCGCGCCGCCTATGAGCTGCTGGAGTCGGGATACCGCAGGGTCCTGCTGGATCTGACCGGAACCAAGATCATCAACTCGATCGGCATCTCCATCCTCATCGAGATCATCGAGAAGATGCTGGAAGTCGACGGCAAGCTCGCCTTCTGCGCCCTCACGCCGACCATCGAGAAGACCTTCCACATCATGGGCCTGGCGCAGTACGCCTCGATCTACCCCGACCAGACGACCGCGGTGACGCAGCTCGCTCCGTGACCGCCGACGGGCCCCCGCACGCCGGCGCGAACCGGCGAGCCTCGGACAATCTCGAAAACGAGCTTCTCGCACTGGCGCGGACCGAACCGCAGGGGCGGCAGCTCGTCGAAAAACTGCTCGGCCTGCTCGATCGCGCCACCGGCGAAGGCGGCGCGGCGCTCTATCTCAAGAACGAGCGCGGCTACCGCCGCGAGCTGGCGACTCCGGGCTCGAAGCACGACGAGCTCCTGACGGCGCCGTCCGCCGATGCGCCCGGTCAGCTGACCTTCTGCGGTGGCCTGGTGCGGTGGAGCGGCACGCTGCACGCTCCCGGAGTCGCGACGCCGGCGATCCTGCTCGCCCTGGTGACGGCCGCCCGCGAGCTGGCGCTGCGCGGCCAGCTGAAGCGCCAGGACTTCGAGGTGAAGTCGCGCGGCGTGCAGCTCGAGGCGCTCTACGATGTCGGTCTGGCCATCGCTTCGACGCTCGACTTCGAGCGCCTGTGCGAGGAGATCCTGATGCGCGCCGTGTCGCTTTCCGACGCCCGCCGCGGCGCGCTCTACCTCAAGCAGCACGGCCGGCTCGATCTGCACCGCGCGTTCGGTGGCGACGCGCAGGCGCGGCTCGACCCCGAGGACGAAGAAACGGTCGAGCTGCTCGCCGGCACGCCGCGCCCGACCTGCTGCGTGCTGCCTGGGGCGCTCTACGTGCTCGGCGTGCCGGTCGCCATCGACGGTCTGCCGAAGGGGCTGCTGGTCATCGGCGACAAGGAGAGCCGCCAGGGAGTCGGGCCGTTCTCGCCCGCCGACCGCCGGACGCTCGACCTGCTCGCCAACCAGGCGGCGATTGCGCTCGAGAATGCGGATCTCCACCGGCAGGCGCTCGAGAAGGAGCGTCTCGAGCGCGAGATCGAGCTCGCCTCCGAGATTCAGCGCCAGATCCTTCCCAAGGGAACGCCCGAGATTCCGGGCTACGAGCTCGCCGGGTGGAATCGGCCGGCGAAGCACATCGGCGGCGACTACTACGACTTCTTTCCCTTCGGCGGCGGCCGCAGCTGGGGCCTGGTGCTCGGCGACGTTTCGGGCAAGGGAGTGCCGGCGGCGCTGCTGGTCTCGACGCTGCATTCGGCGCTGCGGCTGTTGCTCGATCGCCTCGAGCTCGGCTCCGACCTCTTCTACCGCCTGAACGAGCACATCCTCGCCTCGTCGGCGGCGAACAAGTTCATCACTCTGCTGGCGGCCCGGCTCGAGACCGCGACCGGCGAGCTGCACTATCTGAATGCCGGGCACAATCCGGGGATCCTGGTGCGGGCCCGGGGGGGCGTCGAGCAGATGGGGCCGGGCGGACTGCCGCTCGGTCTGATGCCGGGAGTCGGCTGCCGCACCGAGGTCACGACGGTCGAGCCGGGCGATCTGCTGTGCCTCTACAGCGACGGCATCACCGAGGCGGTCGGACCCGACGACGTCGAGTTCGGCTTCGATCGCCTCGCGGCCCTCCTCGCCGACGCGCGCGAGGCGCCGCTCGACGAGCTGATGCGCCGCATCGACCGCGAAGTCAGCGCGCACGCCGGCGACCTCCCCCAGGGCGACGACCAGACCGTGCTGCTGCTGCGCCGTTCGGCGTCCTGAAGCGGACTAGCCGCGCACCTCGCGCGACGGCTGCAGCTCGCCGACCGCGGTGAGGCGCAGCGCCGGCGCCACCGCGGCAGAGCGGTGGGCGCCCGGAATCCACAGCGTGCGATCGCGTCCCGCGCCATCGACCGCGGCGAGGAGATCGAGGAGCTTCCCGGTCCAGATGAGCGGCGGCAGCGCGGCTTCGAGCCGGCCGTCGGCACCGATCCGGCGCACGCTCCTGGCGACGCCGCGGAACGGCAGGCCGGGCCCCGGCAGGCAGCGCAGGTTTTCGATCGAACCGACGCGGATCCCTCCCGGGGAGCGTCGCAGCAGGTCGTCCTCGCTCTCCTCGCCGGCGAGCCACTGCGGATGCCCGGGGATGGCGTCCTCGCCGGCGACGCCGTGTCCGGTCGACAACCGGCCGCAGCGCGCCGCGAGCTCGAGGTCCAGCACCGGGCCGGCGAGCTCGCCGTCGTGCACCAGCTCGCGCCGCCGCTTCAGGAGACCGTCGTAGTCGAACGGAAAACCGAGCGTCAGGGCGTCTCCCGGCTCGTCGACCAGCCGCACCACGGGGGAGAGCGCCCGCCGCTCGGCGGGGTCGGCGAGCGGTCCCTGTCCGGCGACGAAGCGCCGGCCGGAGAAGACTTCGCGCGCCACCAGCTCGAGGAGGGCCACCGCCGCTTCGGGAGCGAGGACGGCTGGCGCTCCCGGCTCCGGCACCGCCTCGGTGATCTCGGTCGCCTGCAGCGCCTGGGCGTTGGCGACCAGGCGCTCGAGAGGGAGGCCGCGCAACGTCCGGCTCGACGCCGCGGCGAAGCCGGACCCGGGGCGCCGCCCGGTGCGCGCTTCGAGGCTGATCTCGGTGGCGCGGGCCGCGCGCGTCGGCCGGGCGGTCGCGGCGACCACCAGCTGGAGCTCGGACCAGGTGCAGCGCAACGTCGACTGCCGGTCGGAGAGCTTCTGCAGGCGTTGCAGGGCGGCGGGCGGCGCGAGCTCGGCGACCTCGGCGTCGTGGAGTCCGTCCAGGATGGCCGGGGCTACCGCTTCCTCGGAGCCGCGCGGCCACTCCCAGTCGGGGGAGATGGAGGCCCCGCGGGCCATCGCCAGCGCCTGACGCAGGGTGGCCTGAAGCTCGCCGACGTCGCTCGCCTCGCCGCGCGCGAGTCCGGTGCGGCGCCCCTCACGCACGCGGACGACGACGACCCGCGCCGCGGCGGCGTCGGCGCGGCGGCTGCGGGTGCTCTCCATCGCCAGGTTGGAAGCGCTCTCGATCCAGCTGACGATCGTGGCGTCGGCCGGCGAGAGACGCAAGAGATGTTCGCTGCGTTCGACGATTTCGGCGAGCGAGAGTTTGCCGGGATTCACCGCCTCATCCTAGCAACCGGATCGCCTTGCCCCGCTGGCGCGGAGCCATGGCTTGAACTTTGCAGCCTTCGACGGGGAGAATGCACTCCACCGTGACCGCAATCCGACCGCGACGAAGAGGCTGGCACACCGCCGGGTACCTGGTACTGGGGGCGATCTCGGCGTTCTGGTACCTTCTGCCGGTGCGAGCGGGCGCGCAGCAGGATCCGTCGGCGCTGCGGCGCCAGCAGATGGTCGAAGTCGTGCGCGAGCGCGGAGTGTCGGACCGGCGGGTGCTCGACGCGATGGGCGAGGTGCCGCGTCACCTCTTCGTGCCGGAGAAGGTCCGGCCGCAGGCCTACGAGGACTTCCCGCTGCCCATCGGCTCGCAGCAGACGATCTCGCAGCCCTACATCGTGGCACTCATGACTTCGCTGCTCGACCTCAAGGGGGGCGAGAAGGTGCTCGAGATCGGCACCGGCTCGGGCTACCAGGCGGCGGTGCTGTCGAAGGTCGCCGGCGAGGTCTACACCATCGAGATCCTCGGCTCGCTGTCGGAGAGCGCGCGCAAGGCGATCGAAGGCCTGGGCTACAGCAACATCCACTTCCGGGTCGGCGACGGCTACGCCGGCTGGCCGGAGGCGGCGCCGTTCGACGGCATCCTGGTGACCGCCGCGCCGGAGAAGGTGCCGCAGCCGCTCCTCGACCAGCTCAAGGTCGGCGGCAAGCTGGTCATCCCGGTCGGCTCCTTCTTTCAGGATCTCCTGGTCTACACCCGCACGCCGACCGGCATCGAGCGCAAGAACGTCGCCCCGGTGCGCTTCGTGCCGATGACCGGCGAAGCGCAGAAGCCGCCCTCCAGCCCGGCACCGTAGCCCGATCCGCTGCCGGCCCGTCCCCTTTCGGGGTCAGCCGGGAAGGGCGGCGTCGAGCCGCGAGCGCAGGTCGAGCTCGGCCGCGAGCGGCAGCGTGTCGCGGCTGCGCAGCAGGACGACCAGGTCCTCGACCGCTCCCCCCGAAGCGAGTTTCGCGCGCCCTTCGCCGAGATCGGCGCCGGCGACAGTTTTCGCCAGGGCGGCGAGCGCCGGCTCGACCAGATCGGTCGGGCGCAGGACCGCAGCCTCGCCGCCGAGGACGCTCAGAGGGCAGATCGCCGGCGACGAGCCGCGTTCCGAGAACCAGCAGACGCCCTCTTCGACCAGGTCCAGCAGCAGATGGTAGGCGCCAGAGTCCGGCGGCAGATCGATCTCGGCGAAGAGCGTGAGCTCGGCCCCCGGCAGCAATCCCGCCGGGAGCTGCACCCCGCGGAGCTCGCGGAGCACCCTGCCGTCGGCATCGAGCAGACGGACGCCGAGGCGGAAGGTCCCGGCCGCGGGTCCGCCCCAGATCGCGAGTCCGTCGTGGCGCACCGCCACAGGCAGCACGACCCGCTCGCCGGGGCGGCCCGAGAGCGCGGCGAACCGCGGCCGGATGTCGGCCCGGTGGCGCAGCGCCTCGTAGCCGCCGGCGCGCACGATTTCCGCCCCCTTGAGGTCGCAGGAGAGGGCGCGGAAGGCACGCTCTCCGCCGACCAGCGCCGCCAGGGCGTCGCTGCCGGGCAGGTATCTCTGCGACGCTCCGGGCGTGTGGGTGACCACCCACTCGATCGGCACGCCGATGCCGGCGGCGATCTCGCGCGCCTCGGCGAGCTCCTCGTCGGAGTCGTTCCATTCGAAGAGGATGTACTGCCACCAGATCTCGAACTGGTCGCGCGTGCCGGCGGCCTTCGCCTCGGCGACCATCTGGCGCATCGCGCCCAACGCCTTGTCGAGCTTGCCGCCGACGCGGTAGCGGGCGTAGCTCTCCGGCCGCGCGCCGTCGATGGCGAACAGCATCCGGTCGACCAGACGTTCTGCGACCACTTCGCGCACCCGCGCCGGGGTGAGCGCCAGGGCGTTGGTGCTGATGTGGATCGCGAGCCCCGGGCGGTGCTCGCGCAGCCAGCGCAGCAGCGGGAGTGCGTCGGCGTGCAGGAAGGCTTCGCCGTAGTTGTAGAACAGGACCTTCTCGAGCGACGGCAGCTGCTCGAAAATGGCGATCATCTCGGCGAGCGTGAGCGACCCGGTCCGGTCCGCGGTGTAGCGCGGATCGGTGCCGAACTCGGTCACCGGGCAGGCGGGGCACTTGAGGTTGCAGTGCGAGGTCGGCTCGAGCTGCAGCATGCGCGGCAGGTGGCCCTCCACCGTGTCGAGCGGCGTCGCCCGGTGTACCCGCAGCGGACAGTCGCCCGAGATCGCCGGGCACCAGCGATCGGGCCGCGACGCGAGTTGCCACTCGCGGATCTCGCGAAACATCGGCCCGGCCAGGATCTCGGCGAGCGGCTGCTTCCGGATGTTGCCGTAGACCCGCAACCCGACCGAGTCGGCGCACGAGCAGACGACGTCGCCGTTGGCGAGGACGCAGACCTCTTCGAAGACCGCCTTGCAGATGAGCGGCGCGCTCGTGTCGCCTGGCTCGCGCCGCGCCGGCGGCGGCAGCTCGCCCGCCCGGCGAACCCGGAACCGGTGATCGGCGACCGCCTGTCGCGCCTGAAAGACCCAGCGTGCCGGTCCTGTCTTCTCTCTACCCATGCCCATGGCCCCCCGCCGGGCGGAAGATAGCAGCAGGAAGGGCGGCGGCTCAGCCCCAGCCCTGGCGGGCGATCCAGGCGTCGCTGTAGATCGTCGAGAGGTAGCGGTTGCCGGAGTCGGCGAACAGGGTGGCGATGCGCGTTCCGGCTCCTCCTCCGGCGGTGGCGGCGAGACGGGCCGCCAGCTGGCGGACGCCCCAGAGCGTGGCCCCGGAGGAGCCGCCGGCGAAGATCGCCTCGGTGCGCGCCAGTTCGCGGGCGGCGAGGATCGCCTCGCGGTCGGTCGCCTGCACCATGTCGTCGAGGCGCTCCCACTCCGGGCAGCCGATGATCTCCTCGTCGCCCAACCCCTCGACCAGCGTCCGGCTCGGGGTCACGCGACGGCCGAGCTTGAAGTGATCGGTGAACACCGAACCGGCGATGTCCACCGCCATCACCTTGACGTTCGGGTCCTGCTCCTTGAGGTAGCGCGCGACGCCGGAGACCGTGCCGCCGGTGCCGATGCCGGCGACGAACCAGTCGATGCGGCCCTCCATCTGGCGCCAGATCTCGGGGCCGGTGGAGCGGTAGTGCGCTTCGTTGTTGGCGCGATCGTTGTGCTGGTCGGGGAAGAAGGCGCCGGGGATCTCGGCGGCGAGGCGGCGCGCCATGCGGTTGTAGCTGTCCGGATGCTCGGGCGGCAGATCGCCGTCGACCAGCACGAGCTCGACGCCCATGGCGCGCAGGGCGTCGATCTTCTCCGGGCTGGTCTGCTTGCGCACCACCATCACGCAGCGCAGGCCGTACTCGATCGCCATCATCGCCAGACCCATCGCGGTGTTGCCCGACGACGCCTCGACCACCGTGCCGCCGGCGGCGAGACGACCGTCGGCCATCGCCTGCTCGACCATGTGGCGGGCGATGCGATCCTTCACGCTGCCCATCGGGTTCATGTACTCGAGCTTGGCGTAGACCTCACCCGCGAAGCCGGGCACCGCCCGGCGCAGACGCACCATCGGCGTGTCGCCGACGGCATCGGAGACTTTGTCGAAAACTCGTCGCGCGCTCATCCTTGCGAGGATAGCAAGCCGATGCTCCGCCTGTTCCGGCGGAGCCCGGCGCGGCGGCCGCGAGCTAGCGCCGGCTCTTGAAGTCGGCGACCGGGGCGGCGTCGAAGGTGAGGTCGTAGAAGAGCTCGTACTTGTCCAGCACCTTCCACGGCTCACCGCCGAAGACGCGCAGGTGGCCGGCGTAGTGACCGGCGACGGCCGGTTCCTCCTTCCACTCGTCGGCGCCGGAGACGGAGGTGGAGTAGCACATACCGTCGCCGAAGGCCGGGTGGCAGATCGAGATGTCGGCCTTGCCGCCCGGCCGTCCCTCGACGACCACTCTCTCCGGAGCGAACTGCAGCGCGTCGCGCAGCGTCTTCGCCTGCTTGAGCTTCGCCTCGTCGAGCGGTTGCGCGGTGATCAGCACCACGGAGTTCACCTGGCCCTCCTCCCAGTTGTCCGGGGCGTGGAAGAGATAGGCGTGGTTCACCCCCAGCGGCTTGCCGTCGACGGTGACCTTGCCGGCGGTCTTCTGCGGCGTGACCGGGGTGACGGCCAGAAGCGGGGCCGCCAGCAGGGCAGCGGCGCCGGCGACGGCAGCGAGAGAGCGACCAGCGGCAGGGCGGAATCGGGACATGGGAATCTCCTTTCCCCACACTACGTCGACGGCGGTCCGGAGGGGACAGGGAAGCTCCTCGCGGTCACGGCGCCGCGCCGGCCCAGTCGCTCCAGCCGTCGAGATAGCCGGACTCGAAGCCGTCGACGAGGATGCGGTCGGTGTCGGCGAACGGCAGGCAGGGGGAGAGCTCGGAGCTGTTCGCCGACAGGTCGGTGGCGGCGAGAAAGACGTGCGGCCCGATCGGCGGCACCCCGAGGAAGAAGTCCGTGCCGCGGTAGAGGCCCCGTGCGTCGGTAACGACGGTGACCGAGCCCAGCCGTTGCTGCGGCAGGCCGCGGCCCCGCGCGTCGCACTCCCCGACGTAGAAGTCGACCGCGTAGGAGGTGTTGGCGGCGCTCATGAGTCCCCAGCGCAGCTCCCAATGATTGGTGCCGACGAAGAGGTTCGCCGGGATGGGGAAGTTCTGCTGCAGGTTCGGCCCGCCGTCGGTGTCGAACGGATCGTTGGGCGGCAAGCCGGCCCCGAGGCTGATCGCATGACTCGACTCCCGCAGCAGATTGCCGCGAATCGGATTGCCGCTGCCCGAGATCACATGCACCGCAAAGCCCCCGTTCTGGCGGATGTCGTTCGGCTGCAGCGGCGAGAGGTTGCCGATGACGTTGCCCGAAGCGCCGTCGAGCGCGATGCCGTCGCCGGCCTGGCCGGTGATCGTGTTGCTCTGGACCAGCGTTCCGGAGGTCGTCGCGCCGCCGAGGTAGATCCCGGCGCCGAAGTTGGCGCGCACGGTGTTGCCGGTGATCTCCGCCCCGAGCACGCCGCCACTCAGCGCGATGCCGGCGCCGAAGTTCGGGCGGTCGACGAGGTCCGCGGCGTCGCGACCGACGAGGTTGTTGGTGATCGGTCCGCCGGCGAGGCCGGGCCCCAGCACTTCGATTCCAGGTCCGCCGTTGCCCGAAACGACGTTGGTGTCGACGGTGTTGAGGTCGGCGTCGGAAAGGATGCGGATTCCGCCCTGGGCATTGCCGATCGCGCCATCGCCGGCGGAGAGCCCGATCCAGTTGCCGCGGATCGTATTCTGGCTGGTGCCGCTGCCGAAGAGGTAGACGCCGACCACGCCGTTGCCGGAGAGCGTGTTGCCCGCGCCGACGGCGCCGATGGTGTTGTTCTTCGCTCCGAACAGGATGGTCACGCCGCCCCAGCTGTTCGGTACCGCGTTGAAGCGGTTGAAGTCGAGACCGACGAGATTGGCGAAGACCTGGTTGCCGTCGGTGCCGGCGCCCTGGATCTGGATGCCGTCGTTGTCGTTGCCGGCGATGTGGTTTCCCTGACCCGCCCCGGAGCCGATCTTGTTGTTCTTCGCGCCGCTGTCGACCTGCACGCCGTGACTCGAGTTGCCGCGATCGAGCGACTGGCTGGTATCCAGACCGATGACGTTGAGATCGACGGTGTTGCTGTCGGCGCCGGCGCCGGTGATGTGGACGCCGACGCCGGTATTGGCCGAGACCAGATTTCCGACGACCTGGTTCTGGCTGGCCGGCCCCTCGATGCGGATGCCGTCGCCGGCGTTGCCCATCGCCGCGCCCGACGGATCGAGGCCGATGCGGTTGCCCTGGATGGTGTTGAAGTCGCCCTCGTTCCAGAGCCGGATGCCGTGACCGTTGTTGCCGGCGATGACATTGCGGCGCGAGGTCGTGTTGCCGCCGAGAACGTTACCGTGGGCTCCGGCCTCGACCACGATGCCGCCGCCGTTGCCTTTGGCGAGCCAGGTGCCCGCCGGGTCGATGGTGCCGATGAGATTGCCGATGACTTCGTTCTCGCGCGCCTCCGGGCCCCAGAGCAGGACGCCGGCGCCGGTGTTGCCGGCGATGCGGTTCACCTTCGCCGCCTCGACGGAACCCAGGCGGTTGCCGCGCGCATTCGCCAGCGCCGCGCCGCCCCAGGCGTTGCCGTGCGCCCCGCCGGGATCGCCGCCCGACCAGCCGATCCGGTTGCCTTCGACGACGTGCAGGAGCGCTCCGAGGCCATATGCCGGGTTGCTCTCGATGCGCAGTCCGAACTGGCCGTTGTCGCGCAGTTCGTTGCCCTCGCCGACGCCGCCGCCAACCTGGTTCTTGGACGGATTGCGGTTGTGCGCGGTGTCGGGCAGGAGCGCGAGACCGTTGCCGCCGCAGTGGTGCAGCGAGAGATTGCGGAAGGTCGACTCCGCAGGCGCGAGCGCGCGCAGGCAGTCGCCCGGAAAACCCGACACCTCGAGGTTTTCGACCACGACCTGCAGCGGCTCGTAACCGGTGATGTAGCCGCCCTGCTGGACGACGATGCCCGCGGCGCCGGCCGGCGCTCCGGCGGCGACCAGGGCGACCGGCGGGGCGGCGGGTCGCGAGCCGTCCAGGCGGTCGCGGCGAAAGACCCAGAAGTCGCCCGGAATAGCGATCGCGGAGATCGCCGGGTCGAAGCGGATGACGTCGGCGAAGTTCAACCCCATGCCGGGGCCCGACTGGTTGTAGAAGCAGTCGTTCATGAAGGCGTAGCGCACGCCGTCGGTCACCGGGTTGTGCACGCAGCCGGCGAGCGTCGGGCTGGCGATGCGCACGCAATTTTCGATGTCGCCGAACATCTGGTACCACTCGGCCTCGGTCATGCAGGAGATCCCGACGCTGCCGTCGTCGAAGATGCCGCCGCGGCGGGCGTGGAGGAGCGCCTCGCGGAGGGTCACGACGTTGTCGACGGCCACTGTGTCGGCCGTCGAATTGACCCAGATCGTGCTGTCGCCGCGGAGCGCGCCGGCCGGGGCGAGAAGAGCGAGGACGGTCAGCAACAGGGCGGCAATTCGGTTCATGGCTGGATCTCCTGTGAGGCTCGTCGGGTGGTATGGGCGAGCCGACCGGCCCGGACGGGCCGGCGGCAGATGCGGTTGTCGGACAGGTCGAGCTCGGCGCGGGCGGGGGCGATGGGGGTCGCGCGGATCTCGAGGCAGAGCTCGGTCATCCCGGAATCGAGGAGCAGGGCGAGGGCGCTGGAAGTCGAAGCGCCGGGTACGAGCTCCGGGGCCAGGTCCGCGGCATGGGCGATGCCGACGGGGGTGCGAATGGTCAGCTGCACCGGACCGCTGGCCGTCGCGCCGCGGTTGGCAACCGCAAACCGGCCCGGCCAGGGCGCTGCCGGGTCGTCGCTGGCCGGCTCCGGCCAGTGGAGGACGAGCTCGGGGCCGTCCGGGGCCGGAGCGGGCGGCTCTGAAGGTCTGCCGGGGGGGCGAAGGGCGGCGAGGAGCAGGCCGAGGGCGGCGAGCGCGAGAGCGGAGGGCCAGGGGCGCATGACGAGCGCAAGGCTCGCGCAGCGCCGCTGCGGCGGTCGTCAGGAAACCGGCAGAGAACTGCTAGCGAATCGAAAGGGGAGCGTAAGTTCCCCCGGCGGAGCCCCCAGCGAGCCCGGCGGCCGCGAGGAGCTCGCGCGAGCGGGCGCGGGCGCGAGCGACGGCGACGGCGAAACGGGGATCGCCGGCCAGGGCGGCGAGCCCGGGCTCGACTTCGAAACCGGCGGCGCACAGGAACCCCTGCTCGACGGCGCGCGCGAGCGAGTCCAGCGCGGCCTCGGCGTCGCCGGCGCGGGCGAAGAGCGAGGCGATGCGGAAGGTGGTCTCGCCGTCGCCAGTGCCGAGTCGGCGGCGCTGTTCGTCGAGGGCGCGCAGGATCGTCAGCGCCGCCTCGCGGTTGCCTTCGGCGAGCTGCAGCAGCGCTTCGGCGAGGCGAGCCGCCTGATCGCCGGGGTTGGCGCCGAAGGCGGGCCGCAGAACCTCGGCAGCTTCGGTGCCGCGCCCGAGGCGCACCAGGGCCTCGCCGCGGAAGTAACGCATGAAGGGCGAGCTGGGCGCCGGCAGCAACGCCAGGTAGCGTTCGACGTCGCCCGCATAGAGCAGCGCGTTGGGGACCCAGCTCATCGCCGACAGGAAGAGGGGGTCGGCGGCGAGACTGCGCTCGAGCTCGGCCCGGGCGGCCGGCAGCTCGCCGACGTAGGTCAGGAGAAAGGAGCGCGCGTAGGCGAACGTCGCCGGATCGTTGCCGCTCTCCGCCGCTGCGGCAACGGCGCGCCAGGCCTCCACCCAATGGCCGGTCTCGACGAGCACCGACATCTGCAGCAGCACCGCCGGCGCCCAGGAGGGCGCGAGATCGAGGGCGTGCTCGGCCGCCGCGAGCGCATCGGCATAGTGACTCGATTCGCCGGCGCAGTAGGCCACCAGCCCGTACTCAGCCCACCCGAGCACCTCCCAGGCGGGGGCGAACTGCGGATCGCGGGCGACCGATTCGCGCAGCAGGCCGACGAAGGCTTCGTTGTCGCAGCTCAGCGATTCGCTGCGGTCGAGCGCCAGCAGGTAGAGGCGATAGGCCTCCGGATCCCGGGGCGTGAGGCCGGCGCGACCCGGAGTGAGCTCGACCGCCGGCAGCAGCGCCGCGACCAGCCGCTCGGCGAGGCGCTCCCGCAGGGTGTTGAAGCGCTCGAGATCGCGCGTCGAGCCGAGGAGCGGCAGGTCGGCGCGCTCGAGCGGCGTTCGCCGCGAACCCTCTCCGCTCCCGCCCGGACGCGGATCGACGATGAAGGCGGACAGGTGGGCGTGATCGTCTCCTGGGTCGCGCTCGAGCGCGAGCAGGAGGCGCGGCACGCCGGAGCTCGCCCCTGCGGCGCCGGCGTCGAGCAGCGTCAGGCCCTCGACCTGGTCCAGTCGGGCGCGCAGGGAGTCGAGCAGGGAGACCGCGAGGAGGTGCAACTCGACGTCGCCCTCGGGGGCCTCGGGCTGGGCGAGCACCAGGGCCGAGCGCGGGTGCGCGGACTTCGCCAGGCGCGCGTCGCTAGCGTCCGGGGCGCGACGGTCGCCGGCTCGCCGCAGCAACCCGGATCCGACGAACGCCGCGAAGGCGACGACGGCGGCAAACGCGGCGAGGGCGGCGAATCGCGCTGCCGCGCCGGTCGTCCTGCCCCGGCCTTCGCCCCGGGGAGCGGTCTCTGCGAAGGACGCGATCGGCGCCGGAGCGGCGGTCGGGTTCGCGACGGCTGGCGCGGGGGCTGGGGGAAGGGCATCGGCGACCGGTGCCGGTGGCGTGCTCTCGTGGCGCTCCACGGTGGCCTCCAGCCGGTAGCCGCGCCCGTGCACCGTGGCGAGCTTCACCCCCGGGGCGTCCGCGGTTTCCGTCCCGCCCCGGCCCTGGGCGAGGGCGCGGCGCGCGGCGCCGACGGCATAGGTCACGGCGGCGTCGGTGATGAACTTCCCGCGCCAGACTTCGCGCACCAGCTCCTCTTTCGAGACGACGCGCTGCGGATGGCGCACCAGATAGATCAGCAGCTCGAGCGCCCGCGGCTCGATTTCGACGGTCTCGGCGCCGCGGCGAAGCGTGAAGCGCTCCTCGTCGAGCTCGAAGGCTCCGAAACGATGGATCACCGCTGGGTTCCGTGTCCGTCCACGGACTCCTCCTCGCGCGACGCAGGACCGAGATGCCGGGACAAGCCTAGCAGGCAGCGGCGGGCTGCTCCATCGCGAAGCCGGCGGCGGCGAGGGTGGGCTCTCCCTCCAGGTCAGAGCAGGGCGTGGCGGCGGTAGAACCAGCTCTTCACGACCTGCACCAGCAGGAGGTAGGTGAGGGTGAGAGCGGCGATCGCGGCCAGCAGGCCGCCGGGTAGCGGCACGAAGCCCAGGAGTGCGCCGACCGCCGTACAGGGGAGCGCGAGGGCGATCGCCACCACCGCGAGAACGCTGGCGAGCAGTGCCGGGCTCGGGCGGCTGCGGAATGGACTGCCCGCCGTCCGGATGACGAAGACGACCAGAGTCTGCGTCGCGAGGGACTCGACGAACCACCCGGTATGGAAGAGCGGCGGGTTGTCCATGGCCTGGAAGCCCCAGAACAGAATGCCGAAGGTGAGAAGGTCGTAGAGCGAGCTGATCGGGCCGATGATCGCCATGAAACGCAGGATGAAGCCGATCTGCCAACGCTTGGGCCGCCGCAGCAGCGCGGCGTCGACGTTGTCGCCGGGAAGGCTCACCTGGGAGCTGTCGTAGAGGAAGTTGTTGAGCAGGATCTGGGTCGGGAGCATCGGCAGGAAGGGGAGGAACAGCGAGGCTGCGGCCATGCTGAACATGTTGCCGAAGTTCGAGCTCGTCCCCATGACGATGTACTTCATGACGTTGGCGAAGCAGCGGCGCCCTTCGACGACACCGTCGTTGAGCACGCCGAGGTCCTTCTCCAGGAGGATGATCTTGGCCGCGTCCTTCGCCACCTCCACGCCGTTGGTGACCGAGATGCCGACGTCGGCGCTGTGCAGCGACGGCGCGTCGTTGATGCCGTCGCCCAGGTACCCGACGACGTGGCCGCGGGACTTGAGGGCGAGGATGACGCGGTTCTTCTGCTCCGGGGAGACGCGCGCGAAGATCGCTCCGCCTTCGGCCTGGCAGGCGAGGGCGGCGTCGTCCATGGTGTCGAGCTCGCCGCCGGTGACGATCCGGTCGGCGGCGAGGCCGACGTCGCGGGCGACCTTGCGGGTGACGAACTCGTTGTCGCCGGTCATGATGACCACCGCGACGCCGTTTCCCGCCAGCGCCGCGAGGACGGCGCCGACGCCCGGCTTGGGCGGATCGAGGAAGGCGGCGAAGCCGACCAGGGTCATCTCGCTCTCGGCGGCCGTCGTGTAGGCGGCGCTCCGTTCGACGGAGCGCGTGGCGACGCCGAGCGTGCGGTAACCGTCGGCGCTCAGTCGCTCGAAGGTCGCCGCCGCCAGCGCCCGCCGCGCGGCGTCGAGCGGCTGTGCCGCGCCGTCGATCCGCACGCTGCGGCAGACCGAGAGCACGCTCTCGACCTCGCCCTTGGTGACCAGGAGATTCTCGTCGCCGTGCCGGACCACCACCGAGAGCCGCCGGCGGGCGAAGTCGAAAGGTATCTCGTCGAGCTTCTCGTACTCGGCGATCGGCGGCGGCGCGTGGCGCAGCACCGCGGCGTCGAGCGGGCTGCGGATGCCGGCCTCGAAATGACTGTTCAGGTAGATGAGGCGGAGCACCTCCTCGTCGTCCACGCCGGCGATGTCGACGTGCCGGTCGAAGACGATCTCGCCCTCGGTCAGGGTTCCCGTCTTGTCGCTGCACAGGATCTCGATGCTGCCGAAATCCTCGATCGCCGCCAGCTGCTTGACGAGGACCTTCTTGCGCGTCATCCGGCGGGCGCCGCGCGCCAGCGTCACGGTGATGATCATCGGCATCATCTCGGGCGTCATTCCCACGGCCAGCGCCACGGCGAAGAGGAAGGAATCGAGCGGTGGCCGATGGAGCACGACGTTGACCAGCAGGACGAAGAGCACCAGCAGCAGGATCACCCGCGTGATCATCGACCCGAAGCGGCGGATGCCGCGGGCGAACTCGGTCTCCGGCGGACGCTCGGCAAGACGCGCGGCGATCGCCCCGAAGGCGGTGTCGCGGCCGGTGCGCACCACGACCGCGGTGGCCAGGCCGCTCTGGACGGCGGTGCCGAGGAAGACGCTGTTGAGCGCCTCGCCGACCGCATGCCTGCCCGGGGGCAGTTCGCCGGCGGACTTCTCGACCGGCAGCGACTCGCCGGTGAGTGCCGACTCGCGTACATGCAGGTCTTTCGCCGCCAGCAGGCGGGCGTCGGCCGGCACCAGGTCGCCGGCGTTGAGCAGGATGACGTCCCCCGGCACCAGGCCGGTGACGGGCAGCTCCTCCTCCCGCCCGTCGCGCAGGACTGCAGCCAGGGTCGCCACCTGCCGGCGGATCTCGGCGACGGCGTGGCGCGCCTGGAACTCCATGATGAAGTTGAGCAGGACGCTGAGCAGGACCATCGCCAGAATGATCGAGCCGCCGACGGCGTCGCCCAGGGCGAGCGAGATCGTGCTCGCCACCATCAGGATGACGACGAGGGGGTTGGCGAAGAAGCGGGCGAAGGCGAGGAGGGACGCGAAGCGCTGCTCTCGCGCGAGGCTGTTGGGCCCATGCACGAGGAGCCGCCGCTTCGCTTCGGCGGTGGTCAGGCCGCCGGCGGCGGTTTCGAGGCGTTCGAGCAGCTGCGCCTGCGGCGTATCCCAGAACTCGGCCGGCAGACCCGCCCGGGTGTCCATGCGCCAGAGCTCCTTCGGGTCCCTTGTATCAGAGTTGCGGGCGATCTTCGACCGCCCGATGCGGCTGCGTAGTTTCTACCCAGGTCCCCCCGCCGCGGCGGAGTAGAAAGTGCGCTTCACGGCGGTGGCGCCGCGCCTTAGATTCGACTGGCAGGCGTGGAAGGGCGGGTGTCGGATGGAAGGTGCTATCGGCGGCGCAGCCCGGCCGGAAGGGCGCGACGACGCCAGGGAGTCGGAGGCGAAGTACCGCGGGCTGCTCGAGGCCGCCCCCGACGCCATGGTCGTGGTCGACCAGGCGGGCGAGATCGTGCTGGTCAACGTGCAGGCGGAGAAGCAGTTCGGCTACCGCCGCGACGAGCTCCTCGGGCAGCGGGTGACGAGCATCATCCCCGAGGGCTTCGCCGAGAGGCTGGTCTCCGACGCGCTGCGCTCGGCCGAGGACGCGCTGGCGCAGCAGATCGGCACCGGACTCGAGCTGTCGGGGCGGCGGCGGGACGGCAGCGAGTTCCCGATCGAGATCATGCTCAGCCCCCTGGCGAGCGCCGACGGCATCCTGGTGACGGCGGCGATCCGCGACATCACCACCCGCAAGCGCGCCGAGGCTCACCTGATCCAGAAGCTGGAGGAGCTCAAGCGCTCGAACGAGGAGCTGGGACAGTTCGCCTACCTCGCCTCCCACGACCTGCAGGAACCGCTGCGGATGGTGTCGAGCTACACCCAGCTCCTGTCGCGGCGCTACAAGGGCCGGCTCGACGCGGACGCCGACGAGTTCATCGCCTTCGCCGTGGACGGCGCCAGCCGGATGCAGCGCCTGATCCAGGACCTGCTGACCTTCTCGCGGGTGGGAACCAAGGGCAAGGAGTTGAGCGACTGCTCGAGCCAGCGGGCGCTGGATCAGGCGCTCGTCTATCTGCGCGGCGCCATCGAGGACAGCGGCGCGCGGGTGACGCACGATCCCCTGCCCGACGTTCACGCCGACGAGGCGCAGCTGGTGCAGCTGTTCCAGAACCTCGTCGGCAACGCGATCAAGTACCAGGGCGCTGGCATCCCGGAGGTCCATGTCTCCGCCGCCAGCGAGGGCGGCGGGAGATGGCTGTTCGCGGTGCGCGACAACGGCCTCGGCATCGATCCGCAGTACTTCGAACGCATCTTCGGCATGTTCCAGCGTCTGCACCGGCGGGAGGAGTTCGCCGGCACGGGAATCGGCCTGGCGATCTGCCGCAAGATCGCCGAACGCCACGGCAGCGCCATCACCGTCGACTCGGCACCCGGAAAGGGCTCGACCTTCAGCTTCTCGCTGGCCGAGAGCACGCGAGAGTCCTGAGTGCCCGGGAGGGGGAAGCGATGCGTCTAGACGTCCTGCTGGTCGAAGACAGCGCGGGCGACGTGCGGCTGACCCAGGAGGCGTTCCGCGACGCCAACATGGCCGCTCACCTGCCCAACACGACGGTTCACCTGCACGTCGCGTTCGACGGCGTCGAGGCGATGGCCTTCCTGCGCCGCGAGGGCGAACGCGCGGACTGCCCGCGCCCGGACCTCATCCTGCTGGACCTCAATCTGCCGCGGATGGACGGCCGCGAAGTCCTGCAGGAGATCAAGGGCGACCCGCTGCTGCGCACGATCCCCACCGTGATCCTCACCACCTCGGAGTCGGCGGCGGACATCGCCAACAGCTATCGCCTGCAGGCGAACTGCTACCTGAGCAAGCCGCAGCACCTGGAGGCCTTCGAGAGCCTGGTGCGCAGCGTCAACGACTTCTGGCTGACGAAGGCGAAGCTGCCGCAACAGCGAGAGAGCGGATGACCGGCAAGTCGCTGCAGCACCTGCCCGCGGTCGAGTCGGTATCATGGTGAGCGTGACGACTCCTTCGTCGGCGCGACCGGACCGCGCGGAGCCCGCCGGGCCCGGCCGCGACGGCTTGCGCGCCGTGCTGCGGATGCTGCTGGTCGAGGACAGCGCCGGCGATGCCCGCCTGCTGCGCGAGATGATCGCCGAGCATGCTGAGCTCGGGGTGGAGATCTCGCACGTCGAGAGCATGGAGGAGGCCGAGCGGCATCTCTCCCTGGGCGCGTTCGACGTCGTGCTGCTCGATCTCGGGCTGAGCGATGCGCAGGGCCTGGAGACCGTCCGGCGGGCGCACAGCGTCGCACCGCGCGTGCCGATCGTGGTGCTCACCGGCCTCGAGGACGAGGAGCTCGCGGTCAAGGCCCTGCAGGCCGGCGCCGAGGACTTCCTCGTCAAAGGGCAGCTCGAGCGGCGCGCGCTGCAGCGCGCCGTGCGCCACGCCGTGGAGCGCAAGGCGCTGCGCGAGGCGCTGGTCGAGGAGGAGGCCGAGTCGCGGATCGCCGCCCGGCTCTTCCGCACCCTGGTCGAGAACCTGCCCGACATCATTGCCCGCTTCGACAGAGGGCTGCGTCACCTCTACGTCAGCCCGTCGATAGAGAGCCTCACCGGCCGCCTGCCGGAGGAGTTTCTGGGCCGAACCAACCGCGAGCTGGGCATGCCGGCCGACCTGGTGGAGAAGTGGGACGCCGCGGCGATCCGGGTGCTCGCTACGGGAGAGCCGGAACGGCTCGAGTTCGCCTATTCGGGGCCCGACGGGGTGCGCCAGTTCGACTGCCGGCTCGTCCCCGAGTTCGGCGACGACTCCACCCCTCAGTCGGTGCTGTCTGTGGCACGCGACGTCACCGAGCGCTGGGCGGCGCTCGAGGCCGAGCGTCGCGCCCGGGGCGTGGCCGAAGAGCTGCGCGAGGCGACCATCGAGCTGACCCGCAGCCTCGACCGCGAGGTGGTGCTGGTCACGCTGCTCGACCGGCTGCGGCAGCTGGTGCCGTTCGACTACGCCAGCGTCATGTTGCTCGAGGAGACGTCGCGGCTCTCGGTGCGGGCGATCTTCGACGGCGGCCGCGGGGTGCCGGTGTCGGTCGACCAACGGGCGAAGTTCGAAGCCGCCGACCATCCGGTGGTGCAGTCCATCCTCGAAACCGGCGCCGCTGTCCTGATCCCCGACCTCAGCGCCCACCCCGCAGGCAGCCTGCCGACCGGCGAGCTGCGCGAAGGGAGCTGGATGGGCGTGCCGCTCTTCGCCCGCGGCACGGTCGCCGGCCTGGTTTCGATGGCCGCCGCCAAGGCCTTCAGCGAGGAGCAGGTTCGCCTCGCCGAGGCGATGTCGTCGCAGGCTTCGGTCGCGGTCGAGAATGCGGTTCTCTTCGCGCAGATGCAGGCCTCGACGGCGCGGATGCAGGCGCTGTCGCGCCGCCTGGTGGAGGCGCAGGAGAGCGAGCGCCGCAGCATCGCCCGCGAGCTCCACGACGAAGCGGGGCAGTCGCTCACCTCGCTGCGCATCGGCCTGCGGTTGCTGGAGCGCGAGATCGCCCAGGGGGCCGAGATCACCGGCCGGGTCTCCGAGCTGGTGCGCACCACGGACGCCGTGATCGACGGCCTGCACCGCCTGGCGGCCGACCTGCGTCCGGCGAGTCTCGATCACCTCGGCCTCGACGCGGCGCTTCGTCAGTACGCGCGCGAGGCGGCGGCGAAGTACGGCCTGGAGATGCACTTCAAGGCGCGGGGCTTCACCGGCGAGCGCCTGCCGGCGGCGGTGGAGACGGCGCTCTACCGGGTCGTGCAGGAGGCGATGACCAACGTCGCGCGCCACGCGGCTGCGCACCGGGTGGACATCCTGGTGGAGCACCGCGGTGAGCGTGTCCTGGTCATGATCGAGGACGACGGCGCCGGCTTCGACCCTTCGCGGGTGCAGCGCGCCGACCACTTCGGCCTCCTCGGCATGCAGGAGCGCGCCGAGGCGTTGGGGGGTACGTTGACCCTGGAGAGCTCGCCCGGGGCGGGAACGACGATCGTCGTGGAGGTGTCGAGTGCCGATCCGCATCCTGATCACTGACGACCACGCCGTCGTCCGCTCGGGCTTGCGGGCGCTGCTCAGCGCTGACCCCGATCTCGACGTCGTCGGCGAGGCGGCGAGCGGCACCGAGGCGCTGCAACTGTGTGCCAGGCTCGCGCCCGACCTCGTCCTGCTCGACATCACCATGCCGCTCGAGAGCGGCATCAAGGTCGCCCAGCGGATCAAAGTCGAGCACCCCGACGTCAAGGTTCTCTTCCTCACCATGCACGAAGACGAGGGCCTGCTGCACGAGGCGATGCGCACCGGCGCCGCCGGCTACGTGATCAAGCGGGCCGAGGAGTCCGAGATCCTGCGCGCCATCCACGCCGCGAGTCGCGGCGACATCTACGTCCACCCGGCGATGACCCGGGCGCTCCTGCAGCAGCCGGTGACCTCCGAGCACCGCCGCGGCGCGCCCAGCCATCCGCTCACCCGCCGCGAGGTGGACGTCCTGCGGCTGCTCGCCAAGGGCAACACCAACCGGCAGATCGCCGGCCTGCTCGCCCTGTCGATGCGCACCGTCGAGAACCATCGCGCCAACCTGATGGGCAAGCTCGGTCTGGTGAGCCGCGTCGAGCTGGT
>CAZQTL010000041.1:2214-22885 GCA_964595975.1 uncultured Thermoanaerobaculia bacterium | reverse complement strand
GCATCGTCGAGGCCGGCCGCCGTGCCGCCGCGGCCTATGAACCGTTCCTCGCGCGGCTGCGCGACCAGTGGAACTACCTCGGCCACGACCTGAACCCGTCGGGGATCGAGAGCCTGCGTCCCGACGCCCAGAAGCTCGCCGAAGAGGGCGACCGCCTCCTGGTCGAGATCGACGACAGCCTGCGCCAGGCGCGCGAGTACGTGGCGTCGATCCGCTCACGCCAGCCTCCGCCGCCGCCTCCTCCGGCCCCGGCCGAGCCCGCGCCGCCGGCGAATTAAAGGCTCCGGCGCCCTCGGGGTCGCGCCCGGAATCCGCTCTTCCTGCCGTTGTGCAGGGAGAGGAGATTCCCATGCGTCCGACGACCTTAGGAGTGACTGTCTGCCTCGCTGCCCTCGCTGGCCTGCCGCTCCTTGCCGGCGAGGATCCCGGGCCTGGCCTGCGCCCGGGACTCTGGCGGTTCGAGCGCAGCTTCGATTATGCGGACGGCCGGGTGCCGGAGGCGCCGATCGTGGTCGAGCGCTGCGGCGACCCGGAAGAGAGCGGCCGCAAGGCCATGGAGATGCTGCGCAGGATGGGCTGCTCCTACGAGCGCGAGCGCACCGGCCTGGAGACCTGGACGCAGCGCCTGAGCTGCGACCGTCAGGGGTTGCCGAAGGGGAGGTCGACCTCGGTGATGCGCCTGACCGGACCCGGGGCCTATGAAGTCCGGATCGTCAACGAAGGCGAGATGGCGACGCCGGTCGTGCGCGAGCGCCTGACGGCGAAACGACTCGGCGACTGCTGAACCGCAGGAATCAGAGGGTGTCGCGGAAGCGACGCCAGTCGGTCTCCAGCCGGTGCAGCAGCGCGACGAAGCGCGGCTCGCCGGCCAGCGCAGCGAGGTCGGCGTCCTTGGCGAAATGGGGATAGGAGGGATAGCCCTCGTTGGCGGCCTTCTCGAGCCATTGCAGCGCTTCTGCGCGATTGCCGAGAACCGCATGCGCCGCTCCCACCGCGTAGTAGGCGTGGTGCAGATGCGACTGCTCCTCGAGGTTCTCGGCGGTGAACTCCGCGCGCGCGAGCAGCGCCGCGGCCTCTTGCGTCCGGCCGAGCCGGGCAAGGGCGAGGGCGGCCCAGGCGCGTTCGAGCGCGGCGCGCGCGGAGGTCGGCCAGCCGAACTCCGGATCGGCCGGACGCGCCGTCGAAGTTGCCGGACGCAGCAGCGCGAGCGCCGCACCGGTCTGCCGGATCATCAAGAGCAGGCCGCCGCGCATCGGTGCCGAGATCTCCTGACCCGGCTCTGCCAACGCGCGCGCGACCTCGGCGAAGCGGCCGTCGTCGGCGAGAGCGGTCAGCTTGCGCACGAGCGCGGCGCGGTCGGCGGGGTCGAGAGCGAGGGCGCGGTCGCATTCGTCGGCGGCGCGGTCGGTGAGGCCGACGTGGAAATAGACCTTGCAGAGCTCGCGGTGCGCCTCCGCCAGGCTCGGCTGGAGCTCGAGCGCGCGCCGCAGGTCGCCGACCGCCTCGGCATGGGGAAAGCCGTGCGCCAGATTCCAGGCGAGCTGCGCCCGCGCCAGATAGGCCTCGGCGAGTGAAGGGTCGAGGGCGAGGGCCCACTGGATCGCGACGTTCGCGCGCTGCTCGAGGCCGGCATTCGGCGCGTCGTGGAAGAGGCGCTGGGCGTAGACCGTCGCCAGCCGCGCCCAGGCCGGGGCGAAGGCGGAGTCGAGCGCGACCGCCAGCTCCAGCTGGACGGTCGCGTCGAGACGGGCGTCTTCACCGGTGGCGCTCGCCGACTCTCCGGCGAGCGCCGCGACGCCGCGCAGGTAGGCCTCGTAGGCGCGCGGATCGCGGGTCGGCGCGGCATCAGCCTCCAGCTCCCCGGTCGGGAGGCCGAGGGCCGCATTCACCTGCAGGGCGATGCGGGTGACGACGGCGGTGTCGGACTCGGGCTGGGGGGCGGCGCTCCAGGCGAACGGTTGCTCCCAGATCGCTCGCTGGGTGGCCAGGTCGCTGAGCGTGACGACCACGCGCAGCGATCGCGCTTCGCCATCGACGCGGCCCCCGAGCGCGTGCGTTGCGCCGCGGTCGCTCCGCAGCCGGGCAGCCGTGAGCGGGGTTCCATCGCGGTCGACGACGCTGTTCGACGACAACACGGCGAGGTCGCGGGAACGGCCGAGCGCGGAGGCGATCTCCTCGGCGAGGGCGGCGGCGCGATAGGGCTCGGCCGGTCCGGGAACGAAGGGCTGCACCGCGAGCACCGGCCTGGCGCGGGGCCGCAGGGTGGCGACGCGCGCGGCGAGCGCCAGGGCGACGATGGCGCAGGCGGCCGCGACGGCGGCCCAGCGGTGGCGAAGGAGGATGCGGCCGGCGCGGTAGAGGCGCGCTCCGTCGCGAGCCTCTACCGCCTCCCCGGCGAGGTGCCGGCGCAGGTCGGCCGCGAGTGCCGATACCGAGGCATAGCGCCTGGCCGGATCCCGGGCCATCGCGCGTTCGACGATGCAGTCGAGGTCGCCGGCGAGCCGGCGGGCAAGGGCGTCCCCCTCGGGCCGGGAATCGTCGGCGAGGGCACTCCGCGAGAGCGCCACCGGTTCGGCTCCGGCGAGCGCCCGTTCGACCGTGAAGGGGGCGTCGTCTCTGGAGCTCCGCGGCAATTGGCCGGCGAGCAACTCGTGAAGCAGGACGCCGAGAGCGTAGACGTCGGTCGCCGGAGTGATGTCGCCGCCGGTCGCCTGTTCCGGAGCGGCGTACTGCGGCGTCAGGGGGCGGAGCAGGGTGGGCGGATCGGCCTCCGCGTGGTCCGGCGTGAGCAGCTTGGCGATGCCGAAATCCAGGAGCTTGACTCTGCCGTCCGGGTCGACCAGGACGTTGGAAGGCTTCAGGTCGCGATGGATCACGCGGTTGCGGTGGGCGTGCTCGACGGCGGCGCACACCTCGAGAAACAGCTCCAACCGTCGCTCGACGGTCGCCCGCTCCGCGCGGCAGGCGGCAGTGATCGTCCTGCCCTCCACGAGCTCCATGGCGAGGTAGGGCCGGCCGTCGGCGGCGACGCCGCCGTCGAGCATGCGCGCGATCCCGGGATGCTCGAGGCGGGCGAGAATTCCGCGCTCGGCGAGGAAGCGCTGGTGCAGGGCGGTGGGCTGCGCGCCGCCCGGCAGCATCTTGATCGCCGCGCGCTGCGTGAAGCCCTCGCCGCGGCGTTCGCCGAGGAAGACGCTGCCCATGCCGCCCTCTCCGAGGAGCCGCCCGAGCGTCCACGGGCCGACGGTCGATCCGGAGGGCAGGGGTGGCAGCGCGCCCGTGGAGCTCTCGATGAGCGGCTCGATCCAGGAGCGGTCGCTGCGGTCGAGCAGGGAGTCGCCGCCGGCGCTCGCGGCGAGCAACTCGGCGAGCTCGCGCCTCAAGCCGGCGTCGTCACCGCAATGGTCGCGCAGGAATTCCTCGCGCGCCGTGCCCTCGGGGCAGTCTCGCGCCGCATCGAAAAGCTCCCAGAGTCGCTGCCAGCGATCTGCGGGGTCTTCGGTCAGTGCGGCCTCCTCGCTTCAGCCCTTGGGGGCGCCCAGCTGCACGAGCTCCTGCTCGCGGAACTCCTGGGCCTTCTCGGCCAGGCCGGCGGCCACGGCCTCCTCTTCCGAGAGGCCCTTCTCGGCGGCGAAGTCGCGCAGCTGCTGGGTGAGCTCCATCGAGCAGAAGTGCGGGCCGCACATCGAGCAGAAGTGGGCGCTCTTCGCCCCGTCCTGCGGCAGGGTCTCGTCGTGGTAGGCGCGCGCCGTCTCGGGGTCGAGGGAGAGGTTGAACTGATCCTCCCAGCGGAACTCGAAGCGCGCCTTCGACAGCGCGTCGTCGCGGTCCTGGGCGCCGGGAAGCCCCTTGGCGAGGTCGGCGGCGTGGGCGGCGATCTTGTAGGCGATGCAGCCCTGCTTGACGTCCTCCTTGTTGGGCAGGCCGAGGTGCTCCTTCGGCGTGACGTAGCAGAGGAGGGCGGTGCCGTGCCAGGCGATCATCGCCGCGCCGATGGCGCTGGTGATGTGGTCGTAGCCCGGGGCGATGTCGGTCACGAGGGGCCCCAGGGTGTAGAACGGCGCCTCCTTGCAGATGCGCTGCTGGCGGTCGACGTTCTCCTTGACCAGATGCATCGGGACGTGGCCCGGGCCTTCGATCATCACCTGGCAGTCGTGTCGCCAGGCGACCTCGGTGAGCTCGCCCAGGGTGTCGAGCTCGGCGAACTGCGCCGCGTCGTTGGCGTCGGCGATCGAGCCCGGTCGCAGGCCGTCGCCGAGCGAGAACGAGACGTCGTAGCGCTTCATCAGCTCGCAGATCTCTTCGAAATGGGTGTAGAGGAAGTTCTCCTGGTGATGCGCGAGACACCACTTGGCGAGGATCGAGCCGCCGCGCGAGACGATGCCGGTGACCCGCTTGGCGGTCAACGGGATGTACTTCAAGCGCACGCCGGCGTGGATGGTGAAGTAGTCGACCCCCTGCTCGCACTGCTCGCGCAGGGTCTCCATGTAGATGCCGATGGTGAGCTCTTCGACCTTGCCCTTCACCTTCTCGAGCGCCTGATAGATCGGCACCGTGCCGATCGGCACGGTCGAGTGGCGGACGATCGCCTCGCGCGTGGCGTGGATGTTCTTGCCGGTCGAGAGGTCCATCACCGTGTCGGCGCCCCACTTCACCGCCCAGGTCAGCTTCTCGACCTCCTCCTCGATGCCCGAAGAGACGGCGGAGTTGCCGATGTTGGCGTTGATCTTGGTCTTGAACTTCTTGCCGATCACCATCGGCTCGAGCTCGAGATGGCGGATGTTGGCCGGAATGATCGCCCGTCCGAGGGCGACCTCCGAGCGGATCGACTCGGGATCGATCCGCTCGCGGTCGGCGATGAACCGCATCTCCTCGGTGATGATGCCCTGGCGGGCGTAGAAGAGCTGCGTCGGCGTGGCGTCCGCGGTGCGGCCGGCGACCCAGGGGGCGCGCGGCAGGGCGATGCCGTAGCTGTTCGTGGAAGGCTGGGTCATGTTCGCATTCCCTCCGCCGGTCTGAACCGGTTCAGGTTCCAAGGGTCTGATCTCAGCCCGCCCGACGACCCGAACGGCCGCGGACGGACACCCCTTGCGATGACGTTCACTGAATCTGCAGCTTGACGAATCTCCGCTTCCCGACCTTGACGAGGTAGGCGGCTTCGCGCGGAGCGAGCGCGGCGTGAGGGTCGCTCACGCGCTCTCCGTCCACCGCGACCGCGCCCTGTTCCACCAGGCGCCGCGCCTCGTTCTTGGAAGCCACCACGGCCGCGCCGACTAACTGCTCTACCAGCAGGCTCCCTACCTTTATCGAGCTTTCCGAACCGACTGCAGCCAACGCCCCGGAACCCGAAACAAAGCGAAACTCGGCGACCTCGTCCGGCGCGCCGCCGCCGGCGAAAACGCGCTCGAACTCGGCTTCGGCTTCGGCCGCGGCCGAAGCGCCGTGAAAGTCGGCGACCAGACGCCGCGCGAGCTCCTGCTTGACGAGCTTGGGATGGAGGCTGCCGGCGGCGACGGCGCTCTTCTTCGCCTCGATCTCGGCCTTCGGCAGGTCGGTGAGCAGCAGCAGCCAGTCCCACATGAGCGCGTCCGGGATCGACAGGGTCTTGCCGTAGATCTCCTTCGGCGAGTCCTCGACGGCGATCGCATTGCCGAGCGACTTCGACATCTTCTCGTGGCCGTCGAGTCCGACGAGGAGCGGCACGGTGAGACAGACCTGGGGCTCGAGGCCCTCCTCCTTCATCAGATCGCGCCCGACGAGCAGGTTGAAGATCTGGTCGTGGCCGCCCAACTCGACATCGCAGCCGAGCTCGGGAATCCTCGCCATCTCGACCGAGTCCTTCGCCTGGACGAGAGGGTAGAGAAGCTCGTGGAGCGAAATCGGCTGCTGCTCGCGGAAGCGGGTGCGGAAGTCGTCGCGCTCCATCATCCGCGCCAGCGTCCACTTGCCGGCGAGGCGGATCATCCCCTCGGCGCCCAGCGGTGTCAGCCAGTCGCCGTTGTAGCGGATGACGGTCGCCTCGCGATCGAGCACCTTGAAGACCTGCCGTTTGTACGTTTCGGCGTTGGCGAGCACCTGGTCGCGCGTCAGCTGCGGGCGGGTCGCCTTCTTGCCCGTCGGGTCGCCGATCATGCCGGTGAAGTCGCCGATGAGGAAGATCACCCGGTGGCCGAGCTGCTGGAAGTGGCGCATCTTGCGCAGCAGCACGGTGTGGCCGAGATGGAGATCGGGCGAAGAGGGATCGAAGCCGGTTTTCACCGCCAGCGGCTTGCCGGTCTTCCGCGAGCGCTCGAGCTTGCGCGCCAGGTCGGCCTCCGAGACGAGGTCGACGGCCCCGCGGCGGAGCAGCTCCATCTGTTCGTCGACCGGCGGGAAGGCGTGC
This sequence comes from uncultured Thermoanaerobaculia bacterium, assembly GCA_964595975.1. Lineage (GTDB taxonomy): Bacteria > Acidobacteriota > Thermoanaerobaculia > Multivoradales > JAGPDF01 > JAGPDF01. Next base: position 16,503 of record CAZQTL010000041.1, on the reverse strand, counting down.
GTCATGAGGCGCGAGAGCTTAGCAAACGCCGTTGCGGGCGCTCAGGCCGACCACTGCGGGGGCGGTGGCGGCGGCAGGCCGGCCTCGGGAGAGAGCTCGACGGCGCCCAGGATGCGCGCGTCGCCGGCGAGCGACCAGTTCTTGAGCGCCGAATCCACCGTCTGGCCGTCGACCGTCAGCGTGAAGCCGCCGAGGGTACTGGCGGAGAGCGGGAGCTTCGCCAGGTTGAGCAGCAGGCCGACCGCCGTCGCCGCGAGGACGCCGGTGCCGCAGGCGAGCGTCTCCGCCTCGACGCCGCGCTCGAAGCTGCGGATCTCCATTTTGTTCGGCGCCGGGAAGCGCACGAAATCGACATTGGTGCCACCGGGGCCGAACGCGGGATGGGCGCGGAGCGCCGCACCGAGGTTCGCCACGGGCGCCTGCGCGAGCGACTCCGGCCAGACGAGGACGAAGTGGGGCACGCCGACGGTGACGAACCAGCCCTCGCAGGTACGTCCTGCCGCTTCGACGACGTGCTTGCGGGCGAGCTCCTCGGGGGCGGGCAGCTGGAGGGCGATCTCCGTCGGCGCCACGGCGCGGGCGGAGAAGGTGCCGGCTTCGGTGGACACGGGGAAGCTCCCCGCCGCCCACCCGAGGTGGAGCGCCAGACGGGCGGCGCAGCGCGTGCCGTTGAGGCAGAGCGCCGCCGGCCGGCCGTCGGCGTTCCAGTAGCGCATGCGCACGCCGGCGTCGTTGCGGTCGAGAGTGAAGAGACCGTCGGCGCCGAACGACAGGCCGCGGGCGCACCACGAACGGATCTCGTCGGCCGAGGGCTCGCGGTCCGGCGCGGCGAGCGCCAGGAAGTCGTTGCCGCCGCCGGAGACCTTGTAGACGGCGCTCACGGCACTCGGGTGGCGACCGGCTCGCCGGGCGAGCCGAGATTGCCCGACCTGTCGATCGCCGACACCCGGTAGCGGAAGGTGAAGCCGGAAGAGAGGCCGCGGTCGGTGAACTCGAGCGCGGCGACCGGCTCGCTGTTGACGCGGTGGAAGTCGGCATCGGGATCGGCGCGCTCGATGACGTAGCCGGCGACGTCGCTCTCGGGGCTCGCCGGCCAGACGAGGCGGACCTCGCCGACGCTGCCGAGCGCCGATAGCTCCGGCGGCGGGGCCGGCGCGAAGCGATCCTGGTAGTCGATCTCGACCTCGGAGGAGAGGGCGCTCTCGGCCAGCGGCGTCCTCGAGCCGATCGCCGTCAGGGCGTAGATGTATCGCCGGCCGTAGGTCGCGCCGGTGTCGGTGGTCGAGGTGGCGGTGGCATCGAGCGTGGCGACGGGGTCGCCGTAGGAGGTGCGCGCGGCGTCCCGGCGGTAGACGTTGTAGCCGGCGATCGGGGTGCCGGCGGCGGGGGCCGCCGGGCTCCACGACAGCTCGACGCCGGCCTTCGCGGCGACGGCGCTGAAATCCCGCGGCGGAGCTGCGGGAGCGCGCGGCAGCAGGCCGGCCAGATTCGACCAGTCCGAGAGCTCCCCGCCGGCGGCATGGGTGCGGACGCTGAAGATGCGCGCCGGCTGGTCGGCAGGCAGAGGCTCGGCGAGGCGGAAGCGCACCGTGATGCGATCGCCGGAAATGGCGCTCGCGAGCTCCGCGCCCGAGAGCGCGAGGAACGGCTTGGCGGCGACGGCGAACTCCCGCGGGTCGGGCATGACCAGCGTCGGCGGAGCGGCAGTGGCGGGCGCGGCCCCGGCGGCCGGAGCGGCGACCGCCGAGGAGAGCGGACGATCGAGGGCGTAGAGCGTCACCTGGTCGAGGCCCGCGAGCGGCAGCCCGGCGACGGTCGCCTTCGGGTAACCGAACTCGGCCACGACCTCGAGACCGCGCTGGCGGACCTTGAGGTCGTTCGCAGCCTGCGGGATGGTGCGCGGCGCGGGCATCGGATCGCCCTTCTTGCCACAGGCGGCGAGCGGCAGGAGGGCCAGCGTCAGGACGGCGAGGAGGGCCAAGCGCCGGAGGCCGGCGGGCGGCGCGGCGGGGCGGAGTGTCGGGCTAGAGGACATAGCGGCTGAGATCCTGGTTCTGAACGATGTCGTCGAGAATCCTGCGTACGAAGGGGGCGTCGATGTCGAGCTCCATGCCGGCCATGTCCGGCGCCTCGAAAGAGACCTCCTCGAGCAGCCGCTCGATCACCGTCGCGAGGCGCCGCGCGCCGATGTTCTCGGTCGAGCGATTGACCTCGACGGCGATGCGCGCCAGCTCGAGGATGGCGTCCTCGCGAAAGCGGATCCGGAGGCCTTCGGCTCCGAGGAGCGCCGTGTACTGCTTGGTGAGGGCGGTTTCGGGCTCGGTCAGGATGCGCACGAAATCGGCTTCGGTGAGCGCCTCGAGCTCGACCCGGATCGGAAAGCGCCCCTGCAGCTCCGGAATGAGGTCGGAGGGCTTGGCGACGTGGAAGGCGCCGGCGGCGATGAAGAGGATGTGATCGGTCTTCACCGGGCCGTACTTGGTCGCCACCGTCGTGCCCTCGACGACGGGCAGCAGATCGCGCTGCACGCCTTCGCGGGAGATGTCGGGCCCGTGGCTCGAACCTTCGCGGCCGGCGATCTTGTCGATCTCGTCGAGGAAGACGATGCCGGTCTGCTCGACCCTGGCGCGCGCATCGCGCGCCAGCTGCTGGCGGTCGATCAGCTTCTCGGCCTCTTCGCCGAGCAGCGTCTCGCGCGCCTCGGCGACCGTAGCCTTCTGCTTGCGGCGGCGGGAGAAGAGCCCGGGCATCATCTCCTTGAGATTGAGGCCGATCTCCTCGACACCCTGGGGGGTGAACATCTCGAGGGACGGCGCCGTGCCGTCCTCGACCTCGATTTCGACGATGCGCGACTCGAGGGCGCCGGCGCGCAGCCGCTCGCGCAGCTTCTCGCGCGTCGAATGGGCATCTTCCGCCGGCGTCGCGGCGGCGGGACCTGTCGTGCCGGGAGGCGGCGCCGCCGTGCCGCCGATCGATCCCAGCGCCACGCTGGCCGCCGGCGGGCCGGGAGGCAACAGCAGGTCGAGCAGTCGCTCCTCGGCGCGTTCGGCGGCGGTCGCCGCGACGGCGCTGCGGCGTTCCTCGCGCACGATGGCGACGCCGATCTCGGTGAGGTCGCGGACGATCGACTCGCAGTCGCGGCCGACGTAGCCGACCTCGGTGAACTTCGAAGCCTCGACCTTGAGGAAGGGGGCCTTGGCGAGCTTCGCCAGGCGTCGCGCGATCTCGGTCTTGCCGACGCCGGTCGGGCCGATCATCAGAATGTTCTTCGGCACGATGTCGTCGGCGACCTCGCGCGGCAGCTGCTGGCGGCGCCAGCGGTTGCGCAGGGCGATCGCCACCGAACGCTTGGCGGCGCGTTGACCGACGACGTACTTGTCGAGCTCGGCGACGATCTGGCGCGGCGTGAGATTGTCGAGCGCGAGCTCGGGCCGCTCGGCGTCCGCAGGCGGGCGCGCGGTCACAGCTCTTCGAGGGTCAGGCGGTCGTTGGTGTAGATGCAGAGCTCGGCCGCGATGCGCATCGCTTCGCGGGCGATTTCGCTGGCGGAGAGCTGCGTGTGGCGCAGCAGCGCCCGGGCCGCGGCGAGGGCGAAGTTGCCGCCGGAGCCGATCCCCAGAAGGCCGTCCTCGTCGGGTTGCAGGAGATCGCCGGTGCCCGACACGAGGAAGCTCTTGTCGGCATCGGCGACGATCATCACCGCCTCGAGCTGGCGCAGGACGCGGTCGGTGCGCCAGTCCTTGGCGAGCTCGACGACGGCGCGTTCCAGATTCTGGTTGAACTCCTCGAGCTTGGCCTCGAAGCGCGTGAACAGCGCCAGTCCGTCGGCGGCGCCGCCGGCGAAGCCGACCAGGACGCGTCCCTTGCCGGCCCGCTTGACCTTCGCGGCTCCCGACTTCATGACCGCGTTACCCAGCGTCACCTGTCCGTCGGAAGCCATCGCGACGTGCCCGTCGCGCCGCACCAGCAGGACCGTCGTTGCACGCATTCGGGACATCGGACGGCCATTGTATCAACCGGGAAGCGAGCGGCCCGGCTCCCGCGTAGCGGCGATCTCCGAGAAGTAGACGCGAAACTTCGTTCCGGAGCCCGGGCGCGACTCGAGGGCGACGCCGGCGCGGTGGGAGCGGAGGATGCCCAGCACCGAGGGGAGGCCCAGGCCGCGCCCTCTCTCCTTGGTGGTGAAGAACGGCTCCCAGAGGCGTTCCAGCGTTTCGCTGTCCATGCCGACGCCGTTGTCGGCGACCTCGAGCAGGACCGCCGGCCCCGGCCGCATGCCGTCGCCCAGCAGCAGCGTCCCGAGGTCCGCGGGCCGCAACTCGACCCGGCGGGTGCGGACGAGCACGCGCCCGGGCTCCTCGGCGGCAGCGCCGGACGGCACCGGCGACGGCTGGGCCGGCAGGGCGGCGATGGCGTCGTGCGAGTTGGAGAGCAGATTGAGGATCACCTGGCGCAGCTGGCTCGAGTCGCCGCTGATCGGCGGCAGGCGCGGGGCGAGATCGAGCCGGGTGTCGGTCGAAACGCTCGCCAGCGCGCGCAGCAGATGGACGACGTCTTCCACCAGGGCGTTGAGGTCGATCGTCCGCGGTTCGATCTCGCCCCGGCCGGCGTAGACCAGGAGCTGTCGCGCGAGCTCCGTCGCCCGATCGGCCGCGGCGCTGATGGCCTGTGCGCGGTCGCGCAGGGGCGAGTCCGGCGGCAGGCGGTCGAGCAGCAGCTCGACGTTGCCGACGATCGGAGTGAGGAGATTCGAGAAATCGTGCGCGATGCCGCCGGCCAGCAGGCCGAGGCTCTCCAGGCGCTCGGTGCGCCGCAGCAGCTCCTCGCTGCGCTGGCTCTCGGTGATGTCCTGCGTCATGCCGAGGATCTGCTGGATGCGGCCCTTCTCGTCGCGCAGGAAAGGCGTGTTGTGCGAGCGGAACCAGCGCCACTCGCCGTTGCGGTGACGGAGACGGAAGTCGACCGTCAGCGAGCTGCCGTCGACGAAGCCCTGCCAGCGCGTGTCGCGGTCGAGCGCCGCGGCCAGGTCGTCCGGATGGCAGAGCTTCTCGAAGGGATACGGCCCGAGCGCCGCGGCCTCGGCGGGCGAGTAGCCGAGCGCTGCCGGCACCGAGCGGTTGATGTAGACGTCGCGCCCGAGGTCGTAGTCGTAGATGAAGAGGAAGTAGGGCGCCACCTCGGCGATGCGCGCCAGGCGCCGGCTCATCTCCTGCGCGTCGCTGCGCACCTGCTCGCGATCGGTGACGTCGCCGAGGAAGGCGAGCACCGCCGGCCGTCCGTCCCACTGCACCGGCATCGAGTGTGCTTCGAGGACGAGAATGCCGCCGCCGGGACGAACGACCCGCGCCACCATGCTGCGCTCGGCCGTGTCGCCGGCGATGCGTCGCTGGTAGAGCTCGGCGACCAGCTTCTGGTCGTCGGGATGAATGAAGTCGAGGAACGACGCGCCGACCAGCTGCTCGAGGGGGCTGTCGGAGATGCGGGCGGCGGCGGGATTCGCCACCTTGATCACGCCGTCCTGCACGATGAGGATCGCTTCGTGGCTGTTGTCGAAGGCGACCCGGTAGTGCTCACCGGACGCGGGGCTGGCTCCGGCAGCAGGCGCTTCTTGCCCACCCGCGGAAGCTGGCCTCGAATCGTCCATCCGGGAGCTCCTGTCGACGGCGTCCCTAGCCTACCCGGAATCCGGGGGACCGGGGGGGCTTCCGGCGGTTCGCCGCTCTGCCGCCAGGCGCCCGAGGGCGGCGGCGAGACGGGAGACGGCCGCGGGGGCGTCGGCGAGAAAGAGGGTCGGCTCGGCGAGCTCGAGCTCGAGCAGGAGCGGTCTTCCCGCCGCATCGCGCGCCAGATCGACGCGCGCATAGAGCGCCCCTCCCGGTCCGGCGACGCCGGCGGAATCCCACGCCGCGGCGAGGATCCGCTCCGCCGCCGCCAGCTCGTCGGCCGCTGCCGCGACCGGAACGCCCTCCGGCAGGTCCGTCCAGCGTCCGCCCAGGGTAAGGGCGTTCTTGCGCACCGCATGCGAGAACTGTCCGTCGAGGAAGACGAGGCAGCGCTCGCCGGCGGCCTCCACCGAAGGCAGGTACGGCTGCACGAGCATGTCGCGCTCGGGCAGCAGCCGCGCAAGGTGCGCTTCGCCGCGCTGCGGCTCCCCCGCCGCGACCCGCACCGTCTCCCAGGAGTCGGCGGAGACGGCGGGCTTGACCACCGCATCGCCCCATCCGTGTTCGGCGAGCAGGCGAGCGTAGGTCCCGCTGCGGTACTCCGGCGAACGCCGCACGAGCGCGGTCGGAACCACGGGTGCAGCGCGCGCCGCCAGCTCGGCGAGATAGCCCTTGTGCAGGTTCCAGCGCACCAGCGGCCAGGGGTTGACCAGCGAGGTGACCGCAGCGGTGCGCTCCGCCCAGCTCAGAAATTCCTCCGCCCGGCGGTAGTAGTCCCACGGCGAGCGCAGCAGCGCGATCCGGGTCGAGCTCCAGTCGAAGCCGGGATCGTCCCAGCAGACGACGCCGACGTCGAGGCCCGCGGCGGCGAGCGCCTGCGCCAGCGGACGGTCGTCGGGAAACAGGTCGGGCAGCCCGCTCCAGGTGACCAGGGCGATGTCCATCAGACCGGTTCGCTCCCTTTTCGGGCGGTGGACCGGCGGGCGCGCGGATGAGCGTCGCGATAGACGCTCTGCAGGCGCTCGATGTCGACGTGGGTGTAGCGCTGGGTGGTCGAGAGCGAGCTGTGTCCGAGCAGCTCCTGGATGGCCCGCAGGTCGGCGCCGCCCTCGAGCAGGTGGGTGGCGAAGGTGTGCCGCAGGGTGTGTGGATGGACCCCGGCGGCGGTCGCCGTGGCGTCGACGTAGCGGTCGAGGATGCGGCGCACCGACCGGTCGGTCAGGCGCTCGCCGCGCAGATTGACGAACAGCGGCTCGTCCGGCCCCTTTCCGCCGGCGGGGTGCCGCTCGCGCAGCGCCGTCCAGCCGCCGCGCCAGGCGCGCAGCGCGGCCTGGGCAGGGCGCCCGAACGGCACCATGCGCTCCTTGCCGCCCTTGCCGACGGTGCGTAGCACGCGCTCCTTGATCTCGAGATCGCGCCAGTCGAGCCCGACCAGCTCGGCGACGCGCAACCCGGTGGCGTACAGCAGCTCGAGGATGGCGCGGTCGCGCAGGGCCATCGGCTCGTCGCCGGCCGGGGCGGCGAGCAGCGCCTCGATCTCTCCCGGCCGCAGGTGGCGCGGCAGGAGTTGCGGCACCTTGGGGGTGCGCACGCGCTGCGCCGGATTGGCCGTCACCTCGCCCACGCGGCAGGCCCAGCGAAAGAAGGTGCGCAGGGCCGAGAGCGCGCGCCCCTGGCTGCGCCGGCCGTGGTCGCGCGCCAGGGCGGCGAGGTACGAGCGCACCGCGACGGCGTCGATCGCCGCCGGGTCGATCGTCTCCGGCGGCACGTTCCAGTAATCGACGGCGAGGAACTCGGCGAAGCGCAGGAGATCGCCTTCATAGGCGCGCACGGTGTGCGGCGAGAGCGCTCGCTCGCCCTCGAGGTGGGCGAGGAAGCGGACGATCAGAGCCCGCATCGCCCTTTCCATTCATCGAGCGCTTCGAGCGCCCGCCGGGCATAGACGCCGCGGCGCTCGTCCTTCCTGGGCAGCGGCTCGAGCGGCGTGAAGAGGCCGTAGTGGATGTTCGCGGGCTGGAAGTGCTGGGGGTCGGACTCGGTCAGGTGGCGCGCCAGGGCGCCGAGCGCGGTCGTCGGCGGCAGAGCCTGGCCGGCTGCGCCGCCCTCCCCCCGCCGCTCGAGCACGAGATAGAGCGCCACGGCGAGGCCGGTCGCCGCCGATTCGAGATAGCCCTCGACGCCGGTGATCTGCCCGGCGAGCCGCAGTCGCGGCGCCTTCTTCACCCGGTAGTCGGCGGTGAGATGGCTCGGTGAGTTGATGAACGTATTGCGGTGGATCTGCCCGAGACGCACGAACTCGGCGTTCTCGAGCCCGGGCAGCATGCGGAAGACCCGCTGCTGGTCCGGCCACTTCATCCGCGACTGGAAGCCGACCAGATTGAAGTGGCTCTTGGTGAGGTTCTCCTGGCGCAGCTGCATCACCGCCCAGGGCCGCCGTCCGTCGAGCCCGCGCAGGCCCACCGGTTTCATCGGCCCGAAACGCAGCGTCGCCTCGCCGCGGCGCGCGAGCTCTTCGATCGGCAGGCAGCCTTCGAAGAAGAGCGCCTTTTCGAAGTCGTGAAGCGGCAGCACTTCGGCGTCGAGGATCGCTTGATGGAAGGCGGCGTACTGCTCCTTGTCGAGTCCCGAGTTGAGATAGTCGGCGCCCTCGCCCTTGCCGTAGCGCGACATCCAGAAGAGCTTGCTCATGTCGAGCGACTCGCCATCGACGATCGGCGCGATGGCGTCGTAGAAGTAGAGGTAGTCGCTGCCCAGGAGCTCCCCCAGCTGGGCGGCGAGGGCCGGCGAGGTGAGCGGGCCGGTGGCGAGCACGGTGTCGTGGGCGGCGGTGAGCGCGCCGAGGTCGGTCACCTCCTCGCGCCGGATCTCGAGCAGCCCGCGCCCGACGAGCTCTTCGAGCCGCGCCGAGACGGCGGCGGCGAAGCGATCGCGGTCGACCGCCAGGGCGCTGCCGGCGGGGACCGCCGCCGTGCGGGCCGTGCCGATGATCAGCGAGCCGAAGCGCTCCATCTCGCGCTTGAGAAGACCCGCGGCGTGCTCCGGGTCGTCGCTGCGCAGCGAGTTCGAGCACACCAGCTCGGCGAAGTCGCCGCTCTTGTGCGCCGGCGTGGGCCGCACCGGCCGCATCTCGTGCAGCACGACCGGGACTCCGCGCGAGGCGAGCTGATAGGCACACTCGCTCCCGGCGAGTCCTCCCCCGACGACATGGACCGGTGCGGACGCGTTCGGCATGCGGGGCATTGTAGCTGCCGCGTCCGGCTGACCCCCGCTTTTCGGGTATTACGCCTATAGAAGAGTGGGCGCAGAGTCGCCGCGCCCAGGGAGACCGACGATGGAACCCGCTTTCGCCGCGCCCAATTTTTCCCGACGACCCAGGCTGGGCGAGACCCTGCGCTTCTTCGGCATCCTCTCCGGGGCGGAGGTCGAAGGGGCGCTCGATCGCCAGGCGAACGACGGCGGCCGGCTCGGAACCTGCCTGCTCGATTCGGGGCTGGTCGACGAGGCGACCCTCCTCGCCGCTCTCGGCGCCCAGCTCAAAGTGGAGACCGTCGATGCGGCGACGCTCGCCGCGGTGCCGCGGGCCAACGCCGCCCTCCTGCCGGCGCGCGCCGCGCTCGTCGCCTGCGCCGTGCCGTTGGCGCGTCAGGGGCGGAAGCTCGAAGTCGCGATGCTCGATCCCTGTTCGATGCCGCTCCTCGACGAGCTCGCGGCGGTCAGCCGTCTGGCCATCGTCCCCCGCCTCGCCCTCGAGGTGCGCCTCGCCGAATGCCTCGAGCGCCTCTACGGCGCGCCGATCTCCGAACGCCTCGAGCGCACCCGCGAGCGCATCGCGCGCCGCGAGGCCGGGCGGGCCGGCGGCGTCCCCTAGGCCCGAGCCGGAGTCGGCCTCACGGCACCGTCGCGCTCCAGGCGGAGGTGTTGGCGCTCTCGAAGCCGTCGTCGAAGAGCAGCGGCGTCGCCGCCCAGAGCTCCTCGCCGCTGCCGTCGTTGGCGACGAAGTAGAGCCGGCCGCCGCTGGCGACGAACGGCGTGTCACCGACCCGCGAGCGGCTGGCGCGCGGATTCGACGACTCGGGCCCGGCGTGGATGTCGCTCGCCCGCCGCGTGCGCTGCGGCGTGCCGTCGCTCACCCAGAGCTCGCAGCCGGCGGCGCCGTCGCAAGCCGAGAACCAGAGGTCGTCGCCGGAGACGGTGAGGTGCGAAGGGTCGCCGCTGTCCGGCCCTGGAAAGAGATCCTTGAACAGCTGCGTGCCGCCGGTCGTGCCGTCGCTCGTCCACAGCTCGCAGCCGGAGGTCGCCGTGCAGGCGCGAAAGAAGAGTCTGCCGGCGAAGCTGGTGAGCTCGGTCACCTCGCCGGAAGGCAGTCCGGGAGAGGTGTCCTTCACCAGCACGGTGGTCGCTGCAGACGCGTTGGTCTTCCATAGCTCGCGACCGTGCGCGCCGTCGTCGGCGACGAAATAGGTCGTTCCGCCCGCGGCCGTGAACTCCCGCGGATCGCTGCCGCCCGTCCCCGGGTTGAGATCTCCGAGCGCGACTTCGATGAAGCCGCCGATGCCGGCATCGACGATGACCCAGGGCTCGCGGCCGGCGGCGGCGGTCTCGGCCGAGAGAAAGGCGACCGTGCCGGTGACGAAGAACTCCTCCGGGGAAGAGCTCGCGGCGCCGGGGTTCAAGTTCGAGACCAGATTCGTTCCGGCACCGCTGCCGTCGGAGGTGTAAACCTCCTCCCCATTCGCCGCCGTCGCGCCGCCGAAGAGAATTCCGTTGCCGAAGGCTCCCGAGTCGGCAATCGAATGTGCCCCGCCGCCGGTCGCTCCCGGCGTGAGGTCGACGACCAGACTGGTATCGGCGGCGAAGCCGTCCGACTTCCAGAGCTCCCGGCCGGCGACGCCGTCGTCGGCGGAGAAATAGAGCGTCCCGCCGATCTCGATCAGGTCGACCGGAGACGACGGGTTGGTGCCCGGTCGGATGTCTTCGACCAGAATCGCGCTGGCGACCGTCTTCTTCCAAAGCTCGACGCCTTCGGGCCCGCGGGCGCTGAAGAAGGTCCGACCGCCGGCGACGGTGAACTCGGACGGGTCCGAGCCCTGACTCCCGGGGGCGATGTCGAGCATCAGGGCGGTTCCGGCCGCGCTGCCGTTGGACTTCCAGGGTTCGAAGCCATGCACGCCGTCGTCGGCAGCGAAGACGAGCGTCCCGGCCGAGTCGGTGAGATCGGAGGGCCCGCTGCCGGTCGTGGCGAACGGGGTCGGATCGACCAGGGCGAACGTCCCGCCGGGGGTGCCGTCGCTGCGCCAGAGCTCGCGGTCGTCGGTCTGAGAGAACGCCTTCAGAATGGCCACCGAGCCGACGACGGCGAACGAGAACGGGTTCGCGCTGTTCGTTCCCGGGAAGATGTCCTTGACGAAGGTGGTTCCAGCCGGCGTGCCATCGGTGCGCCAGAGCTCGCCGCCGTGCAAGGTGTCGAACGCCTCGAAGAGCATTGTCGCCCCGAGGACGGCGAAGCCCTCGGGGAAGGAGCCGTCCGGCCCCGGTTCGATATCGGCGAGCGGAAAGGTTCCGGCGGCGGTGCCATCGGTCCGCCAGAGCTCGGGTCCGGTCGCGCCATCGTCGAGGCTGATGAGCAGGGCGGAACCCAGGACGGCGAGGCCCTCTTCATCGTTGTAGTACGCGATGCCTCCGGGACCGGGCACGATCTCCAGGATCGGCACCGTTCCGGCGGCGGAACCGTTCGACTTCCAGAGCTCGATGCCGGTCGTGCCGTCGTCGGCGGTGAAGATCACCTGCGAGCCCAGAGCCCGCAGCGCAGAGGGAAAGGAACCGATGGCGCCGGGCTGGATGTCCTTGACCAGGACCGTCCCCGCCTCCGAGCCGTCCGACTTCCACAGCTCGCCGTCGTTGACGGTCGCCTCGGCGGCGAAGAAGAGCGTCGAGCCGACCGCGACGAGGTCGTACGGCTCCGAGCCGCCGGCGCCGGACTGAATGTCCTTGACCCGGACGGTGCCCGCGGCGGTGCCGTTCGACTTCCAGAGCTCGAGACCGGAGGCACCGTCGTCGGCGGCGAAGAACAGGGTCGAGCCGGCGGCGACGAGCTTCTCCACACCCGATCCCAGAGCGCCAGGACGGATGTCCTTGACCTGGGATGTCCCGCCGGCCGTGCCGTCACTCTTCCAGAGCTCGGTGCCGGCGCTGCCGCCGTTGGCAGTGAAGTAGAGCGTCGTACCGAGGACCGTCAGGTTTCGCGGCGAGGACGACTCCGGCCCCGGCCGGAGGTCGACGAGCCGGAAGGTGCCGGCGGCGGTGCCGTCCGACCGCCAGAGCTCCTGCCCGGCGGCCGGATCCTGGGCGACGAAGAGGGCGAGCGCGCCGAGCTTGACGATCCCCTGGAGCAAGTTGTTCCTGCCTGGAGAGACGTTCTTGACCAGGCTCGTCCCGGCGACCGAGCCGTCGGAGCGCCACAAGAGCGCCTCGTCTTCGGAGTTGGGTCGGAGGCCGAAGAGTGCCGCGCCGCCGAGAACGACCCCGGGTTCGATCGAGAGGCTGTCGAAGGCGACCTGGGTGGTGTTGATGTCGGCGACGCGCGCGGCCTGGGCGGAGGCGAGCCCGGCAGCAAGAAAGGCGGCCAGCGCGAGGGCGGTGGATCTCCAGCGACGGACGGAAGCGCTCATCGACTTCTCCTTGGTCGGGGACGACAGGGAGAGTCTGGAGCGCGCCGCGGCGGCAAACGACCCGCGTTGGTGTGAACGCGGGGGTGACTTCCGTCAGGGGTTCAGTTGTCGGCCGGCACCGCGGAGTCGCCGCCCTCCGGCGCCTCGTACGGCGCGGTGTAGTCGCACTCTTCGTTGGGGCAGACGAGCTCGGTGCCGCGGCGCTTGGTGGTCTTCAGGGTGAGGAGAGGGTTGGCGCACTTCGGGCAGGGTTGCGCGACCGGCGGGTTCCACAGCGCGAACTTGCAGTCGGGGTAACGGCTGCAGGAGTAGAAGATCTTGCCGCGGCGCGACTTCTTCTCCTGGATCGTCCCCTGTTTGCACTCCGGGCACGAGACGCCGGTGTCCCTCGGCGGCGCCGGCGGGGGACCGGTCTTGCGGATGTTCTTGCACTCGGGGTAGCCGGTGCAGCCGAGGAAGACGCCGAAGCGGCTGCGGCGCAGCGCCATCGGCTTGCCGCACTTCTCGCACGGCGGGGTATCTGAAGGCTCCGCGGACGTTGCCGCTCCGCCCTCGCCGCTAGCCGGCGCGTTGAGATCGCGGGTGAAGTCGCAGGGGGGCTCGTTGCGGTAGGCGCTGCAGCCGAGGAAGGCGCCGTAGCGGCCGAAACGCATCACCAGGTCGGCGCCGCACTTGGGGCACTTCTCCTCGACCGGCACGCCGTCGCGCTTGACGTTCGGCATGGTGTCGGCGGCCGTCGCGAGATCCTTGGAGAAGCGGCCGTCGAACTCCTCGACCGCCTGCTTCCAGGGCATCTGGCCGTCCTCGATGCGATCCAGCTCGGCCTCGAGCTCGGCCGTGTAGCCCTCGTTGAGGATGTCGGCGAAGCCCTTCTGCAGCATGCTGTTGACCATCTTGCCGAGGGCCAACGGATTGAAGCGGCCCTGGACCTTCTCGGCGTAGTCGCGGGTGGTGAGGGTCGAGAGGATCGCGGCGTAGGTCGAGGGGCGGCCGATGCCGTTCTCCTCCAGCGCCTTGACCAGCGTGGCCTCGCTGAACTGCGCCGGCGGCTGGGTGAACTTCTGCTCCTTGTCGAGCTTGACGAGCGAGAGCGTCTCGCCCTCCTTCAGGGCGGGCAGGAGCCCTTCGGCGTCGTCCTCGTCGTCGGCGTCGCCTTTCTGCGCCGCGCGGCGCTCGGCGGCCTCTTCCTTCGCCTCCTGGTAGACCGCGAGGAAGCCGGCGCTCTTCATCACCTTGCCGGCGGCGCGCAGGGTGTAGATGCCGTTGGCGATGTCGACCTGGGTGACGTCGAAGACCGCCGGCAGCATCTGGCTGGCGATGAAGCGCTCCCAGATGAGGCGGTAGAGCTTGAGGTCGTCGGGCTCGAGGTACGGAGCGACCGCCTCGGGCGGCAGGTCGAGATAGGTCGGGCGGATCGCTTCGTGGGCGTCCTGCGCGCCCTTCTTCGAGGCATAGACGTTCGGCTTCGGCGGCAGCTTGTCGGCGCCGTAGGTCTTCGCGATCGTCTCGCGCACGGCCTCGATCGCCTCGGCGGCGACGCGCGTCGAATCGGTACGCATGTAGGTGATGAGGCCGATCTGGCCGCGGTCGCCGATCTCCTTGCCCTCGTAGAGGCCCTGGGCGATTCCCATGGTGCGCTTGACCGAGTAGCCGAACTTGCGCGCCGCCTCCTGCTGCAGGCGGCTGGTGATGAACGGCGGCGAGGGCCGCTGCTTCGACTCCTTGCGCTCGACGCCCGCGACCCGGAAGGTGCCGGCGAGGAGGTCCTTCTCGATCGCCGCCGCCTGGGCGCCGTCTCCGACCTTCGCCTTCTTGCCGGAGATCTGGTGGAGCCGCGCTCCGAACTCGGGCGGCGCCCCGGCGGCGAACCGTCCGCCGACGATCCAGTACTCCTCGGGGTTGAAGGCATCGATCTCGGCCTGGCGCTCGCAGACCATCTTGAGCGCCACCGACTGCAC
>CAZQTL010000041.1:0-2114 GCA_964595975.1 uncultured Thermoanaerobaculia bacterium | reverse complement strand
GCTTCGACCGCCCAGTCGCGCCCGAGGAACTTCTTCAGCGTGCGCGTCTTGGCGGGGCTTTCGACGATGATCAGATTTTTGGCCACGGGAGTCCGAGAACGGAGGCGGCGCGGCGGAAATTCCGCGCCGGACGGTGCTGGAGGTCTCCGGGTGTGTCCGGAGAGCGCTCGATTGGGCCGGGGGCTCGGGGGGCCAGCCGGCTGCTTTTCGAAGGGGCGGACGTTACCACAGGCGTCAAGGGCCCCCCCGCCGGTAGCCGCCGCCAGGGGCGCGGATCGCCCAGCCGGCGAGCTCCAGCTCGAGCAGGGCGGCGACGGCGACCTCGACGCCGATGCCGGCTCTGGCGGCCACGGTGTCGACGGCCAGGTCTCCCGTCAGCTCGAGCTCTGCCAGCGCGGCCGCCTGCGCCGGCGGGAGTGGCGGCAGCGGCCGTGGCGGCTCCGCGGCGGCGGCCGCCCCCGGGCCGCGGCATTCGCCGCCGTCGAGCCCGAGCCGCTCGAGGATGTCGGCCGGGTGGGTGACCGGCGCGGCGCCGTCGCGCAGAAGGTCGTTGACGCCGAGGGCCTGTTCGTCGGTGATCCGTCCCGGCACGGCGAGCACCTCCCGCCCCAGCTCGAGCGCCAGCCGCGCGGTGATGAGGGAGCCCGAGTGGGCCGCCGCTTCGACGACGACGGTGATCTCGGCCAGCCCGGCGATGATCCGGTTGCGCACCGGGAAGTTCGACGGCAGCGGCGTCTGGGCGCAGGGGAACTCGCTCACCAGCGCGCCGTGGGTGCGGATGCGCTCGCCGAGCTCGCGGTGTCCCTTCGGGTAGTCGATCGAGAGTCCGCAGCCGAGGACGGCGACGGTGCGCCCGTTGTCGGCGGCGAGCGCCCCCTGGTGGGCGGCGGCGTCGATTCCCTTGGCGAAGCCGGAGACCACGACGACGCCCCGGCCCGCGAGCTCGCGGGCCAGCCAGGCGGCGATTTCGAGCCCGTACGGCGTGGCATGGCGCGAACCGACGATGGCGACGGCGGCGACGCCCGGCTCCGCCTCCGCCGCGGATCTCCGCACCGGCCGGATACCGGCGAGCGGCGAGCCGGCGACCGCGAGCACCGGCGGCGGCAGCGCCAGGTCGGCGAGCGGCGCCGGATATTCGGCGTCGGCGCGGGTGACGAGGCGGCCGCCGAGGCGCTCGACGGCCCGCTCTTCGGCGGTGAGGGTCGCGGCGGCGCCGGCGCGGCAGGCGAGAGCTGCCCGAAGCGAATCCAAGGAGATGGAGAATCGGGCGGCGAGCTCCGGTTCGCCGCCGGGCGGGACGCCGTCGCGCCAGGCGTGAAGCTCCTGCCCCAGGCGGCAGAGCGCCGCCCGGGCCATGCCGGGCGCGGAGTTCAGCGCCACCAGCAGGGCACGGTCGGAAGGACGGTCTGCGCCTTGCATCCGATTCATGATCAGTTGGTAAAGACGAGTTTTCGCGCCCGGCTCTGGCAGTTCCACCGGCAGCGATTTCGCCGCGGGTACAGCCGGAGTCCGGAAATGCGTCGTATATTCTGCCGACTGGTCGCGCGGGCACGAGAGTCGACTTTCATCCCGCGGAGCTTTCCCGGCCGGCGAGCAAGAGGGGGTTTATGAACCGGCTCAAGGTCGCGCGGTGCGCAGTCACGATGTCGATCTTCCTGGTGGGTGGGCTTGGCGCCGCGAGCGCGAGCGGCAAGTCGGCGCCCGACGGCAAGTCGCAGCTGGCGTTCGGTGTCGACATGGCCAAACGCGGCCTGTGGAGCGAGGCGCTCTTCCGCTTCGAACAGGCGCGGCTGCTCGAGCCGGGCAGGGTTTCGGTCCTCAACAACCTGGCGATCTGTTACGAGGCCGGCGGCAGATTCGAGGAGGCGCTCGCCACCTATCGCGAGGCGCTGCGTCTGGCGCCCGAGAACCGGGTCGTCAAGCAGAACTACTCCCGTTTCGCCGAGTTCTACCAGGGCTACCGGCCGCGCAAGGCGACGGCTCCCGCTGCCGCCCCGGCGCCGGTCGCCCCGGATGCCCCCGACGCTGCGGCTCCCCCAGCTGGCGACGCCAGCGGCGGCGCCAGCGTCCCCGGAAGCTCCGCGCCGGCGGCGGAGCCCACGGCGCCGCCGGCT
>CAZQTL010000040.1:0-22913 GCA_964595975.1 uncultured Thermoanaerobaculia bacterium | reverse complement strand
TCGTCGACGAGTTCCACGTGATCCGCCACGTGCTGAACCTCGAGACCGTCAACACGTACGAGGGAACGCACGACATCCACGCGCTGATCCTCGGGCGCGCGCAGACCGGGATCGCGGCGTTCTGAGCGGCGGGTGGTCGGCCTGGAGGCCGACCCACAACGGCCCCGGGCAGTTGCGGTACGCTAGTCGCCGCGATGACCTTGGACGCCTTCCTCGAGACCGCCTGGAACGACCACGCCGACCGGCCCGACGAGGTCGCGCAGCGGCTCGCCGGCTCGCTCGGGCTCATCACCGACGCCGCCGGGCTCGCGCCCTACGCGCGGATCGTCGCGCACGTCTACGGCGAGCACCTGGGCCGCTGGGCCGACGGCGTGGCGCTGATCGGGTCGCTGCGAAAGCTCCCGGCCTTCGACGCCCGCCCGGAGACCATCGGCGCCCTCGCCCGCTACGCCGGCGCGCTCGAGGCCGGCGCCGGTGACGACGCCGCGCTGGCCGCGCTCGACCGCGACGACCGGATCGCGGCGCTGGCGATCGCCTCGTCGGCGCTTTGCGCGCGGCAGGAGTGGTCGCGCGCGATCGCGGCGCTCGACGCGGCGCTGAAGGACGCCGAGCCCGGCGTCGTCTACGGGTCGCCGGCGATCCGGCCGCTCGCGATCGCCGGCAACAACCTCGCAGAGGCGCTCGAAGGCAAGGCCGACCGCTCGGCCAACGAGACCTTCTCGATGCTGGGCGCCGCGCAGGCCGGGCTCACCTACTGGAAGCGCGCCGGCACCTGGCTCGAGGAGGAGCGCGCGCACTGGCGGCTGGCGAAATCGCGGATCGCCGCCGGCGACTTCGTAGACGCGATCGCCAGCGCCGACGACTGCCTGCGGGTCTGCGATCAGAACGGCGCGCCGCCGTTCGAGCGCTTCTTCGGCTACGCGGCGCGCGCCATCGCCCAGCGCGAAGCCGGCGACGCCGCGGCCGCGGCGCGGTCCGCGACGCTCGCGCGTAGCGCCCACGCGCAGGTGCCGCAAGACGAGCGGCATTGGTGCGACGCCGAGTTGTCGCTGCTCGATCGCTGAATCACCCGCCGCCTAGCCAGCGATATCGCAAAAGGGGCCGAGAACCGGTCGCGGCGAGCGCGCACCGATCGGATTCGCGCATCATCCTGGTCTAGGAACGGTCAATATGCACGCGGCATGCCCTCGCGGCTTGACACCCCGATACGGCTGGGCTAGCGTGGTTCTTGGGTTCGCTTCGATAGTCGATCCCGTCATCATCAGGGTCGCTGGGCCCGTGTGCCGCCGTATGGCGCGTCAGTACCTCGTTTCCTCCTTCCTGGCTCTCGCGGCCGCGCTCCTCGCGCCCGCCGCGCCAGCGGCAACGCTACCCGCCGGATTCACCGACAGCACGATCGCAAGCGGGCTCTCGTCGCCGACCGCGATGGAGCTGCTGCCCGACGGCCGCATCCTGGTCGCCGAGCAGGGGGGAAGCCTGCGCGTGGTCAAGAACAACGCGTTGCTCGCCACGCCGTTCCTGTCGGTAAACGTGAATTCGTCCGGCGAGCGCGGCCTGATCGGCGTCGCTATCGACCCGAACTTCGCGACCAACGGCTTCGTCTACGTCTACTACACGACCTCGGGCGCGCCGATCCACAACCGGATCAGCCGCTTCACCGCGAGCCCGCCGATCTCGGACGTCTCCACCGGCGCCGAGACCATCCTGATCGACCTCGACAACCTGTCCTCCGCGACCAACCACAACGGCGGCGCGATGCACTTCGGGCCCGACGGCAAGCTCTACGTCGCGGTCGGCGACAACGCTAACGGTGCGAACGCGCAGTCGATGACAACGCGCCACGGCAAGCTCCTGCGCTACAACGCCGACGGCACGATCCCGTCCGACAACCCGTTCTTCGCCACTGCGAGCGGCGCCAACCGGGCGATCTGGGCGCTCGGCCTGCGCAACCCGTTCACGTTCGCGTTCCAGCCCGGCAGCGCGCTCATGTACATCAACGACGTCGGCCAGGCCAATTGGGAAGAAGTCAATGAGGGAGATCCCGGCATCAACTTCGGTTGGCCGGGTTCCGAGGGGCCGGTAGGCTGCGATGGAGCGACTGGCTACGACTGTCCGTCATACGCCTACGACCACAGCGGCGGTTGTGCGATCACCGGCGGCGTCTTCTACAACCCTGCGACGCAGACGTTCCCGGCCGAATACGTCGGTCGCTATTTCTTCGGCGACTATTGCGGTGACTGGATCAAGCTACTAGACCCCGCCGGCCCACCGGCCAGCAACATGGCGCCGACGTTCGCCGCCGGCGTCCGCGCGCCTGTCGACCTGCGAGTCGCGCCCGAAGGAAGCCTCTTCTATCTCGCGCGCGACGCCGGTACCGTCGGCCGCATTCAATACACCGCGGACTTGGCACCGTCGATCACCCAGCATCCGGTGAGCCGGACGGTGCCCGCCGGCGGCAACGCCGCGTTCGCTTGCGCGGCTACCGGCAGTCAGCCGATGTACTACCAATGGCAACGCAATCAAACCGACATCAGCGGTGCCACCTCGAAGACGCTTTCCCTCGTCGGCGTGGTCAACGAGGACGGCGGGTCGCGATATCGTTGCGTAGCGTCGAACGCGTTCGGCGTCGCCTACAGCGACGAAGCGGCGCTCTCGGTCACATTCAATTACGCTCCCACGGGAACGATCATCCAACCCGCCGCCGGCGCGAAATACAACGCGGGACAGACGATCACCTTCTCGGCATCGGCAACCGACCCTGAAGACGGAACGTTGCCGCCGTCGGCCTACACGTGGCGCGTCGATTTCCACCACGACACGCACGTTCATCCGTTCATCGCGCCCTTCAGCGGGGTCGCGGGCGGAACGTTCGTGATACCGGACACCGGGGAGGCGTCGGTCGACGTCCGGTATCGCATCTATCTGACGGTCCGCGACTCGCTGGGACTCGCGCACACGAGCTACCGCGACATCATTCCGAACACGGTGGTCCTCACGTTGAGGAGCGATGTCTACGCGATGCTTACGTTCGACGGGTGGCCGTTGGATGTGCCGACGACATTCGTCAGTGTGGTCGGGTTCCGGCACGACATTGGCGCCGCGCTGCAGAAGCCGGATATTAACGACCGGCTGTACCAGTTCGTCTCCTGGTCCGATGGCGGTCCCCGAGCGCATACGATTACGGCACCGGTCCAGGACACGACCTACACAGCGCACTACACCGACGTGACACCGATCAACGTCGCGTTGGCGTTCAACGGCGGCGTCGCCAGCGCGTCGTCAACGTATAGCCCCGCGCTCCCGCCGTCCGGAACCAACGATGGTGATGTGACCGGCTCGGCGTGGACATCGGGAGGCGGGTGGTCCGACAGCACCGCCAACACCTGGCCCGATTGGCTACAGATCAGCTTCAGTGGACAGAAGACGATCAATCGTGTCGTCGTTTATTCGCTTCAAGACAATCCGGGGCAGGTCCCAACCGACTCGATGACGTTCACTCGCTGGGGCGTGACGGGTTTCCAGGTGCAGACCTGGACCGGATCGTCCTGGGTAACGCGCGCATCGGTGACCGGCAATACTCTCGTCAAACGCACGGTCACTTTCGCACCGGTCGCAACCGACCGCGTTCGAGTCAGGGTCAATTCGGCGCTCGCTTCGTATTCGCGAATCGTCGAGGTTGAGGCCTGGACTCCCGGACCGGCACCCACGAAAACGACGCTTACGACTCCCCGCGCCGTCGCGCGCGTAGGAGAGGCCGTGACGTTCACGGCGACGGTGACCGGTCTGGCGCCGACCGGAACCGTGGAATTCCGTTACGGGGGGTTTCCCGCGTACTGCGCCGACGTGCCGCTGACCGGAAGCGGGAACACGCGTACCGCGACCTGTACGACGAACAATCTGGAACAAGGCATCGACACGGTGACCGCCGTCTACTCCGGCGACGGCGCGAACGCAACGTCCAGTGCAAACCGCAGTGTCTCGGTACTGCCCGCCAGTGGCTTCGCAATGGCCGGCCCCTACCTAGTGGATGCGTCCCCCAATCCGTCTCCGCAGGGTCAACCGCTGCGACTCACCGCGGTCCTTGGCGGGCTCGGACCGACTGGCGAGGTCACGTTTTTCGATAGCGGTAACCCCATATCGGGTTGCACATCGGTTCCGCTGACGGGAACGGAGGACGAACGCATCGCGCGATGCTATGCGACGACCCTTCCTCAGGGTACGCGAGCCATCACGGCAACATACAGTGGTGACGCGTATTTCCTGCCACAGGACAGCTACAACACCACATGGGTGGTGATTGGCCCGCCGGCCCCCACCGTCAACATCGCGCTTCCTGTCTACGGATCCACTGCGACGGCGTCGTCCACCTACGCCGGGCCTGGCGTCAACTACGCCGCCTCCAGCGCCAACAACGGCGACGTTATCGGGACGAATTGGGGATCGGGGGGCGGCTGGAACGACAACACCAGCGGAGTCTGGCCCGATTGGCTTCAGATCCAGTTCAGCGGACAGAAGACCATCGACAAAGTCATCGTCTACACACTACAGGACAACTACGCTTCACCATCGGCGCCAACCGACGCGATGACCTTCAGCCAGTTCGGCGTGACGGGCTTCCAGGTGCAAACCTGGAATGGCTCGTCCTGGGTGACGCAGGCGACCATCACCGGCAACAACCTCGTCAAGCGCACCGTCACGTTCGCCGCGGTCACCACCGACCGCGTCCGCATCAACGTCACTTCGGCGCTCGCATCCTTCTCCCGCATCGTCGAGGTGGAGGTGTGGACGGCCAGTGGAGGCAGTCCGGTCGCCACGACTACGAGCATGGTCAGTTCGTTGAATCCCTCGACGGTCGGCGCCTCGGTCGCGTTCACGGCCACCGTGATCGGCAGCAATCCGTCCGGTAGCGTCGCGTTCAAGGCCGGCGCCAACGCGATCTCCGGCTGCTCGGCAGTCGCGTTGACCGGCTCGGGCGATGTGCGCACCGCGGGGTGTTCGACCTCGGTGCTAGCGCAAGGCACGCACTCGATCACCGCCGTCTACGCCGGAGATCCAGGCAACCAGACGTCGACGAGTTCCGCGCTCATGCAGATCGTCGATGCGGGAGCCTCGTCGACCAACGTCGCGTCGGCCGCGAACGGCGGGGTTGTATCCGCCTCGAGCACGTACAGCGCGGGGTTCTCCGCCTCCGGCGCCAACAACGGCGAAGTCGCCGGAAACGGGTGGGGTTCCAATGGGGGCTGGAACGACAGCACGGGCGGCGCGTGGCCGGATTGGCTACAGGTCAATTTCAGCGGACAGAAGACGATCAACAAGATAGTCGTCTATACGGTGCAGGACAACTACGCGTCGCCGTCCACGCCGACGGACTCGATGACGTTCAGCCTCTACGGCATCACCGGCTTCCAAGTCCAGACGTGGAACGGATCGTCCTGGGTGACGCAAGCCAACGTCACCGGTAACAATCTCGTCAAGCGCACCGTCACCTTCGCCGCCGTCGCCACTGACCGAATCCGCATCAACGTCACCTCGGCGCTCGCGAGCTATTCGCGCATCGTGGAGGTCGAGGCGTGGACGCCGTGATACAAGACGCGATCGACCAGGTGCCCGGCGACGATCGTGCGGCCCATCTCGCCGGCAAGCTGCCGACCTCGCCGGTCTGACGCGGTCGCGAACTGGAAAGAGACGACGCCGACCGCCACCCGAGGAGCGTTCGATGACCGCGACCTTCCCGCTCGACGGCGGCTGCGACTGCCGCGCGATCCGCTACCGGATGACAACCCGGCCGCTCTTCGTCCACTGCTGCCACTGCCGCTGGTGCCAGCGCGAGACCGGCTCGGCGTTCGCGTTGAACGCGATGATCGAGACCGACCGCGTGCAACTGCTGGCCGGCGCGCCCGAGCCGGTGATGACGCCCTCGCAGAGCGGCCGCGGGCAGAAGATCCTGCGCTGCCCGACCTGCCGGATCGCGGTCTGGAGCCATTACGGCGGCGGCGGCGACGCGGTCGCGTTCATCCGCGTCGGCACTCTCGACAACCCGGACGCGCTGCCGCCCGACGTGCACATCTTCACCGCGTCGAAGCAGCCGTGGGTCGTGCTGCCCGCAGGCACGCCCGCCTTCGCCGAGTTCTACGACCGCAACGCGACCTGGCCGGCCGAGAGCCTCGAGCGCCGCCGCACGCTGCTCGCGCGACGCTGACCCGGGCACTCGGCGTTCGGCGCGCCGGGGCCGGGCGTCCCGGGATCCTCCTGTCGCCTTGACACAACTATGCCATTGGCATAGCGTCCGGCCGATGTCCGCCCGCGCCCCCTTGATCCGCACCCTCCTCGCCGCCGCCGCGTTCATCGCCGCGCTGGCGCCGCTCGCTCTCCCCGCCGCGACCGTGCCTTCGGGATTCACCGACAGCACGATCGCGAGCGGGCTCTCGTCGCCGACCGCGATGGAGCTCCTGCCCGACGGCCGCATCCTGGTCGCCGAGCAGGGCGGCAACCTGCGCGTGGTCAAGAACAACGCGCTGCTCGCCACGCCGTTCCTGACCGTCAGCGTCAACTCCTCGGGCGAGCGCGGACTGATCGGCGTCACCATCGATCCGAACTTCGCGACCAACGGCTTCGTCTACGTCTACTACACGACCTCGGGCGCGCCGATCCACAACCGGATCAGCCGGTTCACCGCCAGCGGCGGCAACCCCGACGTCTCGACCGGCACCGAGACGATCCTCGTCGATCTCGACAACCTGTCGGCCGCGACCAACCACAACGGCGGCGCGCTCCACTTCGGTCCCGACGGCAAGCTCTACGTCGCGGTCGGCGACAACGCGACCGGCGCGAACGCGCAGTCGATGTCGACGCGCCACGGCAAGATCCTGCGCTACAACGCCGACGGCACGATCCCCTCCGACAACCCGTTCTTCGCCACCGCGACCGGCGCCAACCGGGCGATCTGGGCGCTGGGCCTGCGCAACCCGTTCACCTTCGCCTTCCAGTCCGGCACCGGGTTCATGTACATCAACGACGTCGGCCAGAGCACCTGGGAGGAGGTCAACGAGGGCCTCGCCGGTGCCAACTACGGCTGGCCGACGTCCGAAGGCTTCCCCGGTTGCACGCCGGCGTTCACCTGTCCCGACTACGTCTACGACCATTCGCTGGGCTGCGCGATCACCGGCGGCGCGTTCTACAACCCGACGACCTCGACGTTCCCGGCGGGCTACGCCGGGCGCTACTTCTTCGCCGAGTACTGCAGCAACTGGATCCGCTATATCGACCCGGCCAACCCGCCGGCCAACAACGCGGCGACCTCGTTCGCGTCCGGCGTCAGCAACCCGGTCGACCTGCGCGTCGCCGCCGACGGCAGCCTCTACTACCTCGCCCGCGGCGCCGGATCGGTCGGCCGCATCCAGTACACGGCGAACGAACCGCCGTCGATCACCCAGCATCCGTCGAACCAGACGGTGCCGGTGAACACCACCGCGGTGTTCACCGTCTCGGCCTCCGGCACGCCGACGCTCACCTACCAGTGGCAGAAGAACCTGGTCGACATCCCCGGCGCGACGTCGGCGACGCTGACGCTCAACAACGTGCCGCTCGCGGACAACGGCGCGCAATACCGGTGCGTGGTCACCAACGGCTTCGGCTTCGCCAACAGCAACCCGGCGACGCTGACGGTCACGACCAATACCGCGCCGACCGCGACGATCACGCTGCCGGCCGCCGGCGCGCACTACAACGCCGGCCAGACGATCACCTACGCCGGCACCGGCACCGACACCGAGGACGTCACGATCCCGGCGTCGGGCTTCACCTGGCAGGTCGACTTCCACCACGACGCGCACACCCATCCGTTCATCGCGCCGACCTCCGGCGCGACCGGCGGCTCGTTCGTGATCCCGAACACCGGCGAGACCTCGGCGAACGTCTGGTACCGGATCCACCTCACCGTGCGCGACTCCGGCAGCCTGACGCACTCGACCTTCCGCGACGTCGTGCCGAACACCGCGACGATCACGCTGGCGAGCAATCCGACCGGCCTGCAGCTCACGCTCGACGGCCAGCCGGTGACGGCACCCAACGCCGGGGCCAGCGTCGTCGGCATGCAGCGCACGATCGGCGCGCCGCTGCAGCAGTCGCTCGGCGGCACGACCTACCAGTTCGTCTCCTGGTCGGACGGCGGCGCGCGCGACCACACGATCGCCACGCCCGCCTCGAACACGACGGTCACCGCCAACTACGCGGTCGCGACGGCGACCAACGTCGCGCTGGCGAGCAACGGCGGCGTCGCCAGCGCCTCGTCGTTCTACAGCGCGGCGTTCGCGCCGTCGGCGGCGAACGACGGCGAGACCGCCGGCGTGAACTGGGGCAGCGGCGGCGGCTGGAACGACAGCACCGGCGGCACCTGGCCCGACTGGCTGCAGATCAACTTCAACGGCCAGAAGACGATCGACCGCGTCGTCGTCTACACGCTTCAGGACAACTACGCGGCGCCCTCGCCGCCGACCGACGCGATGACCTTCGGTCTCTATGGCGTGACCGGCTTCCAGGTGCAGACCTGGAACGGCTCGACCTGGGTCACGCAGAACACGGTCACCGGCAGCAACCTGGTCAAGCGGACGGTGACCTTCCCGCCGGTCCAGACCGACCGCGTCCGGATCAACGTCACCTCGGCGCTCGCCGTCTACTCGCGGATCACCGAAGTCGAGGCGTGGACGCCGGGTGGCGGACCGACGCCGACCACGACCGGCGTCGTCGGCGCGCCCAATCCCTCGACGGTCGGGCAGTCGGTCACGTTCACCGCCACCGTCAACGGCGTCGCGCCCACCGGCAGCGTCGCCTTCCGCGACGGCGTCAACACGATCGCCGGCTGCGCCGCGGCCGCGCTCTCCGGTGCGGGCAATTCACGCACCGCCCAGTGCGCGACCTCGGTGCTCGCGCAGGGCACGCGCTCGATCACCGCCGTCTACGCCGGCGACGCGAACAACCAGACGTCGACCAGTCCGGCGCTCTCGCAGGTCGTCAATGCCGCGTCCGGGTCGATCAACGTCGCGCTGGCCGGCAACGGCGGCGTCGCGACCGCGTCGAGCATCCATTCGGCCGGCTTCGGACCGGCCGGCACGATCGACGGCGAGACCGCCGGCGCCGGCTGGGGCACGAACCGCGGCTGGAACGACAGCTCGTTCGGCAGCTGGCCGGACTGGCTGCAGGTGACGTTCAACGGCCAGAAGACGATCAACAAGGTCGTCGTCGTCACCGTGCAGGACAACTACGCCTCGCCCTCGCCGCCGACCGACACGATGACCTTCAGTCTCTACGGCGTCACCGGCTTCCAGGTGCAGACCTGGAACGGCAACCGCTGGACGACGCGGGCCACGGTCACCGGCAACAACCTGGTCAAGCGCACCGTGACCTTCCCGTCGGTGACCACCGACCGCGTGCGCATCAACGTCACCTCGGGCCTCGCCTCGTACTCGCGCATCGTCGAGGTCGAGGCCTGGACGCCCTGATCGGCGATCACGCGGGGTGGCTGCGCCATCGCGCGTCCGCATGCCCTTCGGGCGCCGTCGCCGCGGACCGGTTCGCGCGGCCAGGCTAGGATCGATCGAGTCGCGACCAGCGTACGATGTTGTTCCGCTGGATGGCCGACGAGCCGCCGATGATCGGCAGCAGGAGCGCGTCGCGAACGTAGCGCTCGACATCGAGCCCTTTCGCGTACCCGTATGCGCCGGCGATGGTCTGGCATTCGAGCGCGATCCGCTTGGCCGCTTCGGTCGCGAAGAGCTTCGCCATCGACGATTCGATCGCGCACGCCCGGCGTTCGTTCGCGAGCCACGCCGCCTGGTAGAGCACCAGCCGGGCGGCGTGCAGGTCGGTCTTCATGTCGGCGAGCTTGTGCCGGATCGACTGGAACGACGCGATCGCCTGCCCGAATTGCCGTCGCTCCATGCTGTAGGCCCACGCGTCGTCGAACGCCGCCTGCGCGACGCCCACCGCGAGCGCGGCGACCTCGAGGCGCTCGACGTCAAGACCGGTTCCGGACACCATCGACCAGCCGTTGTTCCATCCCGCCTCGCCGCCCAGCACGTTGCGCGCCGGAACGATGACGTTGTCCAGCGTGACGTCCGTCGTGGCGGCGCCTTTCATGCCCAGGCAGTCGAGCCGGCGGATCGTGACGCCTCTGGTCGCGGGCGGGACGAGGACCACCGACAGGTTCCGGTGGCGATCGCCGTCCGGGCCGGTGCGCACCAGACAGTAGATGTAGTCGCAGATCTCGGCACCCGAGCAGAACCGCTTGGCGCCGTTGATCACCACGGTGTCGCCGCGCCGCTCGGCGCGCGTCCTGACGCTGGCGATATCCGAACCCACGTCGGGCTCGGTCCAGCCGTAGGCGAAGATCAGCTTGCCCTCGGCCACCCGCGGCAGCCATTCGCGCTTCTGTTCCTCGCTGCCGCACTCCACGAGGTTCATGCCGGCGTAGCAGGCCGACATGATGTACGGGACGGCGACGGCGAAGCTCCGCCGCGCGAGCTCTTCGACGGTGACCATCGTCGCCGGGATGTCGCGCCCGGCACCGCCGTACGCCTCGGGAATCGCCAGTCCCATGACCCCGACCGCGGCCAGGCGATCGAACACGTCGCGCGGAAAGTGATTTTCCTCGTCCCAGCGGCGCGCCGCGGCCCGCGGCATCTCCCGCTCGACGAAGCGTCGGAGCGAGGCCCGGAGCTGGACGACATGTTCGGCTTCCGCGAATTCCACGTCGAATGCCCTCCGAGGATCTCAGCTCAGAACACGGGACGCTCCGGTCGCCGCCCGCCCGCTTCACGCGTCGAGCGCCTAGCTTCGGCTGAAGCGCGGCGGGCGTCGCTCGCGGAACGCGGCGACCGCTTCCTGGTGGTCCGCCGTCCGGTTGGACAAGGACTCGAAGGCCAGCGACGCGTCCAGAACACTGGCGACGAGCTGCTTGAGACCGATGTTGACCGACATCTTCGTCCAGCGGATCGCCTTCGTGGCGCCGTCCGCCAACCGCTGCGCGAGCGCCGACACGGCGGCGTCGAGCTCGGCGGCCGGAAGCGCGCCGTTGATGAGTCCGATCTCCGCGGCGCGAACCGCGGGAAGGAGATCCCCGGTCAACAGGAACTGCTTCGCGCGCGCGTAGCCGATCAGCTGGGGCCAGATGACGGCGCCGCCGTCGCCGGCGACGAAGCCGACCGATACGTGAGGATCACCGATGCGAGCGGTGTCCGCGGCGTAGATCAGGTCGCAGAACAGCGCGATCGTCGCGCCGAGCCCGGTCGCATGGCCGTTCACTTTGGCGATCACGGGCTTCTCGCAGTCGAGGAGCGTGCCGACGATGGCCTTCGCCTCGCGTGCGGTCCGTTCGAATTCCGCGGGCCGATCGATCATCGATTGCATCCACTCGATATCGCCTCCCGCGCAGAACGCGCGTCCGGCACCGGTCAGCACGATCACATCCGAGTCGTCGTCTTCGTTGCAGTCCGAGAACACCCGCGCCAGCTCCGCGTGCATGCGCGCGTCGACCGCGTTCAGTCGGTCGGGCCGATCGAGGACGATCGTCAGCACCCGCCCGTCCCGCTCGAATCGCATCGTCTGGTAGCCTTCGAACGCCATCTCGCCCTCGCCTTCCGGCGCCGGGTCCGGCGACCGCCGACGCGACCCGGCGCACCTTGTCATCTCACGCCGCGGTCTCCGCGCTGCATACCGGATCTCCGACGCGAGCGGTTCGTCCCGCATCGACGAAGATCTCGAGGAGAACGCCGTCGCACGGCGCCTCGACCTCGGTGGTCACCTTCTCGGTCTCGATCTCGTACAACGCCTCGCCCTTGGTGAATCGCTCGCCCGGCCGCTTCCGCCAGCCGACGATCGTGGCCTCGTCCATGTTCATTCCGAACATCGGGAGCTTGAGCGAGAATTTCATCGGCAGCCTTCGTACGCGTGCACCGCCCGGATCGCCGCGGCGAGCGACTCCTCGCTCGGCAACACGGCCTGCTCGAGCATCGGTGCGTAGGGGATGGCGACGTCGGGGACCGTGACGCGACGTACCGGCGCGCGCAACGCGTCGAACGCCCGCTCGGTCACGCTCGCCGAGATCTCGCTGGCCACGCTGCAGGTCGTCCTCGCTTCGTCGGCCACGACCAGCGCACCGGTCCTGCGTACCGAATCGATCACGAGGTCGAGATCCAGCGGGCAGACGGTCCGCGGGTCGATGACCTCGACGTCGATCCCCTCCGGCCGCAGCGTCTCGGCCACGCGCAGCGCCGGACGCACCATCGAGCCGATGGCGACCAGCGTGACGTCGTCGCCCCGCCGCTTGATCTCGCCGACACCGAGCGGCACGAGATGATCGGGCTCCGGTACCTCGCCCTGCTCGCCGCCGCGTCGGGCCGGCTGCAGGAACACGACCGGATTGTCGTCGCGGATCGCGGACTTGAGCAGCCCTTTCGCGTCCGCCGGCGTGCTCGGCACGACCACCTTGAGGCCGCCGAGGTTGGCGAGCATCGGGTAGGGAACATCCGAGTGCTGCGCGCCGATCGAACGGCCGGCGCCGTACACCGCCATGTAGACGAGCGGCAGGCGCGCTTGTCCACCGCTCATGTAGCGGAGCTTGGCCGCCTGGTTGGCAATGGCGTCGAACCCGGTGTAGAGGAAGTTGCCGTACATCAGATGGCAGATCGGACGCAGGCCGGCCACGGCGGCGCCGACAGCGAGGCCGGTCAGCGTCGCCTCGCAGATCGGCGTGTTCCGGACGCGCTGGGGACCGAAGCGCTGCGCCAGTCCCCGCGTGTCGCCGAACAGGCTGATCTCGACGTCCTCCCCGAAGAGCACGACGCGCGGGTCGCGGGCCATCTCCTCGGCGATCGCCTCGTTGATCGCCTGCACCATGCGCATGCGGGTCACGGGCGCTCCTCAGGCGAGCATGTGCTGGAAAGCGGTGTCGGGAGCGGGCGGCGGGAGGTCTTCGACGCCGGCGTACGCGTCGTCGACGGCGCCCTCGACTTCGCGTCGGGCCTGTTCGGTCGCGACGCGCCACGCCTCGCCGCGCGCGGCGATTCGTGCTTCGAGACGGCCGATCGGGTCGCGCTTCGCCCACTCCTCGATCTCCGCGTCCGTCCGGTAGGTCGCACCGAGGAACGTCCGCTCCGTCTCGACATGGCCGCGCAACCGGTAGGTTCGCGCCTCGATCAACGACGGACCGCCACCGTCGCGCGCCCGTCGGATCGCCGCTCGGGACCGTGTCCACACTTCGTGCAGATCGTTTCCGTCGACCGAGACCCCGGGCAGACCGTACGCGTCCGCGCGCGAGGCGATCCTGCCCGCGTTGACCGTCGCGGTCGGCGAGAATTCGGAGAAGCCGTTGTTCTCGCAGACGAACACGAGCGGGAGCCGCCAGAGCGTTGCGAGATTCATCGCTTCCGCGACCACGCCCTGGGTCGCGCCCCCGTCGCCGAAGAACACGACGGCGACGCGCCCCTGGCCGGCGTGCTGCGCGGCGAGCGCCGCCCCCGCGGCGAGGCCGATGCCGCCGCCGACGATGCCGTTCGCGCCGAGGATGCCCTTGCCGAAGTCGGCCACGTGCATCGATCCGCCCTTGCCGCCGCAGACCCCCGCGGCACGCCCGTAGATCTCCGCGACCATCCCCCGAGGCGACCCTCCTTTGGCCAGGAAGTGCCCGTGCCCGCGATGCGTGCTGGCGATCCAGTCGGCGTCGGCGAGATGCGAGCAGACGCCGACGGCGACCGCTTCCTGCCCGATGTACAAATGAACAGCGCCGGGAACCGCTCCGGCCTGGACGCGTTCTCCCAGCCGCTCCTCCATGCGGCGGATGAGCAGCATCTTCCGGAAGGCCTCGAGTTCCTCTTCGGCGCCGGGCGACACGTCCGCGACTCCTGACGGGCTCTCGGTCATCGACTGTCACCCGGGTCCGACCGTGCCGCGGGCGCCCGCAGCCGCTCGCGAAGCAGGTTCTTCTGCACCTTGCCGGAGGCGGTCCGCGGGAGGTCGTCGACGATCTCGATCCGCTCGGGGAACTTCTGTCGCGCGATGCGCGCGCGTTCGAGGTGTTCGACCACCAGATCGAGAGTGACGACCTGCCCGGCGTTCGGTATCACGAACGCGCACACGGTCTCGCCGAGCCGCTCGTGCGGTGCCGCCACGACGGAGGCTTCCCGGATCGCCGGGTGCCGATGCAGCACGTCCTCGATCTCCTTGGGACTGATCTTCTCGCCGCCGCGGACGATCAGGTCCTTCTTGCGCCCGGTGACGGTGATGTGGTCGACCTGCGTGACGTAACCGAGGTCCCCGGTGTGGAAGAAGCCGTCGGCGTCGAACGCCGCCTCGGTCTGCTGCCAGTCCGTGTACCCCAGCATCAGTTCCGGACCGCGAGTGACGATCTCGCCCTCGGTTCCTTCCGGAACGGGCAGGCCGGTCGCCCCGTCGACGACGCGAACCTCGTGCCCGACGATCTGGCCGTCGGTGGACGCGCCCAGCGCCTCCTGGTCGCGGCGCCGGATTCCGAGTGTGATCGTCGGGGCCTCGGTGCTCCCGTAGACGCGGAAAGCGAAGCCGTTCGGCAGGACCCGGTTGGCCCTCAGCACCTCCTCCGGTGGCACGGGCGCGCCGCCGGTCATGTAGCGCCGCATCGTCTCGAGTCCGCCGCCGGCCCGTTCCGCCTCGCCGACGAGCTCCTTGAGGAACGGCGTCGCACCGACGCTGAACGTCACTCGATGCCGGCGAACGAGATCGAGGGCGACCACCGGGTTCCATCGGTCCATGAGGATCGTCTTGATGCCGCGCACCAGCGAGAGCTCGAGCGCGTACAGGTATCCGGTGATATGAGTGACCGGCGACGGCATCAGGATGACATCGTCGTCCTGCAGTCCCCAGTAGTCGACGACCGAGTCGATCTCCGCCATGATCGTGTTGTGACTGTGCAGGACGCCCTTCGGCACGCCGGTCGTTCCGGACGTGTAGAGCACGAGCTTCACGGCGTTCGGGTCGACCTCGGACGGCGGCTTGGCAGAGCCGGCCGCGCCGCGTCCGACGAACGCGTCGTACTCGACGCAATCCCGACCGCAGCCGCGGAGGACGATGACATCGCGCAGACTCGGCAGCCGCGGCCGGAGCCGCCCGGCCATCGCGACGTAATCGGTGCTGCGGAACGTCTGTGGAATGAAGAAGAGCTTGCTGCGCGCGGCGGCGAGAATGAACCCGACCTCCGCGTCCCGGTAGATCGGGACGATCGGGTTCGCGACCAGTCCGGCCATCGCCGTCGCGAGATTGATCGCCAGCGCTTCGCCCCAGTTGGGAACCTGGAAGCTGACGACATCGCCCGGCACGAGGCCCGCCTCCCGGAAGGCCGCCGCCAGGCGTCCGGCTTCGTCGGCGATCCGACCGAACGACCAGGTCCTCGCCCCTTCGATCACCGCGACCGCGTCGGGCGTCGTGGACGCCCTGGCGGCGGCGCACTGGGCCACGGTGCGGTTGGACCAGCGGCCATCGCGCGTGTACCGCGAGACCATCTCCTCGGTGAGTCGCGTACGCCAGACGCTCCGATCGACGCCCATGATCGCGCCCACCGTCAACCGCCGAGGTACGCTCGCAGGAGCGCCTCGTCGTGGAGGAACGCCTCCCACTCGCCACGACGGATCTCGTGGACGACCCGACCCAGGGCCATGACGTAGCCGCGATCGGAGGCTCGCGCGGCCAGCGCGACGTTCTGCTCGACCAGCAGGATGCTCATTCCGCCCCGCCGCAGGTGGCCGATGACGTCGATGATGTCCGTCACCACCTTCGGCGCCAGTCCGGTCGACGGCTCGTCCATGATGAGGAGGTCGGGCTGCAGGAGCAGCGCCCGCGCGATCGCGACCATCTGTTGCTCGCCGCCGCTCAGGACGTCGACCGGGGTTTCGGCGCGGTTGCGCATGAAGCCGAACAGTTGGAAGACGTCGTCCATTCCGAACCGCTGCTTGCCCGCGCCGCGCTGGCGCCCGCGCGCGAGCGCCAGCGCCAGATTGGCGCGCACGCTGAGCTCGCCGAACAGGTTGCGCCCCTCGAGCACCGTCGAGATCCCGTGACCCACCCGAACGTGCGGTGGGATCGACTCCAGCGAAGCGCCGGCCATCCGGATCGAACCGGCGCGCGCCGGCGTCAGGCCGCAGATCGTCCGCACCAGCGTGCTCTTGCCCGCGCCGTTGGCGCCGATGATGGCGACGCTCTCGTCGGCGTCGACGCTCAGCGTGACGCCGCGCAGGATCGACATCGTCCCGTATCCGGCTTCGAGCGCCTCGACGCTGAGCATGGTCGCCTCAGGCTCCCAGATACGCCTCGCGGACCCGCGGCGCGGCCTTGAGTTCCGCGATCGACCCCCGCGCGATGATCTCCCCGAAACACAGAACGTGGATCGAACCGGAGACCGCGACCAGATCCATGTCGTGCGAGACGACCAGCAGAGTGACGCCATCGTCGTTGAGGCCGCGCAGCATCGCCTTCAGGTGGTTCACCTCCTCCGTGTTCAGTCCGGACGACGGTTCGTCGAGACACAGGAGTCGAGGCCGGGCGACCGTCGCGCGCGCGAGCTCGACGAGCCGCTGCTGGCCCGCGGTCAACGTACCCGCCAGACGATCCCGGAATGCCCCCAGACCGAACCGTTCGCTCCACGCGTCGACCGTCGCATCGAGCTCGCGGATTTCCCGTCGCGAGCGACCGCTGCCGATCAGGTTGGCGAGCAGACCCGCTCCGGTCCGCTTGTAGCAGCCGGCGATCAGGTTCTCGCGTACCGTCATGTTCGCGAACACCTGTGGCGTCTGGAACGTCCGAACCAGTCCCGCCCTGCTCCGGGCGGCCACGGTCCGGCCGATGACGGAGACACCGTCGAATCTCACCTCTCCCGACTGGGGTTCGAGGAAGCCCGAGACGATGTTGAACAACGTGCTCTTGCCCGCCCCGTTGGGGCCGATCAACCCGGTGATGGATCCGGCCTCGACCGCGAGGCTGACATCGCGGAGCACCTGCAGCCCCTTGAAGCTGCGCGAGACGCGCTCGATCTCGAGAAGGGCGCCCATCGCGTTGGCCCTACTCTCCCGGGACGCGCGGGAGCGTCGTCGAGAGCGCGACCCGGCCGACGAGGCGGCGCACCGCCGACTCGACGGCGCCGCCGAATCCCTGGGGGACGAACATCACCGCGAGTACGAGAGCGACCGCGAACAACAGCGCATGCGCGTCCCCGAAGCGACTCAGCGCGTTCGGCAAGGCGACGACAAACAGGGCGCCGAGTACCACACCCCACACCGTTCGAGCGCCGCCGATGACCGCGAGCAGCAGGAAGCTGATCGCCCGATCGACGCCGAAACTGTCGACGCTGACGAAAGAGACGTAGTGCGCGAACAACGAGCCGGCGAGCGACCCCACGAACGCGCTCAGCAGGAACACCTTGACCTTGACCGCGTGGGTGTCGATTCCGAGCGCGCTGGCGGCCTGCGGCGCGTCGCGCAGCGCGCGCATCGCGAAGCCGTTCCGTGCCCGAAGCAGGTTGCGCTGCAACACGATCAGCCCGACGACGATCGGCCAGACGAAGTAGTAGTAGCGCTGCGGCGTGTTCAGCGCGACGCCGGCGAGCTCCAGCTTCCGGACGCCGCCGATGCCGAGCGTCCCGCCGGTGAGCCACTCCCACTCGAGGAACAGCACGTGCCCGATGATCGCGAGGGCGAGTGTCGCGAGCGCGAGGAAATAGCCGGACAAGCGCAGCATCGGCCAGCCGACGCACCAGGCGATCGCGATGCTCGCCGCGATGCCGATCGCCAGGCCCGCGGGCGCCGGCAACCCGAGCTTGGCCGAGCAGTACGCCGAGCTGTACGCGCCGATGCCGTAGAAGACGCTCTGCGCCAGCGAGACGATCCCGCAGTGCCCGAGGAGGAACGCGACCCCGAGTCCTGCGATCGAGTACAAGGCGGTGAACACGAGCACGTCGACCACGCTCCGGCTCGCGAGCGCGGGAAGCAACGCCCAGCCGACGATCGCCGCTGCGATCGCGGCGCGGCGCCACCAGAGGGACGATCGCGAGCCCGCGGGCGGCGTCGGGATCATCCACCCGCCCGGCTTTTGCGTCCCAGTATTCCGTTGGGCATGAGGATCATGATCACGATGAGGATGCCCATCGAGATCACGTCCTTGTAACCCGACGACACCGCGACGACCGCGAGCGACTCGACCAGACCCAGGGTGATGCCGCCGACGATGGCGCCGAACGGATTGAGCAGGCCGCCCAAGATCGCCGCCGCGAAGCCCTTCAGCGTGAGCAGCAGTCCCATCTCGTAGTGGATGGTGATCAACGGCGAGACCAGCACCCCGGCGAGCCCGCCGAGCAGCCCGCCGAGGACGAAGGTCAGCGTGCGCATCAGCGGTACGTTGATGCCGATCGTCGAAGCGCCGTCGGGATCGACCGACGCGGCGAGCATCGATAACCCGAGTCGCGTCCGGTTATAGAACACCCAGATCGCGCCCATGACCGCCGCGCTGATCACCATCAACCACACCGCATGCGTGCGGATCGCGGCGTCGCCGACGTCGATCAGGCTCTCGCCCCCGATGCCCGTCAGGACGTTGGTGTCCCGACCCAGGAACAGCAGCACGCCCGACGAGATCGCGAACGCGATACCCAGCGTGACCAGCAGGTAGCTGTCTTCGTCTCCGCCGCGCCGCCGCGTCGGGCCGACGCACAGCAGGTCGACCAGCCAGCCCGCGAGCCCGCCGGCGACGATGCCGCCGACGAACGCGAGCGGAGCCGGCAATCGGACCTTCTCGAGCGCTACGAAGGCGACGAGCCCCGCAATCAGCGAGAAATCGCCCTGCATCGCGTTGATGATCCGCGTTCCGCGGAAGATCACCGAGATGCCCAGCCCGATCAGCGCGTACACGAAGCCGTTGGTCAGCCCCGCGATCGCCGATTGGAGCAGAAGCGTGCCGGTCATGGGCGCCGAGCCGCGTCGGGCGCGCCACGCGGGCGGGGCAGCGGCCCCGCCGCGCGGACGCGTCGAGTCATGCGGCCATCAGTCCGAGAACGACTTGTCGACTAGGTGTTCCTTGAGGAAACGGGCGTGCTCGCTCGACGCCATCTCCAGGTGGCGGCGCGTCGAGTACAAACTCATGTGGTTGACCTTCTCGAGGACGACCAACCGCTTGTTGCCCGCGGGAATCGTGTTGTACATCTCGATTTCCAGATCCCACTGCGTGATGTTGTCCTGTTCGGCCACCACGACGAGCGTCGGCGTATTCAGTACGCGCTTCGCGTACGGGAACACGTTGTACTGGAGGAGGTTTTCGACCGATTCGACGGTGTTCTGGTGCTGGTGGCGGGGCGCTTCGGCCTCCTTGATCCGCGTGAAGATCTCGCAGACGTGAGGGAACGGCCAGGAGGAGAGCTCCTCGTTCGGATTGCGAGAGGACATCGGCATCATCGCGCTCGGCGTGCCGTCGCCACGGCGAATCCTGTCCTGCAGCACGAGCTGCAGCAGCTGCTCGAAGCGTCGCTCTCCGTGGCAGCGCTTCATCGTCTCCCATCCCTCGACGACGGGTACCGTCGACACGATGCACCGCACGCGCGGGTCGGTCGCGCCGACGATGACGACATGCCCACCGGCGTAGGAGATGCCCCAGATCCCGAGGCGCTTCCCGTCGACCTCGGGCTGCTTCATCGCGAAGGTGATCGCGTTCTTGTAGTCCTCGACCTGGGCCCAGGGGTCGATGTGCTGGCGCGGCTCGCCCTCGCTCTCGCCCAGTCCCCGATAGTCGAACGTGAGACAGGCGATCCCGGCCTTGAGGATGTTGTCGGCGTAGTGCGGGAGCACGATCTCCTTGACGTAGCACCAGCCGCCGCCCATCACGACCACCGGAAAGGGGCCCTTTCCGTCCGGCGTCATCAGCACGCCGCGGATCTTGGAGCCCTTGCTCAGGAATTCGACGTTTCGCTTCATGAACGCACCTCTATCTATGGTCGACCGACGGACGAGCGCTGGCGGCGCCAGGCCTGGCTCACTTGGTGGTGAACGGCAGGCGCGTGAATTTCCCCTTGACGAGCTTGGAGTAGACGTAGCTCGAGAGCTCGATCCCGGTCATGTCGTCGGCGCCCAGGTTGTAGCCGGCCAACGCCCCACGGTAGGGTTCGCGCAACGCGCCGGCGATGGCTTCCTTCGAAGCGTCCGGCCCGACCTTCTGGAGCGCGCGGGCGATCAGGTTCACCGCGTCGTATCCGGCCGCCTCGTAGTTCTTCGGAACCGCGTTGTACGCGGCCTTGTAGCGCTCGACGAACTCGGCCTGCGCCGGGACCGGATCCTCGCCTACGACGAACTCGGGAAACACGATATCGTCGGCGAACTCGCCCATGCCGCGAACGTAGTCGTAAGACGACGACCCGATCGCCGAGACGATCGGCTGCGCGATCTTCACCTGCCGCGCGTTGCGGAACGGGACCGGCGACGTCGCGATGACGAACACGACCTCCGGTTGAGCGGCGCGGACCTTGGCGGCCTGCGTGGACACGTCGGTCGCGCCGACCTCGAACTTCTCGGCGGCCACGAACTCGACCCCGTACTGCGGCGCCAGCGTCTGCAGGTTGTTCATGACGAGCTGGCCGTACCCCGAGTCGTGCAACGCGCCGACCTTCTTCATCTTGAGCGCCTTGGTCGTGTATTCGAGCATGGCCTTGGCGTTCAGGCTCTGCGGCGGCAGCAGGTGGAAGACCGACTTGTAGGTGAGCTCGATCTGCGGACCCAGGCCGGTCAACGCGATCTGCGGCAGTCCCTCGGCATGGGTAATCGCGCCGATCGCCCCGGTGCTCGCGGTGAGCGAGCCGCCGATCAAGACCTTGACCTTCTCGTTGAAAACGAGGTTCTCCGCCTTGCTCTTCGCGAGATCCGCCTTCGAGCCGTCGTCCTCGATCACCAGCTTGATCGGGCGTCCCCTCACTCCGCCGCGCTCGTTGATCAGCTTCTCGGCGAGCAGGATGCCGTTGCGCTCCGGCTGGCCGAGGCCGGCACCCGGCCCGGTCAACGAGATCACCGCGCCGATCTTGATCGGCTCCTGGGCGAGAGCCGCGGGCGCCCAACCCGTCCAGGCCAGCATGGCGAGCAGGACCGGCCAGGACCGGCGTACCAGACCATCGGCGATACGTTCCATCTTCGCGCTCCTCCGTTTGGGCACTACGACGGTCGGACCGCATCGCGT
Organism: uncultured Thermoanaerobaculia bacterium; assembly: GCA_964595975.1. Lineage (GTDB taxonomy): Bacteria > Acidobacteriota > Thermoanaerobaculia > Multivoradales > JAGPDF01 > JAGPDF01. The sequence continues at coordinate 1,688 of CAZQTL010000040.1, read as the reverse complement.
TCGCGACGACGCCGCGCTGCGATCCCGCCCGCGTCGCGGCCGCATGGCGCGCGGTGTCCGGCACCGGGCGGATCGAATCCACCCTCGTCCGGCCCGAGTCGTCCCACGGCCGCTTCGCACGCTAGCGCTAGTAGTTACCACTTGGTCAATAAAATTGCAACTAGCACCGCCGCAAACCCGACCGCCGAGGCTTGTCGAGAGTGCCGCCGCGGGTTTACCTTCGACCGTCGTCCACTCCGCGCTCCGATCGATGCGACATCCGCAACCCGTCCTGCCGCCCTATCCGTCGACCCGCTCGTCCGACCGGAACTCCGCCGCGCCGGAGCGGCTTCGCCCGCAGCGCGCCGACGGGAACCGGATTCGCCTGCCGAAGGAAGAGCGCGAGCTCCGCATCCTGCAGGAAGCGATCCGGTTCTTCGCCGAAGTGGGGCTTGCCGGCGACACGCGCGAGCTCGCGCGTCGCTGCCACGTCACGCATCCGCTGCTGTTCCGGTACTTCCCGACCAAGCAGGCGCTCATCGAGCGCGTCTATCAGGCGGTCTACGTCGGCCGCTGGAACGCGGCCTGGGAGCGCATCATCGTCGATCGTTCGCTGCCGCTGCGCGATCGGATGATCCTGTTCTACAAGCTCTACGCCAGGACCATCCTGAGCTACGAGTGGGTTCGGCTGTTCATGTTCGCCGGTTTGAAGGGGGCGGACATCAATCAGCGGATCTTCGCGTTCGTCACGTCGCGCATCGTCAAACCGCTTTGCCGCGAGATTCGCCACGAATTCCGCTTGCCCGACTCGCGGACCAGGCGGATCAGCCGGACCGAGCTCGAACTGATCTGGGGGCTCAATTCGCGGATCTTCTATTTCGGTGTCCGCAAGTACATCTACGGCATGCCGCTCCCGGACAATCTGGACGAGTTGATCGAGATCGAGATCAACACGTTCTTCGAGGGCGTCGGTGCGTCGCTGCGCCGCTTGCTCGCCAACGGGGGTGAGGCGCGACGCGCGACCCGACACGGTCGCGGAGATGGAGTCGGACGGCGCGCCTGAAACCGAGCGCGGACCCCGCCGGCGCGCTCGCCTGGCTGCGCGAGCTGCCGGCGCGCTGATCAGCCGACCGCGATCGCCTCCGCCCGCGAGAGTCCGGCGCGCTCGCGCAGCCGCCGCCAGCCGGCGTCGATCTCGCCTTGCAGCGTCGCGATGTCGTCGGCCGATAGCCCGCGGTAGCGCCGCTGCAGCGCGAGGTAATCGGATACCGGCCGCGGCTTCTCGGCGACGTTCAGCGTGTAGCGCGAGCCGTCCTCGATCTCGTAGAGCGGGAAGGCGCCGCACTCGACCGCGTAGCGCGCGGCGGCGAGTCCCATGTCGTCGGGCAGGCCCCAGCCGTCGAGGCAGGGGATCAGCACGGTGAGGATGCGCGTGCCGCGGATCGTCTTCGCCTTCTCGACCTTGGCGATCAGGTCCGGGAGGTGACTCGCCGACGCGGTCGCGACCCAGGGCACGCCGTGCGCGGCCATGATCTCGGCCAGGTTCTTCTTGCGCGTCGTCTTGCCGGCCGGCGTCGAGCCGGTCCTCGCGAAGTGCGGCGTCGACGAGGACTTCTGCGCGCCGGTGTTCATGTAGCCTTCGTTGTCGAGGCAGACGTAGAGGAAGTCCTCGTTGCGCTCGGCGGCCGACGACAGGCACTGGAAGCCGA
>CAZQTL010000039.1:0-23022 GCA_964595975.1 uncultured Thermoanaerobaculia bacterium | reverse complement strand
CCGGCTTCCTCTACGGCTTCGCGCTGCTCTTCGTCATCAACACCGGCGGCATCGCCGCGGTGGCGTCCGCGCTCGCCGGCTACGTCGACGGCACCTTCGTGCACCTGGGCAGCGCCGGCAAACTGGCGCTCGCCGCGGCGGTGATCGTCGGGCTCACCGAGATCAACGTCCGCGGCGTGCGGCCGGGCAAGCGCACCAACAACGGCCTGATGCTGGCGAAGCTCGGCGGCATCGCGGCGATCGGTCTGCTGATGCTGGTCAAACAGCCGACGGCGGCGACGACGTACCATCTCCCCTCCACATCATCCGTGACCCTGACCGCCTTCTTCGCCGCCCTGGTGCCGGTGCTCTTCGCCTACGGCGGCTGGCAGAACTGCGGCAGCCTGGCGGCCGAGATCCGCGACGCCGGCAAGACCCTGGCACGCGCGAACATCCTCGGCGTCGCGCTGGTGGTGGTGGTCTACGTCGGGCTCAACTGGGTCTACCTGCGGGTGCTGCCGCCGGCGGAGGTCGCCGCCTCGACGGCGCTCGCCGCCGACGTCGCGCGGGCGCTCGCCGGCGAGCTCGGCGCGCGCTTCGTCGCCGCGCTCACCGTCGTCTCCTGCCTCGGCTTCCTCGCCGTCATCACCATGACCGGCCCGCGGCTCTACTACGCGATGGCGGAGGACGGCCTCTTCCTGAAGCGTGCCGCCGCCCTCCATCCGCGCTTCGGAACGCCGAGCTTCACGCTCCGGCTGCAGGCCGCAGTGGCGCTCGTCCTGCTCTTCTCGCAGACCTACGACCAGCTGCTCTCCTACGTCGTTTTCTGCGACTGGCTGTTCTTCGGACTCACCGCCGCCGGACTCTTCGTCCTGCGGCGCGCGGCGGCCTCTTCCCCTGCGGGCACCGATGAGGCGGCGTACTTCCGCGCTCCGGGGCATCCGTGGACGACGGCGATCTTCGTCGCCGTCTCCGCCGGCGTCGTCGCCAACAGCTTCGTCGCCGCGCCGCGCCAGGCCGCCGCCGGCTGCGCGGTGCTCGCCGTCGGCGCCGCCGGCTACGTTCTCTCGGCGAACAAGCGCCTTCGGAACCATCGCGAATCGGGCTGAAAGTCCGCTCCGAATCCACCTCATGATGGCGGCTCGCGATATCCTCGGGGAGCGCCCGTCGGAGTCGCGCGCTTCAGATTCGGCGGCTCCATCCAGTGCCCTTTCGTGGCGCATCCCGCAGGAGGTGCTGTCCCGATGCCCCGCCGAACTCAACGCCGCCACAACTGTGCTGCCATGCTGGCTGCCGTCGCCGCGCTCGCCGCCCCGGCCCCGCCGCTGGCGGGTATCCAGCTCGACCTCGCCGGCGCCGTCGAGACGACGCTGCGCGCCAACCCGGGAGTGCTGTCGGTCGAGGAGATTCGCAGCCAGGTGAAGGGGGGCGTTCGCGAAGCGCGCGCCGACGCCTTCCCGCAGCTCAGCCTCAGCTCGTCGTGGGGGCAGTCGCGCAGCCCCTCCTTTCTCAACAGTTCCGACTTCGACGAGATCCTCGACCAGTTCCCCGGCGGCGTCTTCTCGCCCTCGACCCAGGAGCTCAGCCGGGCGGTGATCGAGGTGCGACAGCCGGTCTGGACCTTCGGCAAGATCCGCGCCGCGCTCGATCTCGCCAAGATCGTCGGCGAGGCCGCCGACGCGCAGATCCGTACCGCCCAGCTCGACGCGGCGTTCGCCACCGCCGAGGCCTACTACCGCGTGCAGGCGGCGCGCGAGGGCCTGGCGACGATCGAAGCCGAGCGCGAGTACCGCAGCCGCGACCTGGCGCGCGTCGAGGACCTGCTCGAGATCGGCGAGGCGACCCAGCTCGAGCAGCTGCGCGCCTTCTCCGCGCTCGCCGCCGTCGCCCCGGAAGTCGCCCGCCGGCAGGGTCAGGTGACCGTCGCCGAGATGCGCCTGCGGCAGCTCCTCGACCTCCCGCCCACAGAACCGCTGGAGCTCGAACCCTCTTCCGCCGAGCTGCCGGAGCCGCCGGCGATTGCCGTGCTCGTCGCCGCCGCAGCCGCGCGGCCCGAGATCGAGGACCTCTTGCACCAGGAGGGCGCTTACAGGGCCCAGCAGCAGATCACCCGCGCCGACGGCCTGCCGCGCATCGACCTCAACGGCTACTGGGGACGCGAAGTGCGCCTGGTGACGAACCTCGCCGATCCGCTTTACAGCTCGTGGGCGGCGGCGCTCGAGCTCTCCTGGCCCTTCTTCGACGGCGGCCGGAGGCGCGGTCAGATCGAACAGTTCGAGAGCCAGCGCCGGCAGGTCGCGCTGCGCCGCGCCGAGCTCGAGGCGAAGATCCGGCTCGAGACCGATCAGGCCTGGACCAACTACACCACCGCGTTGTCGCGCGCCGCATCGGCCGAGACCTTCTCCCAGGCCGCGCAGGAGGCCGTGCGGGTGGCGCGCGCCACCTACGAGGAGGGGGTCGCCACCCAGACCGATCTCCTCGACTCGCAGCGCAACGCCGTGCTCGCCCAGGTGAGCGCGATCGAAGCGCGCTACGAAGCCCTCATCGAAGCCTCCCGTCTGTCGCGTGCGGTCGGCCTGCTGCCGACCACGCCCTGGTCCACGCTGGCGCAGAAGGAACTGCCATGAACCGCACCCGCTCTTCGTTCGCCGTCCTCTCGCTCGCCTCGGCCAGCCTCTTCACGCTCGCTGGCTGCTCGCCGCCCAAAGCCCAAGCCCCGGCCGCGCCGGCCGCGCGCGTCGCCCAGGTGCGCACGGTCACGCTCGCGCCGCAGACCGTCGTCGACCGCACGAGCCTCCCGGCGGCCCTCGAACCGCGCCACCGCGCCATCCTGGCGGCCGAGGTCGGCGGCGCCGTCGAATCCGTCCGCGCCGAGCTCGGCCAGGCCGTCGGCAAGGGGCAGGTGCTGGCGACGATCGACGAGCGCGCCCTGGCGCAACAGGTGGCAGAAGCCGAAGCCTGGCTGCGGCAGGCGAACCTCCAGTTCGAGCGCGCCGAGAACCTCTTCGAGCGCAAGGCGGTGACCAAGGCGCAACTGCTCGACGCCGTCACCAACCGCGACGTCGCCTCGGCGCGGCTCGCGTCGGCGAAGCTCGCGCTCGACAAGGCGCGCCTCACGGCGCCGTGGGCAGGGCGGATCGCCGCCCGCCATGTCGAGGTCGGCAGCTTCGTCGCTCCCGGTACACCCCTCTTCGAGCTCGTCGACGCCTCGCGGGTCAAGGTCCGCGCCGAGGCGCGCTCCGCCGACGTGCGTTTCCTCGCCGTCGGTCGCGAGGTCGAAGTCAGCTTCGACGCCTACCCGGGCGAGAGATTTCCGGCGAAGATCGAACGCCTGGGCGCCGAGCTCGACCCGCAGTCGCGCACTCTCACGGTCGAAGCCGAGCTCGCCAACGCCGATGGCCGATTGAAGCCCGGCATGCTCGCCCGCCTCGACATTCCGCGCCAGAGCCTCGAAGGCGCCTTCGTCGTGCCGATGTCCGCGCTCGTCGACCTGGGCGGCACCAAGGCGGTGTGGACGGTCGCCGACGGGCGCGCATCGCGCCGCGAGGTGACGACGGGAATGGTGATCGGCGAGGAGATCGTGGTCACCGGCCTGCCGGCCGGAACGCGCGTCATCGTCGAGGGCCAGCACGCTGTGGGCGAGAATCAGCCGGTCGAGGAGGTCTGAAGTGAGGCTCGGCGAGCTCGCGGTCAAGAACCGCGCCACCGTTTTTTTCGCCCTGGTCGCGGTCGTCATCGCCGGCAGTCTGGCCTACTCCACCTTGCCGCGCGAGAGCTTTCCGGACATCGAGATCCCCAACATCCTGGTCTACACGGTCTGGCCCGGCGCCTCGCCCACCGACGTCGAGAGTCAGCTCACCGACGAGCTCGAACGCGAGCTGCAGGGGCTCGAAGGGATCAAGCAGATCACCTCGACATCGACCGAGAGCGTCTCGGTGGTGAACGTCGAGTTCGTCTCGGGTGTCGACCTCGACTTCGCGCTCCAGAAGGTGCGGGACCGGGTCAATCTCGCCAAGGCCGAGTTCCCGGCCGACGCCGAGGAACCGATCCTGCGCGAGCTCAATTTCTCCGATGTGCCGATCCTCCAGGTCCATCTCTCCGGCGACGTCGGTCCGGTCGAGCTCCGGCGCCTGGCGAAAGAGCTCCAGGACGAGGTCGAGGCGATCCCCGGCGTGCTGCGGGCGACGCTCGTCGGCGGCGTCGAGCGCGAAGTTCAGGTCGATGTCGACCCGGAGCGCCTGCGCCTCTACGGTGCCTCGCTCGACGACGTGCTCGACGCGATCCGCGACGAGAACGTCTCGATCCCCGGCGGCGAGCTCACCCTCAAGGGCCAGACGCTCGCCCTGCGGGTCCCCGGCGAGGTGAAGGATCCGCTCGCCGTCGAGCAGTTCGTGGTCAAGGTGGTCGGTCAGCGCCCGGTGCAGGTGCGCGACGTCGCCTCGGTCAGCTATGGCTTCAAGGAGCGCAGCTCCTACTCGCGCATCGACGGCCGGGAGTCGGTCTCGCTCGCGGTGCAGAAGCGCTCCGGTTCGAACATCATCGAGCTCACCGACCGCCTGAAGTCGGAGGTCGAGCGCCTCGAGGCCACCTGGCCGCCGGGTGTCGAGGTGACCTTCCTCGCCGACCAGTCGAAGGACATCCGCATCATGGTGGCCGATCTCGAGAACAACGTCCTCACCGGCGTGGTGCTGGTCGTGATCGTGCTCTTCTTCACCATGGGGTTGCGCAACGCGCTCTTCGTCGGCGCGGCGATCCCGCTCTCGATGCTCCTCACCTTCGTCGTCGTGCAGCTCGCCGGCATGACGCTCAACATGATGGTGCTGTTCTCGCTGGTGCTGGCGGTCGGCATGCTGGTCGACAACTCGATCGTCGTGGTGGACAACATCTACCGTCACATGCAGGAGGGCAAGAGCGCCTTCGAGGCGGCGCAGGTCGGCGCCCGCGAAGTCGGCGGCGCGGTGCTCAACTCGACCCTGACGACGATCGGCGCGTTCGTCCCCCTCTTCTTCTGGCCCGGCATCATCGGCGACTTCATGTCGATCCTGCCGATCGCCGTCTGCGTCGCGCTCGCCGCCTCGCTGGTCATCGCCTTCACCGCCAACCCGACGCTGGCGGCGGCTTACATGCGGCGAGATCAGGAGCGCGCGATGGTCATCGACGACCGGGCCGAGCTCGTCGGCGACTCCGGGATCGGCGGCCGCATCCTAGTCGGCTATCGCGACTCCCTGAAATGGGCGCTCGATCACCGCGCCATCGTCCTCGGCGCAACGCTGGCGCTGTTCGTCGCGGTGGTCGCGATCTACGCCGGGTTCAACCACGGCACGGAGCTCTTCCCCGAGACCGATCCGCGCCAGATCTGGGCCTCGGTCGAGACGCCTCCCGGCACCCGCCTCGAGCAGACCGACATCATCGTGAGCGAGCTCGAGCGCCGCCTGGGCGACCTGCCGGACATCCGGGTGCGCTCGGCGGCCGCGGGCTCCGGCGCCACCGGCGACGAGTTCTCCGGCGGGCGCTCCGAGGGCGGCGATCCGACCCGCGGCCGGGTGACGCTCGACCTGCTGGACATGGAGGTCCGCAGTCAGAGCTCGCTCCAGACGCTCGAGGAGGCACGTCGGCGCGTCAAGGGAATTCCCGGCGCCACCATCAACGTCGAGCGCCCGGTCGAAGGCCCGCCAGTGGGGGACCCGCTCTCGATCGAGCTTTCGGGGACCGACTTCGCCCGCCTGGGGGAGATCGCCGAGCGCATCCAGCGCGAGATCGCCGACATCCCCGGCCTCGCGACGCTCGACAACGACTTCGACCTCGCCCGCCCCGAGGTGGTCGTGCGGATCGACCGCGACCAGGCCGCGCGCCTGGGGCTCTCGACGGCGCTCATCGCCCGCACCCTGCGCACGGCGATCAACGGCACCGAGGCGTCGCAGTTCCGCGAAGGAGAGGATGAGTGGGACATCACGGTGCGCTTCGCTCCGGGCGCGCGCTCGAGCCTCGCCGACCTGCAGCGGCTGGTCGTCGTCAACGAGGATGGCGAGCAGATCCCGCTCGAAACGGTGGCCAGGGTCGAGACCGGCGCGGCGCTGCAGTCGATCCAGCACAAGGACCGCCGCCGGGTGGTGACGATCGCCGGCAAGGTGACGACTCCGGAACTGGCGCAGCCGGTGCGGGCCGCAGCCGAGAGGCGCATCCAGGCGATCCCGGGCCTGCTGCCGCCCGGCTACGGCGTGCGCTTCGCCGGCCAGAGCCAGGACGAAGAGGAGTCGACCGCGTTCCTGTCGAAGGCGTTCCTCTACGCCCTGATCGTCGTGCTGCTGCTGATCGTCGGCCAGTTCAACTCGTATGCCGTGCCGTTCATCATCATGACCTCGGTGGTGATGTCGATGATCGGCGTGCTTCTCGGCCTGGTCCTCACCGGTACGCCGTTCGGAATCATCATGACCGGCATCGGAGTGATCTCCCTCGCCGGGGTCGTGGTGAACAACGCCATCGTGCTGCTCGACTATGCCGAACAGCAGCGAGCGCGCGGCATGGCGCGGCGGGCGGCGATTCTGGTCACCGGTATGCGCCGCCTGCGGCCGGTGCTGCTGACCGCCATCACCACCATTCTCGGTCTCGTGCCGACGGTGGTCGGCTGGGGCTTCGATTTCCGCGCCTTCCACTTTCAGGCCTCGGGCGAGTCGAGCTCCTGGTGGCGTCCGATGGGGGTGGCCGTCATGTTCGGACTGGCCTTCGCCACGTTCCTCACCCTGGTTCTGGTACCGGTTCTCTACGACCTGCTGCTCGAATGGCGCGAGCGCCGTGCGCGTGGCAAGGCACCCGTCGAAGAGAGCGCGCCGGCCTGAATCCCCTCCTCGACCGACCCCAGCGGCCGCGCGAGAGTCTCAGCCCGGGCGCGCCAAGGTCCGCATCGCTGCGCCCAGAAGAACGCCTGCCAGCAGGGCCAGCCCCCAGTGGGAGAGGGTCGGCACTTCCACCGTCGGGGGCTGCAGGTAGGTGACCTCGAGCCGCGGCTGCACCGCAGCGGTGCCTTCCCGGCTGTCGAATCGCCGCGCGGTGCCGACCGCCCCCTCCGGCTCGCCCAGCGGCGGAGGAGAGACCAGATCCTGGATCAGGATCCAGCCGAAATTCGACGCCGGCGCGTCGACCCAGCCCTGCACATCGGCCGCCAGACCGGCCGTCGGGCCCCAGACGTAGGACGCCGGCGAGGTCGTGCCCACGGCAATCGTCGCGCTCGCCGGCGAAATGAAGTCGCCTCCCAGATTCGCCCACTGCGCGACCTGGTAGAACCGCTCGCACCAGGTGGCGTCGTTGGGCGTCGCCGGACCGCCGCCCCCCTCGGAGGTACCGCCGTCGGAGGTCCCTTCCCCCCAGTCGGCGGTGATGCGGCGCAGCCCGAACAGGTCGGAGGGGGAGCTCCCACCGGCGACCCGGTTCTGGTGCAGCGTCACGGTCGCGGCGACGATCGTCGAACCGGCGGGGATCGAGCTCACGTCGAAGTGCAGCACCGCCCGCCGCTCGGTGCCGTTATTGGTGAAGCCCGAGAACAGGTACTGCCCCGCCCCGTTGCTGGTCGAGGCCGAGCAGCCCTCCTGCTGCACGAGCTCCTCGAACACAGTGTTGTCCCGGTCCGCGGGCGTCGCGAATTGTGCCGAGAGGGGTGATGCGACCAGCGCCGCGACCATGGACACGCCCAGCCAGAGCTTCGTCGCCTGCATCGCCATTCTCCTTGCCGGCGCCGCTTACGCTGCGGACGGACCGCGCTCGAGCTGCGCCAGCAGATCCCGCCAGGCCCGGCCGCGGTGCCCGATGCGGTCCTTCTCCTCGTCGGCGAGCTCGCCGTAACTTCGGAGCCTGCCGTCCGGCACGAACACCGGATCCCAGCCGAAACCGTTGCCGCCCCGCGGCGGCAGCACCAGGTGGCCCGACGTCGCGCCGCGCCCGACGAGCGTGCGCTCGCCGTCGGTCCACAGCAGCAGACAGACCGCGCGGGCTCGCGCATCGCCGAGGCCGAGCGCGGCGCGGGCGATCCCCTCCGCGCCGACCGCCGCGAGCATCCACTTCACCAGCGGTCCGGGAAAGCCGTTCATCGCCACGAGCTCGAGACCGGTCTCCTCGACCACGACCGGGCGCTGGACGCTCTGCCAGGCGCTCCAGGCCTTGGCTCGCAGGATCTCTTCCATGTCGAGCGACTGGATCTCCGGCAGGTCGACTTCGACCGCCTCGAGCATGCGCCCGGCGGCGCCGGCGAGACGCCGGGCCTCGGCGAGCTTGCCGCGGTTGCCGGTGACCAGCAGGAGCGGCGCCGCCGCGGGATCGGCGCCCAGGTCAGCTCCGCAGCACGCGATAGGCGTGCACCCGCTGTTCGAGCCCCTTCAGCTGGAACTCTCCCAGCGCTTCGGTCGGGAAGGCGCCGGCGAGGAGGCGGTGCGTTTCGCCGCCGAGGGTGATCTCCCCCGGCTCGGCGACCGACGATTCGAGCCGCGCCGCGACGTTCACCGTGTTGCCGAGCACCGTGTAGTCGACGCGTTTGCGGCTGCCGACGTCGCCGACCATCACCGGTCCGCTCTGGATGGCGATGCGCACCGCCAGGGTCGGCAAGCCGCGTGCCGCGCGCTCGCGGTTGAGCGCCTCCTGCGCCGCCTGGATCTGCAACGCCGCCTCGACCGCTCGCCGGGCATGGTCGGGCTGCGCCACCGGCGCGCCGAAGAACGCCATGACGCAGTCGCCGATGAACTTGTCGAGCGTGCCGCCGGCGGCGAAGATCGCCTCGACGGCATGGGTGAAGTAGGCCTCGAGCATCTCCGCGACCTCCTGCGGCGAGGCCTTCTCCGACACCGGCGTGAAGCCGGCGAGGTCGGCGAACATCACCGTCGCCTCGGCGAGCTTCATCTTGCCGACCGTCGGTTCGGCGGCGCTGGGAGTGAACTGCACGATGCTCTCGATGACCGCCGGCGAGTGGTAGCGCTCGAGGCGGCTGCGCACCAGGCGTTCGAACTCGACCGTCTTGGCGTAGCGCAGGCGCTCGACCGCGACCGCGGCGTAGTTGGCGAGCGCGGTCAGGAGATCGAGGTCCTTCTCGTTGAAGGTGCCGGCATGGAACGGCGTGTCGACCTGGAAAACGCCGATGATCTTCTCGCCCGACCACAGCGGCGTGCACATGGCGGCGCGGATCTGGTGGATGCGGATGGAGTCGCCTCCGGCCAGGCGCTGGTCGGCGAGCGCGTCGTAGGTCAGCAGCGCGACCCGGTCGCGCATCACCTGCTCGACCATCGTCTGCGAAACCGGGACCTCGCTCTGCGGCCGGAACTCGAGCCGCTCCTTGGTGCGCGCCAGCTCGCAGACCGTCTTGCCGGTGGCCTCGTCGAGCAGCAGGATGAAGCCGCGGTCCACCGGCAGCGCCTCGAAAGCGATGTCCATCACCCGCGACAACACCTCGTCGACCGAATCCGAGCGGATGAGGAGGCGCGCCAGCCGGGTCATGAAGCCGAAGATCTTGCTCGAGTAGGCTTCGTCGAGGTCCTTGCGCTTGTTCGACCGCGCCTCTCCCGAGCTCTTGCCGTCGAGTCCCCAGGCGGCGCTGAAGTCGGCGAGCGAGCGCACGATGGTCGCCGTACCGACGGGCGCCGGCGCCCCCTGCGGCATCTGCGGCAGGCCGGCGGTCGCCAGCTTGGCGCTCGTGCCGGAGATCGGCGGCTCGCGCACCTCCTCGACCTGGAGCTCGAAGATGCCGATCTTGAGGCGATCGCCCGGCTTCAGCATCGCGCGCTTGCTGGCGACGCCGTTGAGCTGGATGCCGTTGGTCGACATCAGGTCCTGGACGAACCAGCTGCCGCCCTCCCGGCGGATGACGGCATGCCGCCGCGACACCGAAAAGTCGGCAAGCACGACTTCGTTCTCGGTCCCGCGGCCGATGCGCAGCTCGTCCGCCGCGAGCGGCAGCACTTCGTCCCTGCCCTGAACTGCCCAGCGCAACCGGAGCACCGTCGGGATCACCTCGTGGATCGATCTTAGCCCAGCGCTTCTCCCCTCGCGCGACCGGCCGCTTTGTTATCCTCGCCGGGATGACCCCCCGCGCCGAAGCCGCCGCCGACACCGCCCCGGAACAGCCGCAGAATCCGCTCTACGAGCGCTATGCGTCGCGCGAGATGGCGGCGATCTTCTCGAGCTCCCACCGCTTCGCCACCTGGCGCCGGATATGGATCCTGCTCGCGCGGAGCGAGGCGGCACTGGGCCTGCCGATCCGCCCGGAGCAGATCGCCGCCCTCGAGGCCGCCGCGCCGCTGCTCGACCTCGCGCGGGTCGCGGAGATCGAGCGCCAGACCCGGCACGACGTCGTCGCCCACCTGCGGCACTTCGCCGAGCAGGCGGACGCGGTCGAAAAGGGCGCCGGCGGCATCCTCCACCTCGGCGCGACCAGCGCCTTCATCACCGACAACACCGATCAGCTGCTGATGCGGGAGGCGCTCGAGCTGCTGCGCCGGCGGATCGCCACCGCCCTCGCCGGACTCGCCGCCTTCGCCCGCGCCCACCGGGCGCTCCCCTGTCTCGCCTACACCCATTTCCAGCCGGCGCAGCTGACGACGGTCGGCAAGCGGGCCTGCCTGTGGGCGCACGATCTCGCGCTCGACCTGGCCGAGATCGAGCATCGGCTGGCGACGGTGCGCTGCCGCGGCGTCAAGGGAACCACCGGAACCCAGGCCTCCTTCCTGACGCTCTTCGGCGGCGACCACGGCAAGGTGCGTGAGCTCGACGCCCGCGTCGCCGCCGGTCTCGGCTTCGCCGGCAGCGTCGCGGTCTCCGGCCAGACCTATACCCGCAAGCTCGACAGCCAGGTGCTCGCGACGCTCTCCGGCGTCGCCGAAAGCTGCCACAAGATGGGCACCGATCTGCGCCTGCTGCAAGGCGTGGGCGAGCTCGCCGAGCCGTTCGACGAGCACCAGGTGGGCTCGTCGGCGATGGCCTACAAGCGCAATCCGGTGCGCGCCGAACGCATGTGCGGCCTGGCTCGGCGGATCATGACCGACGCCCTCAACGGCCCGGTGAACGCCGCCACGCAGTGGCTCGAACGCAGCCTCGACGACTCGGCCAATCGCCGGCTGGTGCTGCCCGACGCCTTCCTCGCCTGCGACGCCATCCTCGGGCTCGCCGGACACATCGCGGCGGGCCTCAGGGTCAACGGCGGCATGGTGGCCGCGCGGGTCGCCCGCGAGCTGCCGTTCATGGCGACCGAGACCCTGCTCATGGAGGCGGTGCTGCGCGGCGGAGATCGCCAGCACCTGCACGAGCGCATCCGCACCCACTCCTTCGCCGCCCAGGAATCGGTCGCCCGCGGGCAGGAGAATCCACTCCTTGCTACAATTGCAGCGGACGCCGACTTCCGCTTGTCGGCCGAAGAGATCGCCCGTTGGGTCGATCCCCAGGCTTTCACCGGCCGCTCGGCCGAGCAGGTGGACGAGTTCCTCGACGACGTCGTGAACCCGGCTCTCGCCGGCCTCGACGCCGCCGCAGTCGAAGCGCCCCGGATCTAGCCCCCTGGCGGAAGTCGCCGGACGGGCCGGCGCCGGGCGAGCCCGAAGCGATGCCGCCCGTCCGCTCCATCGCCTCCGCCCCGCTCCTGGTGGGACTTCTCGTCCTCGCCGGCTGTGCCAGCGCGGGGCACCGCCCTGCGCACTCCGGCCCCTCGAGCCTCGAACGCGGCGTCGCCTCCTGGTACGGGCCCGGTTTCGACGGCCGGATGACCGCCTCGGGCGAGCGCTACGACATGCACGCCCTCACCGCCGCCCATCGCACGCTGCCGTTCGGCACCCTGCTCGAGGTGAGAAACCTCGACAACGGCCTGACGACCCAGGTGCGCGTCAACGACCGCGGTCCGTTCAAGAAGGACCGGATCCTGGATCTTTCGCTGACCGCCGCCCGCGCCATCGGCATGGTCGGGCCCGGCACGGCGCGGGTGGAACTGAGGACGATCGCCCTCGGCGGCGGCGACCGGCGCTATGTCGTGCAGCTCGGTGCCTTCCAGGAACGGGCGCTCGCCGACGCCCTGGTGGCCCGCCTGCGGCCCTCCTATCCCGGGGTCACGCTGCGTTCCGACGAGGTCTGGCACCGCGTGCAACTGGGCGCCTTCGACGACCCCGACGCCGCGGCGGCCCTGGCGGCGAAGCTGTCCCGCCAGGGCTACTCGGCGCTCGTCGTCGGGGCTTCGGCGCCGTCCGCCGATCCGGCGGCTACGCCCCCGGCCTTCTGACCGACGGATTCACCGCCGCCGCCGGCACCTCGCCGTCCAGCGCCGCCAGCACCATGTGCGCGGTCTCGATGGCGATGCGCTCCTGCGCCTCCTTGGTCTGCGCGCCGATGTGCGGCGTCGCGACCACCCGGGGATGGCCGGTGAGCGCATGGCGGTGCGTCGGCTCGTCTTCGTAGACGTCCAGGCCGGCGCCGGCGATCTTCCCCGACTCCAGGGCCGCGAGCAGCGCGTCCTCGTCGACCAGGCCGCCGCGGCCGCAATTGATGAACAGCGCCCCCGGCTTCATCAGGCCGAGACGGCGGGCGTCGATCAGGTTCTTCGTCGCCTTGCTGAACGGCGTGTGCAGGGTGACGACGTCGCTCTGCTTCATGAGCTCATCGAGCTCCAGGAGCTCGACGCCGATGCGTTTCGCCTGCTCCGCCTCGAGGAACGGGTCGTAAGCGACGACGCGCATCTCGAAAGCGCGGGCGCGGGAGGCCACGCGCTGGCCGATGCGGCCGAGTCCGACGATGCCCAGGGTCTTGCCCTGGAGCTCGACGCCGACGAACGTCTTGCGATCCCACTCGCCCCGCTTCATCGAGGCGTCGGCGGCCGGGAGGCTCCGCGCCAGGCCGAGGAGCAGCGCGAAGGTGTGCTCGGTCGCGGAGACCAGATTGGCGTTCGGAGCGTTGACCACCAGCACGCCGCGCTCCGTCGCCGCGTCGGCGTCGACGTCGCCGACGCCGACGCCGGCGCGTCCGACGACGCGCAGCTTCCCGGCCGCCTCGAGCAGGGCCCTGGTCACCTTGGTGGCGCTGCGCACCACCAGCGCGTCGACTTCGGCCACCAGCTCAGGCAGCCGGGCGCGCTCTTCGGCGCCGACCACCTTCACGTCGGCGCCCGTGGCGCGCAGGATGGAAAGGCCCGATTCTTCCAGCGGATCGGCAATCAGAATGCGAGTCATGAGGCGATCTCCTCTGCGATCGCGGCCAGCAGCGCCGCGAGGTCCGTAGTTTGAACTTCTCCCATGTGCCCGACACGAAAGGTCGAGTCCTTGAAGCGGCCGTAGCCGCCACCGAGCGTGAAGCCTCTCTTCTTGAGTCCGGCGACGAGCCCGCGCGCCTCGACGCCTGCCGGCGGGCGCAGACAACTGACCGTCGCCGACCGCCCGTTCGCCGCCGAAGCGAAGGCGAAGCCGTGCGCCGCGGCCCAGGCGTCGGTCTGGCGCTGCATCTCGGCGTGACGCGCCCAACGCGCCTCGATCCCCTCGCGGGCGATGCGCGCGAGCTGCAGGTCGAGCGCCCAGGCGATCGACACCGCCGCCGTCGTGATCGGCCCGCCCTCGCGATGTTTGTCGCGGTAGCGCAACAGGTCGCCGTAGTAGCCGCGGTGCGGAATCGTCGCCGCCTTCTCCTCCGCGCGCTGCGAGAAGGCGAATAGGGTGAGCCCCGGCGGCGTCGCCAGCCCCTTCTGCGAGCCGGCGAAGACGAAGTCGAGTCCCCAGGCGTCGGTTTCGACGGGCGCGCCGGCGAGCGAAGAGACCGCGTCGACGAGCAGCAGCGCGGCGGACTCCTCGCGCACCACGCGGGCGATCTCCGCCAGCGGGTTGACGACTCCGGTCGAAGTCTCGTTGTGCGCCACCGTCACCGCCTCGTAGCGCTTTCTGCGCAGGGCCTGGCGGACGAGCTCCGGGTCGACGATCTCGCCCCAGGGGGCGGCGATCTGATCGGCGTCCCGGCCGAGCGACCTGCCGATGTCGAACCAGCGCTCGGAGAAGGCGCCGTTGGTCAGATGGAGGACGTCGCGGGAAACCAGCGAGGTGAGCGCCGCCTCCATCAGGAAGGTCGCGCTCGAGGTCGCCATGTACACGTCGCGGGTGGTGCGGAAGACCGGCTTCAAGGCCTCGGTGATCCGTTTGTACACCGGCATGAACTCGGGCGAGCGGTGGCCGACGACCGGCGCCAGCATCGCCGCGCGCACCTCCTCGAGGACATAGACCGGGCCGGGGACGAAGTACTTGATCTGCTCGGGCATCGTCGGGTCTCGGCTAGGAGCTCTTCCAGCGCAACGCCGGCTTGCGCAGCCGGACGAGGAGCTCATCGGTGGAGTAGAGCCGGCTGGCCGTGGCGCTTTCCTCGAGTTTCCACGGACCCTCCCCCCGCGCCGTGAGGCGCGGAAAGAGCTCCAGGCCGGCCACCAGGACCACGTCAGCCCCCAGAAAATGCTCGCGCAGAAGATCGCGCAGGACCGCCTTGCCCTTCATCGGCTTCACGGCGACCGACCGGCCGTCGCCGACGGCCACGGCGCGAAAAGCTTCCAGTAAAGGGGGTGCCTGGAGGGGCGGCGGTGGGTCGACCGACGCGTTCAGGGCCAGCCAGCCGACGCGCAGGCCGGCCGCCTTGGCAGCGGCGAACAGCGGCGCGAATTCCTCGGCGGGTCCGTCCACGGCAAGCAGAACCGGAGTTTTCATCTACTGAAGCTTTTCTTCTTCTGGATACAAGAGGATCTCTTTTCGTTCCTGCCGGAATTCCTGTTCGTCCGCCTCGAAGCTGGCGAGCCAGTTTGCGAGGTCGGCTGCGGGGTCGCCGTCGAGGGCGCGGCGGAAGTGATCGCTGCCGGTGAGCAGGTCGATCGCCGGGCGGTCGGCGACGAACTCATAGGGCGCCGCGCGCCAGCGGAACTGCTTCGGCGCGACGCTCTTCAGCGCGCGGAGGATCTCGAGTCCCAGGCGGTAGGCGTGGACCTTCGTCGCCTCCCGCACCACCAGCTCGATGCCGCCGCAGATCTCGCCCTTGTGCTTCTGGAACTGCGGGCGGAAGTAGGTCGGCACAGCGGCGATGCCCATTTCGCGAAGCGGCAGAAGCGCCTCGGCGAGCGCCGTGGGGCGCAGATCCGGGGCGCCGAAGAGCAGGAAAGGCCGCGTCGTGCCGCGCCCTTCGGAGAGCTCCGTCGCTTCGACCAGGCAGAGGCCGGGATAGAGCAGCGCCGTGTCGAAGGTCGGCATGTTCGGCGACGGCGCGATCCACGGCCGCCCCGTCGCCGGCCAGAGATCGTGGCGCCGCCACCCTGCGACAGCAAAGACCCTCGGCAGCCGGCCCCACTGGCGTCGGTGCGCCTCGAGGCGGACGATCTCTCCCAGCGTCAGGCCGTGCCGCACCGGCAGACGAAAGGCGCCGACGAACGAGGCGAAGCCGGGATCCGGCAGGTTGCCTTCGACGACCTCGCCGCCGAGCGGGTTCGGGCGGTCGAGAATCCAGACCTCGCAACCGGCGGCACGCGCCGCCTCCGCGGCCCACACCGCGGTCGCGGCGTAGGTGTAGTAGCGCGTGCCGATGTCCTGCAGATCGATGAGCAGCAGGTCGAGGCCGGCGAAGGCTTCGGGCCGCGGCAGCAGGGAACGTTCGTCGTCACCGTACAGCGAAACGATCTCGACCCCGGTCCACGGGTCGCGCTGACCGGCGGCGGGCACCATGTCCTGCTCGACGCCGTAGTAGCCGTGCTCCGGGCCGAAGAGCCGCGCTGGCGGGGTGCCCGTGGCGGCGAGCGCAAGATGCGCCGGCACGCAGTCGGCGGTCACAGCGGCGCCGTGCGCGAGCAGGCCGTAGCGCCGGCCGGCGAGCGCTCCGGCATCGCTGAGCAGGAGGTCGAGGCCGGTGGCGATCCGCGGCGATCGGGTGCCGCTCACGGCTCCCCTTCTGCCCGCTCGCGAACGAAATCGCCGCTCCTGCCGCCGCTCTTGGCCTCCAACCGAAGGTCGGTGACGCTCGCCGTGCGATCGATCGCCTTCACCATGTCGTAGAGGGCGAGCGCCGCGGCAGCGCAGGCGACCAGAGCTTCCATTTCGGCACCGGTGCGCGCCGTGACCGTCACCCGGCTGGCGATCCGCACCTCTCCCTCGCCGGGAACGATCGCCACCTCCACGCTGTCGAGCGGCAGCGTATGGGCGAGCGGAATCCACTCGTCGGTGCGCTTCGCCGCCTGGATGCCGGCGAGGCGGGCGACGGCGACCGCATCCCCCTTGGGCAGCGAAGCCAGACGCGCGATCGTTTCCGCGGCACAGAGGAGACGGCACGAGGCCTCGGCGATCCGCCGCGTCACCGGCTTCTCCGACACGTCGACCATCTGCGCCCGACCGCCTTCGTCGAGGTGGGAGAACCCGGGCTTCCGGTCGTTCTGGGAGGGTGGGCTGGGCATGGGCGACGGCGCGCGGGAGGTTCTCCGCCCCGCGGAGGAATGCTAGCACCCGACGCACCGTCGAGCGGGCAGCGGCGACGTCCCCGGACGCACAAAAGCCCTGCGGTCGATACTTCTCCGCAGGGCTTCTGGCGTCAGGCAGAACGATTGGAACGGATCAGGCGACAGCGATTCGAATCAGCCTGCCCGATGATTCCGGGCGGCTTACTTGCCCTTGTTGAGCGCGTCCTTGAGATCCTTGCCGGCCTTGAAGCGGGCGTTCTTGCTGGCCTTGATGGTGATGGTGGCGCCGGTCGCGGGATTGCGGCCCTTGCGCGCCGCACGCTTGCCGACGCTGAAGCTGCCGAAGCCGGGGATCTGAACGCGATCACCCTTCTTGAGGCCCTTGGTGATCGCTTCGATCACGGCGTCGAACGCCTCGCCAGCCTGCTTCTTGGTCAGACCGTCCACGTTTCCCGCAACATACTCGACGATGTCGGCTTTTCCAGCCATCTTTCCTCCCCGGTTGCAATGGTTTTGTCGATCGAAATCGATGACGGTGGCGACGATAAGGCAACTGCAGGAGCCTGTCAATACAGGGCTCCGCGACGTTTTCTGGTATCCCGGCGAGGAGTCAGGAAAGACGTTCGAAGAGTTGAACGGTGAATCCGTCGTGGTCGCCCGAAGGCTGGAAGCGCCAGATTCCCTCGCCGCTGCGCGCCGCCGCGGCGGGCGCCGGCACACGCCCGGAAGCGCCCGTGCGGCGGAAGCCGGAGGCGGTCGCGAGGAAGCGCTCGCCGACCGCTTCGTTCTCCTCCGGCTCGAGGGAACAGGAGATCGCCACCAGCAGTCCGCCGGGCTTCACGGCCACCGCGGCGCCGGCGAGCAGGCGGTGCGCCTGGTCCGCCAGCCTCTCGAGCTCGCTTTCGCTCCAGCGCCACTTCAGCTCCGGATGCTTTCTCAGGGTGCCCGTACCGGTGCAGGGATAGTCGACGATGACGCGGTCAAAAGCTCCAGTAAAGGGGGTGCGCTCCGCCGCTGCGGCGACGATTCCGGCAGCGGTGTGCAAGCGGCGATGATTCCCGGCGAGCGCCGCCAGCCGCGGCAGGGCGACATCGGCGGCAATCAGGCGGATGGACGGCTCCGCTGCAAGCAGCGCCAGCCCCTTGCCGCCCGGCGCCGCGGCGACATCGAGCACGCGTTCGTGCGGTCGCGGTGCCGGGAGACTGGCCACCAGCTGCGCTACTTCGTCCTGGATGTAGAACTCGCCGCGCGCGAATGCGTCGGTGCGCAGGGCGTGGCCCGAGCGGACGATGAGTCCCTGGGCAGAGAGGCCGCTCGGCTCGGTCTCGACGCCCTCTGCGCGAAGCTTCTCGGCGAGCCGGTCGCGGCCACCTTTGTCTTCGAAGGCGAGCAGGTGCATCGGCTTCTGCCGGTTGTTGGCCTCGAGGAGGGCCCGCGTCGCCGGCTCGCCATACTGCTCGAGCCAACGGCGCACCAGGACCTCGGGATGGCTGGTCTCGATCGCCAGGCGCTCGACCGGATCGCTCGCGGCTACCGGCCACGCCGGGAGATCCGGCCTGGCGGCGACACGCCGCAGCACCGCGTTGACGAAGCCCGCCGCACCCTTGTGGCTGCGCCGCAGCGCTTCGTCGACGGCTTCGCTGACGATGGCGTGCGCCGGCACGCGGTCGAGGAAGAGGAGCTGGTACGCGCCGACGCGCAGCACCGGCAGGAGCGCCGGCTGGATCTGCTCGAAGGTCCGCCCACTCGCTGCGACCAGCACCTGGTCGAGGCGCTTCAGCCAGCGCAGAGTGCCGAAGACGATCTCGCGCAGCAAGGCCTGATCGCGCTCGTCATAGGAGCCGGCGAGCGCCGCGAGCTCGGCGTCGACCGGCGCCCGCGACACCAGCGTCCGCTCGACGATCGACACCGCCTGGCTCCGAACGCCGCGGACGGCGCGGACGGCCTGGGTCTCCTTGCGCTTCAGGGCGCTCTTGTCGAGTGAATCCAAAGGCTTCCCAGTGAAGATCAGATCAACCGGTCGCCGACACCGAGATGCAGGCCCCGGGCGAGGTCACCCCCCGAGACCGGGCCGCGGCCGGCGCGCTGGGCGCGCTCGATGGCGAGCACCGAGTCGCCGCCGGCCGACACGAGCACGCGCTCCTTCTCGATCGCCACGACGATGCCGGCGGCGGTCCCGTAGTGCTCGGCTGCCGCGGAAGCCGCCAGAACCTTGACCCACTCCTCACCGAACGGCAGCTCGGCCCCAGGCCAGGGCTGAAACGCCCGCACCAGATCCACCAGCGTCTCGGCTTCCAAGTCCCACCTTGTTCGAGCTTTTTCTTTTCGGATCTTGGGCGCCACCGAGACTCCCGACTCTGGCTGCGGCTTCGCCGCGAGGGTCCCGGCGTCGAGGCCACGCAGCGTCTCCACCAGGAGCGGCGCCCCGAGGTCGGCGAGCCGCTGGCTGAGCTCCCCGGCAGTCTCGCGCGGGTCGATCGTGACCTTGGCGGAGAGCAGCATCGGCCCGCTGTCGAGGCCCTCTTCCATCTTCATCGTCGTGACGCCGGTCACGGAGTCGCCGGCGGCGATCGCCGCCTG
Source organism: uncultured Thermoanaerobaculia bacterium (assembly GCA_964595975.1). Lineage (GTDB taxonomy): Bacteria > Acidobacteriota > Thermoanaerobaculia > Multivoradales > JAGPDF01 > JAGPDF01. The sequence goes on along the minus strand of CAZQTL010000039.1, from coordinate 4,049 downwards.
GATCGGCGCCGCGCCGCGCCAGCGCGGCAACACCGAGGCGTGGAGGTTGACGCAGCCGAGGCGCGGCAGGTCGAGCAGGGTGCGCGGAAAGAGCTGGCCGAAGGCGACGACGACCGCAACGCCCGGGGCGAGGGCGGCGAGGCGCGCCAGGAACGCCGGATCCCGCACCTTCTCGACCTGCTCGCAGGGGATGCCGAGCTCGCGCGCCGCCACCACCACCGGCGGCTCGGTCAGCCGCTGCCCGCGCTTCGCCGGGCGCGACGGCTGCGACACCACCAGCACCGGCCGGAACTCGCTGGCCGCCAGGGCGCGGAGCGCCGGCACCGCGAAATCCGGCGTACCGAAGAAGACGGTTCGTTCGATCATCGAACCCAGAGGATACACGCTGGCTCGTCCCAACCCTCCGAGGGAAGGGCCCCGGACGCCTAGCCGCGGGGCAGGAGGCCGGCATGCGGCGCGCCGGCCACGCTGTGCTTCGGTGCTGGAGTCGCACTCAAGAGGTCGCGAGCGCGATTCAGGTTGCGCGCGGTCTCCTGGTTGCCGGGTTGCAGGGTTGCCGCCCGCTCCAGTTGCGCAACGGACTCTTCGAGCCGGCCAGCCCGCGCGAGCGCAATGCCGAGATTGTTGCGGATGCCGGCGTTGCCGGGATCGAGCTCTGCGGCGCGGGTGAACTGCCGGATGGCCTCCTCGAGCCGGCCGGCGACCGCGAGCGCCGTTCCCAGGTTGAAGGCGAAGACCGCGTTTCCGGGTTCCGCCTCGGCAGCGGCCCGGAATTCGGCGATCGCCGACTCCTGCTGCCCGGTCGCCGCCAGCACGCTGCCCATCGCGTTGTGGGCCGCCGCGAGAGCGGGATCCGCGCGGAGAGCCTGCTCGAGGACCGGCCTCGCCTCCGCGAAGCGTTCCTGTCGGGCGAGCTCCGCACCGAGGGCTGCGGCGAGTCGCGGCGCTCCCGGCGTGAGCGCGAGGGCCTGGCGGTAGAGCGCGATCGCTTCCTCCGGCCTCCCCGCTTCCGAGAGCGCGCGAGCGTAGTTCGCCCGCGTCAGCGCGCCCATCTCCGCCGCCGAGCCGAGAGGCAGATTCATCACCACGGCGAGAGCGGCGAGCAAAGCCGCCGCGGGCGCCAGTCCGCGCCAGTCTCGCTCCCGGAAACGCGCGGCCAGGTGAACCCCGGCGGTCCCGGCAAACAACCCCAGGATGGGCACGAGCGGATAGCGGTAGCGCCCGATGACGAAGAACAGGGAGACGGAGAGCGCATAGACACCGAGAATGCCGCCGAAGAGGGCGAACTCGCGCCATCGGGCACGGGAGAGCCAGATGCCCACGAAGGCCAGAGGCGCCAGCAGACCGAAGTGGAACAAGGTTCGAGTGCTGCGAAGGAGCACGGAGTGTCCGGCGTGGGTCCCCAGGTCCTCGGTGTCCATCACCTCGAGCGCATTCCAGAAGAGCAGGAATCTGCGCCCCGTCAGCTCCAGCCAGCGGCCGGGGTTCTCCTCTATCCAACTCCAGGCACGCCGCTGCCAGTAGTGCGACACCTCGGTGTGGCTGAGCGAGCGCCCCTCGGCCTTCTCCGCCAGTGCGATGGCGTCCCCCTGCTCGAATTCCGGACTGCCGCGGCCGGGGAGCAGCGGCTTGTAGTAGCCGTCGGCCTCCGGGTTGTTGCCGATGTAGAGGTTGGGTCCGAACTGCGACGTCGTCAACACCAGCTCTCGCCCGACGATCCAGTTGCGCGCCGTCACCGGCGCGATCACCACGGCGAAGCCGAGCAGCAGCCAGGCCGCGGAGAACTTGCGGGAGGGCTCCCTTCGCCAGGCCCAGACGAGCACCAGCGGCACCAGCATCAGCGCGTTCTCGCGATTGAGACAGATCGCGCCGGTCGCGAGGCCGACGGCGAGGAACCGGCGGTTCGAGAACTCCGGGACCGGCACGGCGACGAGACAGACGAGCACGGCCGAAAGCAGGAAATCGAGGCTCGTCTTCTGAATCAGCGAATCGTAGAAGATCGCCGGCGCGTAGAGCGCGAGCAGGAGACCCGATACCAGTCCCTCGCGCGGACCGAAGACGCGCGCCGCGGCATAGGCGACCAGACCGCAACCCGCCGCCCCGGCGAGAACCTGCAGAAGCCGCGCGGCCAGCAGCTCGCGGCCGGCGATCGCGTACAGCACGCCGAGCAGATAGGGATAGAGCGGGCTCTGATAGAAGACGACCTTCCCGAGCCAGTCCCCGGCCGCGAGGCTCTGTGCCCAGCGGTCGTAGCTCTGCGAATCGCCGAGGAGCAGGGGAAAGAAAGGCGAGCGCTCGAACTCGAAGAGATAGACGAGCCGCACCAGCACCGCCCCGGCGAAGACTCCGGCGGCGACTCGCCAGCCTCTCCAGCGCGACTCCGGGCGCACAGCCCCTGCGCTGGGCCCGGAGCCGCTCCTGGGGCGCCTCCCCTTGGCGGGCGAAGGTGACGTCGCCGAACGCTGCATGCGCCTTCGCGGAGATACGTGCGCACCCAGCGAGGGTTTTTCCGTTCCGTTGCGACTTCGCAGCGCGCCGGCTTCGTCCGGAATGAGGGCGATCCGGCGGGGCCCCTCCGATCTGTGCCATAATGCAGCCGTTCGTTGCCGCTCGAAGCGTCTTTGTCTCGAGGCAGCTGACTTCTCTACGGGCGCCCGGCGCCCGGACGGCGGCCTCTCCGGCAGTCCCCGTTTTCACCCCCTTCAAGTCTCGCCGGATCACAATCGAGCGGCACTCCGCCGTCCGCACGCGGACCGCGTCGCCGCACAGAAAGAAGAGTTGTTCGCATGGCTTTTTCCAAGTTTGACCTTCACCCCGATCTGCTGAAGGGCGTGAAGTCCCTGGGCTTCACCCGCCCGACCCCGATTCAGGACGACGCCATTCCGCCGGCCCTCGAGGGCCGCGACGTCCTCGCCTGCGCGATGACCGGCAGCGGCAAGAGCGCGGCGTTCCTCCTGCCGATCCTCAACCGGCTGATGGGCAAGAAGCGCGGCATCACGCGCGCCCTGATCCTCACCCCGACCCGCGAGCTCGCGGCGCAGATCGACGAGCACCTGCGCGACCTCGCGGTGCACACTCCCCTCTCCGGCGCGGCGATCTACGGCGGCGTCGGCATGGGCCCGCAGGAGCATGCCTTCCGCAGCGGCGTCGACGTCATCGTCGCCACTCCGGGGCGGCTCCTCGACCACTTCCAGTACAAGTACGCCAAGCTCGAGGGGCTCGAAGTGCTGGTGCTCGACGAGGCCGACCGGATGCTCGACATGGGCTTCCTGCCGGACATCCGCCGGGTGCTCAAGCATCTGCCGACCAAGCGCCAGACGCTGTTCTTCTCGGCCACGCTCCCTTACCCGATCGTCGAGCTGTCGCGCGAGATGTTGAAGGATCCGGCGATGATCTCGATCGAGCGCAAGTCGGCGCCGGCGACCGGCATCACGCAGTCCGTGTTCCCGGTGGCCCAGGAGCTCAAGACACCGCTCCTCGCCACCCTCATCGAGCGCGGCGAGATCGCCAATGCCATCGTCTTCACCCGCACCAAGCATCGCGCCAACCGCGTCTTCGAGCAGCTCGAGAAGCGCCACGTCAAAGTCGCCCGCATCCACGGCAACCGCAGCCAGGCGCAGCGCACCGAAGCCCTCGCCGGCTTCAAGAACGGGCGCTACAAGATCCTGGTGGCGACCGACATCGCCGCGCGCGGCATCGACGTCGAGGCGCTGTCGCACGTGGTGAACTTCGACGTGCCGAAGATCCCCGAGGACTACATTCACCGCGTCGGCCGGACGGCGCGCGCCGAGATGACCGGCGACGCCATCACCTTCGTCTCTCCCGACGAGGAGAACGAGTTGCGGGCGATCGAGCGCGCCATCGGCAAGCGGCTGCCGCGCGTCACCGTGCCCGACTTCGACTACACCCACAAGCCGGTCGAGAAGCTCGAGATCCCGCTGCAGGACCGGATCGCCGAGATCCGCGCCCGCAAGGCCGAGGAGCGCGCCCGCGCCAAGGCCAACGCCGAACGGCGAGGCGGCAGCGCCCGGCCCGGCGCAGCGGCGCCC
>CAZQTL010000038.1:21446-23188 GCA_964595975.1 uncultured Thermoanaerobaculia bacterium | reverse complement strand
CTCGATCCGCTTCGGGAAGGGAGCCCGCCCCATGAAAGATAGTTTCGGCAGCCACGGTACTCTCGCCGTCGCCGGGGAGAGTCTGAAGATCGCCCGTCTCGCCGCGCTCGAGAAGCGCGGTTACGACCTCACCCGCCTGCCGTATGCCTTGAAGATCCTGCTCGAGAACCTCCTGCGGCGCGAGGACGGCAAGGTCGTCTCCTCCGAAGAGATCGAGTTCCTCTGTCGCTGGGATCCGGCGGCTCAGCCGTCGCGCGAGATCGCCTTCATGCCGGCGCGCGTGCTGCTGCAGGACTTCACCGGCGTGCCGGCGGTGGTCGACCTCGCGGCGATGCGCGACGCGATGGCGGCGATGGGCGGCGACCCGAACCGGATCAACCCGCTGCAGCCGGTCGAGCTGGTCATCGACCACTCGGTGCAGGTCGACGAATACGGCTCGGAGGCGGCGCTGCTGCTCAACAGCCAGAAGGAGTTCGAGCGCAATCACGAGCGCTACCTCTTCCTGCGCTGGGGGCAGAAGGCGTTCCGCAACTTCCGCGTCGTGCCGCCGGCGACCGGCATCGTCCACCAGGTCAACCTCGAGTATCTGGCGCGGGTGGTGATGCAGGAGGACGGCTGGGCCTACCCCGACACCCTCGTCGGCACCGACTCGCACACCACGATGATCAACGGCCTCGGCGTCCTGGGCTGGGGCGTCGGCGGCATCGAAGCGGAGGCCGCCATGCTCGGCCAACCGGTGTCGATGCTCATCCCGCAGGTGGTCGGCTTCCGCCTGACCGGCAGTCTGCCGGAGGGGGCGACGGCCACCGACCTGGTGCTCACCGTGACCCAGATGCTGCGCAAGAAGGGCGTCGTCGGCAAGTTCGTCGAGTTCTTCGGCCCGGGCCTGGCGAACCTCCGCCTCGCCGACCGCGCGACGATCGCCAACATGGCGCCGGAGTACGGCGCGACCTGCGGCCTCTTCCCGGTCGACGCGGTGGCGCTCGACTACCTGCGCTTCACCGGCCGGTCGGAGAAGAGCGTCGCCCTCGCCGAGGCTTACATGAAGGAGCAGGGGCTCTTCCACACCGCGGCGACGCCCGAAGCGGTCTACTCGGACACCCTGGCGCTCGACCTCGCGACCGTCGAGCCGTCGCTCGCCGGGCCGCGGCGGCCGCAGGATCGCGTCGCCCTGAGTGGCGTCAAGGCGAGTTTCCTCAAGGAGCTGCCATCACTGGTCTCCGGCAAGGCCAAGGCGGCGCCCGCCGCCACCACCGTCGGCCGCTGGGAGGGTGAAGGCGGCGGTCCTTCCCCGGCCGTCGTCGCAGAAGCGGCCGACGATCACGTCGAGACGACCTGGAACGGCGAGGTCTGCCGGCTGCGTCACGGCTCGGTGGTGATCGCCGCGATCACTTCCTGCACCAACACCTCGAACCCGTCGGTCATGCTCGCCGCCGGCCTGGTGGCGAAGAAGGCGGTCGAGAAGGGCCTGCGCACGAAGCCGTGGGTGAAGTCGAGTCTCGCTCCCGGCTCGAAGGTGGTGACCGATTACCTGCGCGAAGCGGGTCTCGACACCTACCTCGACCAGCTCAAGTTCAACACCGTCGGCTACGGCTGCACCACCTGCATCGGCAACAGCGGGCCGCTGCCGCCGCCGATCGTCGAGGTGATCCAGGAGCACGACCTCGTGGCGGTCTCGGTGCTCTCCGGCAACCGCAACTTCGAGGGCCGCATCAGCCCCGACGTGCGCGCCAACTACCTCG
>CAZQTL010000038.1:0-21436 GCA_964595975.1 uncultured Thermoanaerobaculia bacterium | reverse complement strand
TACGCGCTCGCCGGCCGGATCGACCTCGATCTCGCGACCGAGCCGCTGGGCATCGGCAATGACGGCGCGCCGGTCTACCTCACGGACATCTGGCCGACGCAGGCCGAGATCGAGCACGCCGTCGCGACGGCGGTGAAGTCGGAGATGTTCCGCAAGGAGTACGCCGACGTCTTCGCCGGCGACACCGCCTGGAGCTCGCTCGCCGTGCCGGAGGGCGAGACCTTCGCCTGGCAGGGCGACTCGACCTACGTCCGCAAGCCCCCCTACTTCGACGGCATGACCCTCACGCCCAAGCCGCTCACCGACATCGCCGGCGCGCGCTGTCTCGCGGTGCTCGGCGACTCGATCACCACCGACCACATCTCTCCCGCCGGCTCGATCAAGAAGGGGAGCCCGGCCGGCAAGTACCTGGAGGCGAACGGCTGCGGTCCGGCGGACTTCAACTCCTACGGCTCGCGACGCGGCAACCACGAGGTGATGGTGCGCGGCACCTTCGCCAACGTCCGCATCCGCAACCGCATGACGCCCGACATCGAGGGTGGCGCGACCGTGCACTTGCCCGATGCCACGCCGATGTCGATCTACGACGCCGCCGAGAAGTACGCCGCGGAAGGCGTGCCGCTCGTCGTCCTCGCCGGCAAGGAGTACGGCTCGGGCTCGTCGCGCGACTGGGCGGCGAAGGGACCGGCGCTCCAGGGCGTGCGCGCGGTGGTCGCCGAGTCGTACGAGCGCATCCACCGGTCGAACCTCATCGGCATGGGCATCGTGCCGCTCGAGTTCCCGGCCGGCCAGAACGCCGCCTCGCTCGGGCTCACCGGTTTCGAGACCTTCGCCATCCACGGCCTCGCGGCGGCGCTCGCCGGGGGCTTCACCGCCGGGCTCGGAGTCGAGGTCGAAGCGACTGATGCCGCCGGCAAGAGCGTGCGCTTCACCGCCCGCGTCCGCCTCGACACGCCGCAGGAGGTCGAGTACTACCGCCACGGCGGCATCCTCCAGTACGTCCTCCGCCAGCTCCTCGCGAGCTGACGGCGGCGCGCCCGGCGAGCGACGCGATGCGCCTCTACCTGACCGGGGCCACCGGCTACATCGGCAAGGCGCTCTGTCTGCGTCTGCGCGCCGAGGGGCACGAGGTGCGCGCCCTGGTGCGTTCGACGAGCCCGGAGGACTCGCTCCAGCTCCTGCGCGAGATCGGCGTCGCGACCTTCGTCGGCGATCTCCGCGACCGCTACTCGCTGCGCGAGGGGATGTCGGGGGCCGACTGGGTGATCCACGCCGCCGCCGAGCTCGACCTCGCGGCCGCCGACGACACGATGACGGCGGCGAACGTCGAGGGCTCCGAGAACGTCGCCTCGCTCGCCAGGAAGCTCGGCGTGCCACGCTTCCTCTCGATCTCGTCGATGGCGGCCTGGGGTGGGAGCCCCGCCGACGGCACGCCGGCGACCGAGGAGTCCGCGCCGCAGCTGCCGCTGCCGACGCGCTACTGCGCCACCAAGGCGGCGGGTGAGGCGCGCGTGCAGCACTGGGCGCAGCAGGGACTCCAGGTCAACACCGTCTTCCCCTCGCTGGTCTACGGTCCGCCGGGCAAGAAGCAGGGGGCGAACACGCTGCTCCGGGCGCTCATGCTCGGCCGGTTCCCGGCGCTCATCGGTCCCGACAAGAGGACCAGCTGGATCTTCCTCGACGATCTGGTCGACGGCATCGTGCGGGTGATCGAGAGCGCTCCGCCCGGCCGCGGATATCTGATGGCGGGGGAGGCGTGGACGGTGCGCGAGCTCGCGCATCGCGTCGCGGCGCTCGGCGGCGCGAAACCGCCGAAGCGCGAATTCTCGGTCGGCACCGCGCGCCTGCTCTTCCGCCTCGCCGGTCCGTTGCTCAAGCTCGCCGGCCGGCCGCTGCCGATCCCGCTCGAGCAGCTCGAGTCGCTCGACCGCCACTGGAACTTCGCCGACACCCGCGCCCGCACCGAGCTCGACTGGCACCCCCGCGGCCTCGAAGAGGGCCTCGCCATCACCATCGACTACCTGATGAAGCAGGAGGCACAAAGGCCCGCCTGAGGGTGGTGGGGCTGCCGCCTAGCGGAAGCCGGCGGCCTGGAGCTCGAAGAGCTCGGCGTAGCGGCCGCGCTGCGCCATGAGCTCCTCGTGGCTGCCCAGGGCTTCGATGCGTCCGTCGGCGAGGACCAGGATGCGGTCGGCTCGGCGCACGGTCGAGAAACGGTGCGAGATCAGGATCGTCGTCTTGCCGCGCGAGAGCTCGGCGAAGCGCTCGAAGACCTCGAACTCGGCGCGCGCGTCGAGCGCCGCGGTCGGCTCGTCGAGGATCAGCACGTCGGCGTCGCGCATGTAGGCGCGGGCGATGGCGATCTTCTGCCACTCGCCGCCGGAGAGCTCGACCCCGGTCTTGAAGCGCCGCCCGATCAGCTGGTCGTAGCCCTGCGGCAGCTTGGCGACGACTTCGGAGGCCAGGCTCTGGGCGGCAGCCTTTTCGACCCTTCCGGGTTCGTCGCGCGCCTCGATCCGGCCGACGGCGATGTTGTCGCGCGCCGAGAGGTGGTAGCGCACGAAGTCCTGGAAGATGACCCCGATCCGGCCGCGCAGCTGGGCGAGATCGTAGAGCTTGAGATCGACGCCGTCGAGCAGGATCCGCCCCTCGTCGGGGTCGTAGAGCCGGGCGAGGAGCTTTACCAGGGTCGTCTTGCCGGCGCCGTTCTCGCCCACCAGCGCCAGGATCTCGCCGGCGCGCAGGGTGAACGAAAGATCGCGTACCGCCCAGCGCCCGTCGACGTCGGCGCCGGGATAGCGGAAGCCGACCCCTTCGAAGACGAAACCCTCGCGGATCGGCTCGGGGAACGGCAGGGCGTCGGGCGGCGAGACGATCTCGGGACGGATGTCGAAGAACGAGAAGAGATCGTCGAGGTAGAGCGCCTGGCCGGCCACCTGCGAGAAGCCGATGAGCAGGCCCTCGAGGAGGTTGCGCAGTCGGCGGAAGGAGCTCGACAGGAAGGTGAGGTCGCCGATCGTGAAATCGCCCGAGACCGTGCGCCAGGCGAGGTAGCCGTAGGCGCCGTAGTAGCCGAGCGTGCCGATCGCCGTGAACAGCCCGCCCCAGCCGGCGCGCCGCACGGCGAGCTGCCGGTTGGCGCGGTAGAGCTCCTCGGCGAGGACGCGGTAGCGCGCCACCAGAAAACGCTCGAGGCCGAAGATCTTCACCTCTTTGGCGGTCTCGACGCTCGCCCCGGTCGCCCGCAGGTAGTCGAGCTCGCGCTGCGCCGGAGTGCGCCGCCAGGCGAGCTCGTAGGCGAGCGTGTTCCAGTGCGACTCGCCGAGGAAGGCCGGCACGACCGCCATCACCAGCAGGGCGATCACCCACGGTGCGTAGACCGCGAGACCGGCGGCGAAGGCGACGATGGTGACGACGTCCTGCGCCTGGCCGAAGATCTGCGACAGCAGGCTCGAGCGACCGGCGGCCTGGCGCCGCGCGCGATCGAGCTGGTCCTGGACTTCGCTGTCCTCGAAGTCCTCGAGGTCGAGCGTCGCCGCGTGCTCCATCAGCCGGACGCTGGTGACGTTCGAGAAGCGCTCCGCGAGGAGCGATTCGCAGAGCGAGACCAGACGGCCGAACAGGTCGGAGGCGATGGCAAGCGCGAGCTCGATGGCGAGCAGAACGAGCAGTGGCCGGCCGAACTCCAGCAGGGCCGCCCAACCGCCCGCCCCCTGGGTGAGCGCTCCGCGGACCGCGTCGCTCTCCATCAGCGCGACGACCTCGTCGATGATCAACTTGCCGACGTAGAGCGTCGCGACCGGTAGCAGCGCGCGCATGAGGCGCAGGAGCATCGCTGCCAGGGCGATGCGCGGCGAAATCTCCCAGACCAGACGCAAGAACGGCCGCAGATTGGCGAGCGCCGAGAATCGTTGCGAGAGCGAGCGCGGCGCGCGGCGGTCCATCGGCCGGCCGGCAGGCCCGCCGCCCGTTGCCGGGCCCGGCGGGAGGCGCCCGCCGGCGCCGTAGGATTTCGCCATGGCTCGATTCTAGAGGGTACGGCCGGGAGCTGCAGTCGGGTAGTGTAGGCGCCGCTCGATCCCTCCAGGAGATCTGATGAGAGCTCGCCCGAGGAAACTCGTCCTGTGCTGCTTGATCGCCGGTACTGTCATCGCTCCGACTGCGGTGCACGCTGCGACCCGGGCGGCCGCGGGCACCACGCCCTCGGGGAGCTACACCGACCTGCTGGCGCTCTTCGCCGACTGGCGGACCTACGAGCCGCCGCCGCTGCTGAACGGCGCGCCGGACTACACCGCGGCGACGGTGGCGCGGCGACGGGCGGGGCTGGAGACGTTCCGCGCGCGCCTCGCCACGTTCGATACCTCGACCTGGCCGGTCGAGCAGCGGGTCGACCTCGAGCTCGTGCGCGCCGAGCTGAACGGCTTCGACTTCGACGCCCGCGTGCTGCAGCCGTGGGTGCGCGATCCGGCGTTCTACGCCACGCTGTGGACCGAGCCGAGCGACACGCCGTCGCACGAGGGGCCGGTGCCGGCCGGCATCTGCGACCTGTGGACCTACACCTTTCCGCTCTCGGTGTCCGACGAGGCGAAGCTCACTGCGGAGCTCCGGCCGATCCCCGCCTTCCTCGCCCAGGCGCGGGCGAATCTCACCGGCAACGCGCGCGATCTGTGGACCACCGGCACCGCGACGATGCGCCAGCAGGCCGCCGATCTCGCCGACCTCGAGAAGCGGGCGGCGGCTGCCGGGCCGGAGCTGCGCGCGGCGGTCGCCGCGGCGCGGCAGGCGACGGAGGGGTTCGTCGCTTGGCTCGACGCCCAGACGCCGTCGAAGACCGGGCCGTCGGGCATCGGCAAGGAGAGCTACACCTGGAATCTCCGCCACGTCCACCTCGTGCCGATGAGCTGGGAGGAGGAAGTCGCGCTATTGCGGCGCGAGCTGGCGCGCGCCCACGCCGCGCTCAAGCTCGAAGAGGAGAGAAACCGCGGTCTGCCGCCGCTGGTGCCGGCGGCGGACGACGCCGAGTACCAGCGGCGGGCAAACGCCGCGGTGACGAAGCTCATGACCTTCGTGCGCGAGCGCGACTTCTATCCCCTGCGCGACGACCTCGACCCGGCGTTGCGCGCGCATCTGGGCGCCTTCGTGCCGCTCGCGACGCGCAACTTCTTCGCCATCGCCATGCACTACGACCCGCTGACCCTCTACACCCACGCCACCCACTGGTGGGACACGGCGCGGATGCAGAACGAGCCGCACCCGAGCCCGGTGCGGCGCGGCGCGCTGCGGTACAACATCTGGGACACGCGCTCGGAGGGGATGGCGACGGCGATGGAGGAGTTCCTGCTCCACGCCGGGCTCTACGACGACACACCGCGGGTGCGCGAGATCGTCTGGGTGATGCTCGCCCAGCGTGCCGCCCGCGGTCTGGCGTCCCTCTATCTGCAGGCCAATGAGATGGACATCGCCCAGGCGAAGGCGTTCCAGGTCGAGTGGACGCCGCGCGGCTGGATGCGGCCGGACCTCGATCTGCTCGGCTTCGAGCAGCAGCTCTATCTTCGCCAGCCCGGCTACGGCACGAGCTACGTCACCGGCAAGTACCTCCTCGACGATCTCATCCGCGTGCGCGCCCACCAGCTGGGGGACGCTTTCACCATGAAGACCTTCTTCACCGAGGTGAACGCCGCCGGCATGATCCCGGTCTCGCTCATCCGCTGGCAGATGACCGGCGAGGGCGGGCCGCCGGCAGCGGCGCCGACGAGGTGAGTCTCGCCGTCGAATAGTTCCGGGTCGCTTCGAGGTCGACCGCCGGGTTCGGCCGCAGCTTTCCGGAAGACTTGCCTGCGGAGGCGCGGCTAGCCTCCCCGCATGCACAAGACGATCGAACCGACCATCCTCTATTTCGGCACTCCTGTCGCCCTCATCTCGACCCTGAACGAAGACGGCTCGGCGAACCTCGCGCCGATGTCGTCGGCCTGGTGGCTGGGCTGGACCTGCATGCTCGGTCTCGGCAGCATGGGGCAGACCTCCGACAACCTGATCCGCACGCGCGAATGCGTGATCAACCTGCCGTCGATCCACGAGGTCTCGGCGGTCGACCGCCTGGCGCTCACCACGGGGAAGAACCCGGTGCCGGAGCGCAAGCTCGCCTGGGGCTACCGCTACGAGGGGGAGAAGTTCCGCCAGGCGGGTCTGACGCCGGTGCCGTCGGAGAGCGTCGGCGCGCCGCGCGTCGCCGAGTGCCCGGTGCAGATGGAGGGCGTCGTCCACGACCATCGCCCGTTCGGCAAGAACGTCAGCGCCGTAGCGTTCGAAGTCCACATCACGCGCCTGCACGTGGACGAGTCGCTGCTCGCTCCCGGCCGCGCCGAGGGCGAGAAGCCGCACATCGATCCCGAGCGCTGGCAGCCGCTGCTGATGAGCTTCTGCAGGTTCTTCGGGATGGGCGGCGAGGTGCACCCCTCGCGCCTTGCGGAGTCGGACTTCATGAAGATCGTCGCTCGCGGCACCGCCGCGCCGGCGGCGCCGGCGATGCGGTGATAAACTCCGTGGCTCCCGGCGCGCGAAGGTCGCACCCGGGCTCACTCCGCAGCCAAGGATTCTCCTCATGCTCCGTGCCGGCATTGTCGGCCTGCCGAACGTCGGCAAGTCGACGCTCTTCAACGCCCTCACCCGTACTCGCAAAGCCGAGTCGGCGAACTATCCGTTCTGCACCATCGAGCCCAACGTCGGCATCGTCACCGTCCCGGACGACCGTCTGGCGCCGATCGCCAAGGTCGCCGGCACGCCGACGCTGGTGCCGGCCGCCATCGAGCTGGTGGACATCGCCGGCTTGGTCAAAGGGGCCGCCTCCGGCGAGGGGCTGGGCAACAAGTTCCTCGCCCACATCCGCCAGGTGGACGCGATCGTCCAGGTGGTGCGCTGCTTCGAGGACTCAGAGATCGTCCACGTCGAGGATCATCTCCACCCGATCGCCGACATCGAGATCATCCAGACCGAGCTGATGCTCGCCGACATGGAGTCGCTCGCCCGCCAGGTGGAGCGCCTCGAGCGCGTCGCCAAGGGGGGCGACACATCTGCCAAAGCCGCCAAGGCGCAGATCGAGATCGCCAAGCGCCTGCTCGCCCATCTCGAGGCTGGCAAGCCCGCGCTGACCCTGGAGATGAGTGCCGACGAGCGCGCCGTGGCGCAGCCGTTCTTCCTGCTGTCGATGAAGCCGACGCTCTACGCCTGCAACGTCGCCGAGGACGATCTCGCGACCGCCGACACGAACCCGCTCGTCGCCGAAGTGCGCCAGTGGGTCGCCACGCACCACGGCGCCGAGGCGGTGACCGTCTCGGCGCAGATCGAGTCCGAGCTCGCCGAGCTGCCGCTCGAGGAAGCGACGGAGTACCTCGCCTCGCACGGTGTCGCCGAGTCGGGCGTCGGCTCGCTCATCCGCTCGATCTACCACCTGCTCGGCCTGCGCACCTACTTCACCGCCGGCGAGAAGGAGGCCCGCGCCTGGACGATCCACGCCGGCGACACCGCCCCCGAGGCCGCCGCGGTCATCCACAGCGATCTCGCGCGCGGCTTCATCAAGGCGGAGACGATTGCCTGGGACGAGTTCGTCCGCGTCGGCGGCTGGGCCCGCGCCCGCGAGGGCGGCAACGTCCGGCAAGAGGGTAAGGAATACCTCGTCGCCGACGGCGACGTCATCCTGTTCAAGTTCAACGTCTAGCAGCCGGCTCGCGATCGGCTCCGCTCGCGAGTCGTGGGCTCGCGGGCCTCAGCTTGCCGCTTTCTTCCTGACCCCGCTCGACAGCAGGAAGACCCTGCCGGAGTGGAAGCCGCGGACGGCGCTCCAGCCGGAGGTGATGAGCAGGTCGTCGGTGCCGTCGCCGTCCACATCGCCCATGGTCACGGCGTCGAAGCCGAAGGTGTCGCCGACGGTGCGGCAGGTGTAGCTCTGGAGGAGTTTGCCGTCCTTGCCGGAGAAGAGCTGCGCGCGGCCCCCCGAGACCGCCGCGCCGGCGTACTGCCAGGCGCCGACGATGAGATCGGCGTGGCCGTCGCCGTCGACGTCGCCGGCGTTCGAGTTGCTGGTGCCGAAGCCCTCGCCGGCGGTCTCGCCGGTGAGCTCGAGCAGGCGATGGCCGTCCTTGCCGGAGTGCACGTAGACGCGGCCGGTGGATCGCCCCCTGGCGGTGTTCGACCAGTCTGACGCGAAGACGTCGGGGACGCCGTCGGCATCGACGTCTCCTGGCACGGCGACGAACATCCCCCCCAGGGCGTTGCCGGTCGCGTCGGCCTCGATCACGAACTGCGGCTTGGCGGCGAGCGCGTCGTAGACGTAGACCCTGCCGGCGTTGGCCGGGCCGGCTGCCCCGGCGCCGACGAGGAGCAGCGTCTTCCTGGCGGTGACCGCGCCGCCGACGGTGGCGCCGAAGCGATCGCCGTCGCGCTCCCCTTTCCAGTCCATGAGGAGCTTGCCGCTCTTCCCGGAGAAGAGGTAGGCGTGCCCGGTGTCGCCGGCTGCCGGCGCCGGCGGAGCGCCCGCCGGCCCCGCTGCGGCCCCCGGCGCGCCGATGAAGATCTCCGAGCCGCCGTCGCCGTCGAGGTCGCCGACGCCCGCGGTGTGCTGTCCGAAGCTCTCGCCACTCTTGCCCGTCAGGGTGAGGAGGACCTTTCCGTCGCGGCCGGAGTAGACCCGGGCGTAGTCGGCGGAAGGCGCGCCGGCGACGACATCGGGGATGCCGTCGCCATTGGTGTCGCCCGCGCCCTCGAGGCCGGTGCCGAGCTGATCGCCGGGCTGGCCGTCGGCCGACCACAAGAGCTTGCCGCCCTTCGTCGAGTAGACGTAGACCCGGCCGGCGTTGTCCCCCTTGCCAGCGACCAGACTATGGGTCGGCGCCGAGGTGACGAAGTCAGGGATGCGGTCGCCATCGACGTCGCCGATGTTGCGCGCGATCCAGCCGAACTGGTCGTTGGCGGCCTCGCCGTCCCACTCGCGCAGGATCTTCACCGGCTCGACGAACGGATCGGCGAAGTCCGCCGGCGACGGCAGGATGGCCGCGAAACGCGGGTCGTTGCGCAACGACGCGAGATCGTCGTCGAGGGCGGCCTGCGACATATCGACCTGGCGAGAGGCCTTGACCTCGGCGAGCGTCGCGAAGGCGCGCTCGCGATCTCCTTTCAGGGCGTAGGTGACGCCGAGGTTGTAGCGCGCCGCCGCGAAACCCGGCTCGAGGGTGAGCGAGCGCTCGTAGGCGGCGATCGCCCTGTCGTAGTGCTTCAGGCGGAGCGAAGCGGTGGCGAGCATGCGCCAGGCCCGCGCGTTGCCCGGCTCGCGCTCGACGAGCGGCGCGAGGAGCCCGGCGGCGCCGGCGAAGTCGTTCGCCTGCAACAGCCGCTGCGCTTGCTGCAGTTCGGGCGCGATCGCCGGTGCGGCGGAGGGCTGGGATGCGGCGGGGGCGGTGCCAGGCGGAGCAGTCGGGGGCGGCGCCTGCGCCCCCGCCAGGCTGGCGGCGGCAGCGGTCAACCAGAGACCGGCACTCCAAACCTGAAGCCGCGAAGGGCACCTCTCGGAAGTCTGCGTCCGATTCTCGAGCATCTCCGCTCCTCCGGGCGAGAGGCCTGGCGCGCCTCCGCTCCGATCTTTCGAGGTACGGCGCGCGCAGGAAGAAGTTGCCCCGGGGACGGGAAGGCGTCAGCCTTCGCGCAGTGTCCGCGATCGAGCTCCTGGCGGACGAAGCGGCGCTCGCCGCCCTGGAGGCCGCGCCGCAGCCCAGGTGAGTCCAGCCGGCCCTGGCGTTTCCTATTCGGCCGGGAACGCCGCGATGTCGCCGAAGCTCGCGAACCTGCCGAGCGGGTTGCGGTATTCGCGCACGGCGTCGGTCACCGTGTCGGTGACGCGAATCGTGTACTCGACGTTCGACAGCGCTCCGAAGTAGATCCAGAACTGGCCGTTGTAAGCCGCGCCGTCGATCGCCTTGACGACGATCTCGACGTTGGCCTCGTTGAAGAACCAGAAGTAGCCTGTGTCGTCGGTGAGCGTTCCGGCCCGCGCCGTCCCGGTGTTGCCGTGGAAGTCCCGCCAGGTGGCCTCGACAGCGAACCGCCCCTCGAGAATGCAGAACCGGTCGGGCGTGGCGCCGCAGGAGCCCGAAGAGCCGAAGTTCGCCTGAGTCGCCGAAGCTCGCTGTGGAACGGCGTCCTGGTCGCCGGAGCTCGCGAAGGACGAGAGCTCGTCCGCGGCGATGCCGCTCGGAAAGGCGAGGATGTCGCCGGTGCTCGCGAACCGTCCAGCGGGGTTGAAGTAGCGCCGCGCTGCGCCGGTCCGCGAGTCGGTGACGTCGAGCGAGTACTCGACATTCGACAAGGCGCCGTAGAAGAGCCACTCGTGGCCGTTGGTGCCGCCGCCGTCGATCGCCTTGACGATCAGCTCGACGTTGTCGGGGTCGAAGAACCAGAAGGCACCCGTGTCGGGAGTGAGGGGCAGCTCGCCGGCGTCGCCGACCTCGGCAACGGGCGCCTTCCACGAGGCCCGGACCCGGAAACGCCCGTCGTCGAGGCAGAGCGCGCCATGCTCTTCGCGACAGGCGGCGCCGCCATCGACGACGACGTGCCAGGGCTCGATGCCGTGCAGCCCATCGTCGGCGGTGAAGACGAGCTCGTTGCCGACCGTCAGCAGCTGGTCGGGCGAGGAGGGCGACGCGCCCGGACGGATGTCCTGGAAGAGCCGGGTCGTCTCCGGAGTCCCCTCGCTGACCCAGAGCTCGCAGCCATGGGCGACATCGCAGGCCCTGAAGAAGACGCGCCCCGACACCGCGCTCAGCGAAGGGAACCGGCCGAGACTGGCGACGCCCGGCGGCAGAAGCGCCGTCGCCGAGCCGCCCTCGGCGGGAACAGACCAGAGCTCCGAGCGGCTGTCCGGCAGCGGGCTCGTGAAGAGAATCCAACCGGGGATCGCCGCGACCCGGGAACCCTCGGCCTCTTCTTCGACCGGCAGAGAGGACAGCATCGAAGACCCCGCCACCGTTCCGTCGGTTCGCCAGAGCTGCAGCTCGGACTCGACGCCCAGATAGACCGTCGCGAGCACCCACCAGTCGTCCGCGGACCGGACCGCATCGACCGGGAAGGCCCAGCCCTCTGCCGGGAACAGCGCCCGCGTTCCCGAAGCGCTGCCATCGGTCGTCCAGACACGCTCTTCTCCGCCGTTCGGATAGGCGCCGAAGAACCCCCGGCCGAGCTCGGCCGAGCCGATGTAGTGGTCCACTTCGTCGAACGCTGGTGAGATCGGATCGAAGTGCGTGAGGTCATGGCCGAGGCCGAACAGGCGATCCTCCAGATAGAAATTCTCCAGGAGGATGAAAGCCTCGCCAGCGACGGCGAGCGAGCGCTGGGCTTCCGAGGGCGGGATCGTCTGCGCGAAGGTGGCTCCCATCGCGGGGTCGCCGACCCGCCAGGCCTCGTTCCCGCGCAGCGCTCCGACGATCTGGGAGTTGCCTGCCTGGAGCAGGTCGCCGCCGTCGCCGAAGTCGGTCAGCCGGGTCGCCGGTCCACCGGACGCCGCGAAGGACCAGAACTCGTCGTTGCAGTCGCGAAAGATGAAGCGGCCGGTCAGCGGGAAGATGTCGCTCCCGTAGTAGCAGATCTCGTACTCCCCCGGCACCTGCTCGACCTCCGCGCCGAGGGTCGATCTGCGCCACGCGAGCGACGGATGCCCGTTGTCGGTGCTGAACGCCAGCGCGCCGCCCGTGGTTCGAAAGCGCCTCGGCTGGCGGGAGGAATCGAGCGCCTCGAGTCGCTGGATCATCAGGGTCGTCGCCGGCGTGCCGGCGGTGATCCAGGGCTCTCCTCCCGTGCCGGAGGCCCCCGGCACGTACTGTCCTCCGGCAAAGAACAGCTTCTCGCCGACGATCGCGACGTCGCGCGGCGTGGCGTAGTCGACGATCGGACCCTCCTTGAGCGCCTGGTACAGCGGTGTCGCTACCTGGAAAGGCGGGCGCGTGGCGTAGAGGGTCTCCTGGATCGAAGCTGCGGATCCGCCGGTGAAGTAGAAGGTGCTCTCGGTCGAGGCCAGGGGCCGAGGGTACAGTCCACACGGGGGATAGGAGCAGCCGGTTTCCACCTCGTGGGTGCCGGCGTCCGAGCCATCGGAAACCACGAGATGCGGCAGGCCGAGCTCGTCGGTTGTCGCGACCAACACCGAACCGCCGGCGACAGCGATCCACTTCCCGCTGGAATCAAATTGGACGTTCTCCACCAGCGACCGCGTCGTCTCCGGGCGATCCCCGGCCAACCAGAGCTGGTAGGGGTTCACGCCGTCGGTGGCGAGGAAGTAGACGCGGTGCTCCGCAATCGCGATCTCCCCTTCGTAGCTCCCGAACGGCTGGTGGAACCCGAAAGCCGTGACCGCGCGAGTGCCGGACGCCCGTCCGTCCGAGGCGTAGAGCTCCTCTCCCGACGTCGCGTCCTCCACGACGAAGTACGCCCGGTTCCCGTCGAGATGAAAGCTCCCGATCAGGACACCTGGGTCGGGGATCGCCGTCAGCGCCACGGTTCCCGCCGCCGTCATGTCGGTCACCCAGACCTCGACGCCGAGGTCGGCCGAGCCCTGGGCCGAGAAATAGACCAGGCGATCTGCGGCTGCAGCCCTGTTCGCGTCGACGATCGCCGGGAGACTCGCATAGGGCGTCGTCGTTGCCGCGGTTCCTCCGGATCGCCAGAGTGTCGAGGTCCCTGCCGCGAAGTCGGGCCGGCTGAAGACCAGCTCACTGCCGATCGCTCCCATGAGCTGAGGGCTTCCGGTCGTCGACGTGAGCGCGATCTCGAGCGCCAGGCTGTCGCCGTCGATGAACACGAGATCCTGCTGCTGCGTCGACGGGTCGGAGAGGGCGAGCGCCAGTTTCCGCCCCACCACTCGGTGTTGGCTCGGGAAATCGTAGTATTCGAACTCCCAGGTTCCATCCGCCTCGATGACGCGCGTGACGACGCCCTGGTCGTCGATGGCGAGGAGCGCAGCGTCGCCCGGTCCGGAATTGCGCGTGCGGAGGAAGAGATGGGATCCGGCGGTTCCGAGAGAGATGAGCTCCGGCGCATCGATTCCGCGCGACGACCAGATCTCGAGCGGCGCAGTTCCCTCCGGAGTCCCATCGGTGATCCAGACAAAGGCATTCGGATCGCCACTGGCGGTGAAGACCGCCTTGTCCCCGACGGTGCCGAGATACTTCGGATAGGAGCCGAGCGTGTAGTAGCTGCGCTCGAGATCCGCGAGTATCTCGCCCAGCGGCGCGGAGCCCACCGGCGCGGTCGTCCAGGTGACGAGGAGCGCGAGCAGTGCGGCCTTCGACGTCGCCGGCAGTCCTCCTGGAATTCGGATCATCGGTTCTCCCTTGAGACCGCGCAGTCTCCCCTGGCCGCGGCGCTGCGGGTGGGTCGGAGTGTCGCGCTCGGATCGACGTTCACTCTATAGCGCCGCCTCCGGGCCGTCGCCAGGGTGCGTGCAACAGGCCCTAGCGCGGGTGACCCGGGAGGCCTAGTCTCGAGGGCGCCGGAGGAAGGAGGGCGGCATGGGTACCAGCGGGACGGATGACGACACCCGGTGTGAGCGCCTCGCGCGGCTGGAGCGACTCCCCTTTGGGGCGTGTGCGGTGCTCCTCGAGTCGGCTCTCGTCGCGATGCTCCTGCCGGCCGTCGCCGTCGCGCAGCCGGCCTGTGTCGCATTGCCGCCGCCCGCGGGCCCGACGATCGAGGTCACCGCCGCGCAGGCCTCGAGTCTGCGGTCCATCGTCGCCGGGGCGGCCGCCGGCACGACGATCCTCCTGCACGACGGGACGTACCTCCTGGACGGCGGCGACGCCGCCTCGCGCCTCACCTTCGCGACTCCCGGAGTGACCCTGCGCTCGCTCTCCGGCCACCGCGACGCCGTTGTGCTCGACGGCAACTACCAGACGAGCGAGCTGGTCTCGATCCAGGCCTCGAACGTCACCATCGCCGACTTGACGTTGCGCGAGGCCTTCGACCACCCGGTGCACGTGTCGGGGAATGCGGCGCCGATCACCGGCACGCTGCTCCACAACCTGCACGTCGTCGATCCCGGTCAGCAGGGGATCAAGATCAACCCGATCGGGACCGCGTACGCGGACTTTGGCACGATCGAGTGCAGCGCGATCGAGCTCACCGATGCCGGGCGCCCTTTCGTGCGCGACAACTGCTACACCGGCGGCATCGACGCGCATGCGGCGTGGGGCTGGACGGTGCGGCGGAACCGCATCTCCGGCTTCTGGTGCCCCGCCGGACTCTCCGAGCACGCGATCCACTTCTGGAACGCCAGCCGCGACACGGTGGTGGAGGAGAACGTCATCGTCGACTGCGCGCGCGGCGTCGGCTTCGGTCTCCTGGTCTCGTCGGGGGATCGCGACTACGTGCCCGACCCCTATCCGGGAGTGGGCTACCTCGGGCACATCGACGGCATCATCCGCAACAACTTCATCGCCGCCGCCGACCCCGACCTCTTCGCCTCGCAGTCCGGCTTCGATGCCGGCATCTCCCTGGAGCAGGCGCGCGACACGCGGGTGGTCCACAACACGGTCGTGTCGACCGAGGCGCCGTTTTCTTCGATCGAATGGCGCTTCGCCAACACCGTCGCGCGGATCGCCAACAACCTCGTCTCCCACAACCTGCGCGAGCGCGACGGCAATCCGCAGGAGACCCTCGCCGGCAACCTCACCGCCGCGCCGCTCGCCTGGTTCGTCGCGCCGGCGATCGGCAACCTGCATCTGCTGAGCGCTACCGTTCCGCCGGTCGACGCCGGGGCGGCGCTCTCACCGGGTTGGGCCGACAGCGACATCGACGCCCAGGCGCGCGAAGCGCTGCGCGACGTCGGCGCAGACGAGGCCGTCGCTCCGCTCTTCGCCGACGGCTTCGAGGCGGGGGACGCCCAGGCCTGGTCGGCGGTGGTTCCCTGACGCGGCGCCGGCCCCTCGCGCGCCGCAGCGGGATCAGAGCTCGCGCACGGTGCCCGAGACGCGGACAGAGCTGCCCGGGACCCCGGTGAGCTCGGCGGTGAGGCGCGAGCGCGAGCCCATGTCCTCGCCCTGGACGATCTCGAGCCGGCCGCCTTCGTGGACGCCCGGCCAGGCGAGGTCCCGGAGGTAGCCGGCGAGCGCGGCGGTGCCGGCCCCCGTCGCCGGGTCCTCGTAGACGCCGCCGGAGGCGAACGGGTTGCGGGTGTGGAAGAGCGTGTCGCTCTCGGCCCAGGCGAGGACGACGGTGACGATCTTCTCGAGATTCATCAGCAGCCGGCCGGCGCCGAGGTCGTACTGCATCCGCGCCAGCGCCTTGCGGGTGGCGAGGCCGATCACGAAGTGATTCGCTCCGGCGTGGGCGAGCGCCGGCGGGATCCGCGGGTCGAGCTCGGCCGGCTCGTAGCCGAAGAGGGCGAGAAACTCCTGCGCCAGCTCCGCCGGCGCCGGCGTGCTGTGCGTCGGCGGCGACTGCAGGGCCGCCGCGAAGAGCTTCCCTTCCCGCCGCCCCTCGACGGTGATCGCCGCGTCGTTCAACTGCAGGTGGAAGAGCCCGTCCCCCTGCTCGCGCGCCAGCACCGCGCCAAGGGCGATCGTCGCATGGCCGCAGAACGGCACCTCGGCGGCGGGGGCGAAGAAGCGCACGCGCCAGAGCGAGGCCGTGCCGGCGACCGGCGCGGCGAACGCGGTCTCGGAGAACCCGACCTCGGCAGCGATGCGCTGCATCTCCGCGACGGAAGGGTGCTCGGGAGCGACGACGACGCCCGCCGGATTGCCGCCGGTGTCGCCGTCGGAGAAGGCTGCGAGCTTGAGCACGTTCATGATCGGTTCCCTCGCTGCGCGGCGATTCTAGTGCTGGGCGCTAGACTCTTGCCGTGCGCAAGTCCTTGACCGTCGCGAAGGTGGCGCTGCTGGCGCTCCTCCTGGTCGCCCTGGTGACGGCGACCTGGGCGGGTTTCCCGGCGGTCGTCGCCCCCGCGCCGGTCGAGCTCGTCGGATTCGTCGCAGCGCAGACGGTCGCATTCGTCTCGCGCGTCGTCGTTCCGCTCTACCGCCCCACCGCCGCCGCTCTCCTGCGCGGTCCGCCGTCGTCCGGGCTCGTCCCGCGAACGACCCGGACCCTCGACCAGGAGAGCGCATGGCCCGAAAACGGCGACTCGCCACGATCCTCACCTACCTGACCCTCGAACTGGGCGCGATGCTCGGTGTCCCCGTCCGCCTCGACCAGATCGAAGAGATGACCCGCCGGCTCCAGCGCGCGACGGTGGAGCAGGTCGCCCCGGACCAGGAGAGCGGCGACCCGCCGCCGGCGCCCTGAGGGCGGCGCCTTCGACCTAGGGGCCCACGAGCGCCGCCGCTCCTCCCCCGGTGGGTGGCGGTGGCGAGAGGTGAGCGGCGTAGCCTTCAGCAGGAGGAGCGATCGATGCGTCGGCTCCCTTACTTTCTCATTCCGGCCTTCGGTCGCTGCGCATGGCCTGTCGCGGTCTAGCTCGCGCCCTTCCCCTGCGGCTGCGAATCGCAGCCCTCGTCGTGATCTTGGGCTGGGTCGCCGCACGGGTCGCCCTCGGCCAACCCGAGTCCGACGAGGTCTTCTCCGAGCGGCTGATCGTCACCGAGCGAACGGTCTACGTCGACGATGGGGCGCTTCCGCGGATGGATTCGGCTTTTCGCCGGTCACGCGCGGACTTTCTCGTCCGGATCGACGGCGCGCCGGCCGAGCTCGTCGGGTCGGCGGCGAACGAACCGCCGACTGTGACGCATCTGGTCTGGCTCGATGCCAACCTGGATTCACCCGCCTCCCTCGCCGCGACCGCGACGCAGCTGGCCACCGCGTTCCAGTCCTTTCCGGCGACGGAGATCTTCACGCTCGTCGAAGCCGACAGTCGGGCGCGGCCTCTCCAGGAGAGCCTCTCGCGCACCGAGCTCGTGGCCCGTCTGCAGCGCTTCGCCGCGCGAAACTCGAAGACCCCGGACGCGACTCCCACCCTCGAGCAGCGGATCGCGGCGCTCGATCGCCTGGCGGTCGCGGTCTCGCGCTACGCGAGCGGCGACCTCGGGGCGCTCTGGCTCGCCGCCGGACCGTGGGCGGTGGATCCGCGCGTGTTCGAGGACATTTCGCGCTCCGGAGCGGAGGAGGCTCTCGCGCCCACCCCGCTCGGAGCGCTCCAGCGGACCTCCCGGGTTCTCGCGAGCAGCGGCTGGGTGCTGTTCCCGGTCTGGGGGAGGAGCGGAGGCAGCACCGAAGAACTGCGCATTCCGGCGCATGAGGACCAGAGTCGGGAGTTCCTGGAAAGCGGGGTGGGATTCTCGACCCGGCACGACAGCCCCCTCCGGCGGCTGCGGGTCTGGCTCTTCGGCGCCGGCAGCCGGCACATGCGCTCGCGGCAGAGTCTCGAGCTCACGCGCGCGCTCGAGCTCGCGACGGAGGTGCGCCTGCAGCCGATGGCGCTGATGGCCCGCGCAACCTCCGGTGCCCTGGCGGGAGACTCCCGGCGCGTCGTCGAGCTCGCCGAGCGTCTGCGCCACCGGCGGCCGCTGGTCGTCCGGGACCCGAGTGCCACCGGCGCGAGCCTGCGCCGGATCGAAGTCGTCTGGCTCGGGGGAGATGGCCGGACCGTTCCGGCCCTGCCCTGGGCCGTTTCGCAGACGCCACCGGAGTTGGGCGTCGCGCGCTTGCTGAGTGCGGTCGAGTCCGCGACCCCGCAGGCGGGAGCGCCGCTGCGGCTGCGCCGGGCCGAGACAGGTGCAGGAAGCCAGCCACTGCTCTGCTTCGCCATTGCGCGCGCCCGCGGCCCCCTGCGACTCCTGTGGTGGAGCGCCGCCGAGCGGAGAATCGAGATCGGGGAGCCGGCGTCAGCGGTACAGCCGTCCCCGGAGTCTTCCGATTCCGACTGCGTCCCGCTTCCGGATGGCCTCCGCGAGGCCGACCTCGTCCAGCTCGAGGCGCTGGATTCTCTGGAGTGGGGGGCGGGGCGTCTCTCCAGCCTGCCCGGCGGATAGCGCGCCGGTCGGGAGCCCGATCCGGGCGCGATGTCGCAATTCGGTCTCCCTTTGCGAGGAGGTGAGCAGAGGGAGACATCCATGCGTCCAGACGACCGTTTCACCTGCCGCTCCAATTTCCGTTCCGCCGTCCTCGCCGCCTGCTGGGCGGCGCTGCCGCTCGCCGCTGCTCCGGCGTTCGCCCAACTCTCGACCGCTGGCAGCCTCCTGCTGCAGCAAGGGGTGGGTGGCGTGCCCGGCACTGCCGACGGCGTCGAGCATTTTGGCCACGCGCTCGCCGCCGGCGACTTCGACGGCGACGGCCGCGACGATCTGGCGATCGGCGCCCCGTTCGAGGACGATGCGCCGGTCTCCGACGTCGGCGCGGTCACCGTCGTCTACTTCGCCCCCGGCGTGCCGATCGGCTCGAGCTCCGAGGTCGTGACGCTCGAGGGTCTCACCGCCGAGACCGCGTCGGGAGACGACCAGTTCGGTCGCGCGCTCGCCGCCGGCGACTTCGACGGCGACGGCTTCGACGACCTCGCGATCGGCATCCCGGGCCGGCGACTGGTCCTGGGCGGCGGCGCGATCGCCGAAGGCGCCGGCGCGATGCTGGTGATCTACGGCGCCGCCGCCGGACTCGACGCCGGCAACGTCGCCTACCTGCACCGCGACGTGACCAGCTTCGAAGGGGCTGCCGCGGCCGGCGACGAGCTCGGCGCGGCGCTCGTCGTCGGCGATTTCGACCACGACGGCTTCGACGACCTCGCGGTCGGCGCCCCGGGCGATGACGTCGTCGGCTTCGACGACAACGGCGCGGTGAACGTCCTCTACGGCTCGGCGGCCGGCCTGTCGCTCACCCGCGACCAGATCTGGATCCAGAACGACATCGTCGTGGGCGGCGACGAGGACGGCGATCGGTTCGGCAGCGCGCTCGCCGCCGGCGACTTCGACGGCGACGGTTTCGCCGACCTGGCGATCGGCGTGCCGTACGAGGACTACCTCGCTCTCGCCGACGCCGGCGCGATCTACCAGCTGATCGGCGGCGCCGCCGGCCTCGCGACCGGGAGCGGCGCGCCGTTCGTCGTCCAGGAGACGATCGCCGCGGACGGGAGCGAGCCGGGCGACCGCTTCGGCCTCGGCCTCGCGACCGGCGACCTCGATGGCGACGGTCTGGACGACCTTCTCGTCGCCTCGCCGGGAGAGGACTACGACGACCCCGACTTCACCATCGACGACACCGGACGCGTGCACATCCTCTCCGGTACGGCGGGGCTGGGCGCCGCTCCCGGTGCAGCGGTCGCGCTCGACCGCGAGGCCTTCGACCAGGTGGAAGTCACGGGGGATCGCTTCGGCTCGTCGGTGGCGATCGGCCGCTTCGGCGCCGGCAGCGGCGCCGGCATCGCGGTCGGGGTGCCGTTCGCGAACGTCGACGTCTTCCAGGACGCCGGCACCGTCTTCGTCGCCGACGGCCCGTCGTTCGATCCCATCGGCTCGCCGCTCGCCTTCAGCCAGGCCGGCGCCGTGCCCGGCGCCGAGGAGTCGGGCGATCGCCTCGGCGAAGCGCTCGCCGTCGGCGACTTCGACGGCAACGGCTTCGACGACCTCGCGGTTGGCGTCCCGTACGAAGGGGTCGGCGCGATCCCTGAAGCGGGCGCGGTCAACATCCTGTGGAGCTCCGGCCTGTTCCGCGACGGCTTCGAAGCGGCCGGTGCCGGCGCCTGGTCGAACGCCGTCGCCAACTGAGCGGCCGCGGGGGAGGCGGAGGGACGATGATCCCTCCCGGCGGCCGGTTCCGCGTAGCGGAGTATGGACACTCCCACGCCTGCTTTCCGCTCGACCCCTCGTTCGCGGTCTGTCGCCGTGCTGCTGGCTCTGGGCCTCGCCGGGGCCATCGCCCCGCCGGTCTCGGCGGCGTCCGTCGGGCTCTCGTCCGTGCGGGCGCAGAGCTTCGAGAACGAAGATCTGCTCTTCTTCGTCCCCGAGACCGCCGACCGCTTCGGCTGGTCGTTCGCGAGCGGCGACTT
The DNA here is from genome assembly GCA_964595975.1 of uncultured Thermoanaerobaculia bacterium. Taxonomy (GTDB): domain Bacteria; phylum Acidobacteriota; class Thermoanaerobaculia; order Multivoradales; family JAGPDF01; genus JAGPDF01. The sequence goes on along the minus strand of CAZQTL010000038.1, from coordinate 1,428 downwards.
CAACAACGACGGCTACGCTGACCTCGCGACCGGAATCCCGTTCGACAACGGGCTCGCCGGCGGCGGGCTCGACAATACCGGCGCGGTCGTCGTGCGCTGGGGCGGGCCCGGCGGACTGACGCCGGGACTCGCCGACACGTTCCTGTCGCAGTATGCGAGCGGCAGTCCGGGCGCGCCCGAATCGGGCGACCAGTACGGCTTCGCGCTCGCCTCGGGGGACTTCAACGGCGACGGCTACGCCGACCTCGCCGTCGGCGCGCCCGGTGACGAAGACCCGTGCGCCCCCAACGTGAATCGCACCGGCAGCGTCTCGATTCACTACGGCCTGCCGGGCGGGATTCAGCTCGCGGCGGAGCATCTGATCCACGAGAGCCTGGGCGGTGCGGGTGGGTGTTACATCAGCGGTCATCGCTTCGGAGCGGCGCTCGCCGCCGGCGACTTCAATCTGGACGGCTGGAGCGATCTGGCGGTCGGCGTGCCTCAAGCGATCGTCCCCGCCAGCCCACCCGTCAACGCGGGTGGGGTCGTCGTCCTCTACGGTCACTTCGGCGGTCTCGTCCCGATCGACTCCCAGTATGTCGACCAGAGTTTTCCCGATGTTCTCGGCGTCCCCCAGGACGGCAACGAGTTCGGCGCGGCGCTCGCGGCGGTCGATCTCAATCACGACTTTCGCGACGATCTGGCCGTGGGTGTTCCGGGCCTGCTGGGGTCCGGCGCGGTGCAGATCTTCGTCGGCAGCTCGTCCGGCTTCGACTGGACACAGAGCACCCTGTGGACCGAGGATCAACTCCTCGCACCGGGCGAGAGCGAGTTCGGCGACCGCTTCGGTCAGGCTCTCGCGGCGGGCGACTTCGATGACGACGGCTATGAAGACCTGGCGATGGGCGATCCTTCGGAGGACGTCGGCGCGAGCGCCAATACCGGCAGGGTCCTCCTCTCGTTCGGCTCGCCGAACGCGCTGATTCCGACGCGCGTCAAGAACTACCTCCAGAGCTCGATCTTCGGTCTGCCGGCCTACGACGGGCCGGACGACAGTTTCGGCTGGGCCCTCGCCGCCGGCGACTGGAACGGCGACGGCGCGGCAGACCTCGCGATGGGCATCCCCCTCGAAGACGCCGGCGGCGCCGACCGCGGCGGCGTGGCGGTGCTCACGAGCTTCAACGTCGCCGGCAACTACGGCGCCTACCGCTTCTTCGCGATCGGCACTGCGGGCATCCCCCCCGCGGTGCAGAACAGCGCCGACGCCGGCCGCGCCCTGGGGGTCGGCGATTTCGACGGTGACGGCTACGACGACCTGGTCATCGGCGTGCCGTACTGGAACTCTCTCGATGTCGTGGACAGCGGCCGCGAGACGATCCTCTACGGCTCGTTCTTCTCCGACGGCTTCGAAGGCGGATCGACGTTCGAGTGGAGCGCGACGGTGCCGTA
>CAZQTL010000037.1:12526-23193 GCA_964595975.1 uncultured Thermoanaerobaculia bacterium | reverse complement strand
GCGCGCATCCGCCAGCTCGCCGCCCATGAGGTCGGCCATGCGCTGGGCTTCGCGCACAATTTCGCCGCCAGCGCCGACGGACGGGCTTCGGTGATGGACTATCCCGCGCCGCTGGTGCGCATCAACGGCCAGGGCGAGCTCGACTTCTCGCAGGCTTACGGCGTCGGGGTCGGGGAGTGGGACCTGCACGCGACGCGCTGGGCTTACGGCGAGTTCCCGCCGGGCACGGACGAGAAGGCCGGACTCGAGGCGATCGTGCAGTCCGGCCTGCGGCGCAATCTTCACTTCCTCACCGATGCCGACGCCCGCCCCGCCGGCGCCGCCAATCCGCGCGCCAGCCTGTGGGACAACGGCGACGATCCGGTGGCGGCGCTCGAGCAGGCGATGCGGGTGCGGCGAATCGCCCTGGCGCATTTCGGCGAAGCGAATCTGCGCGCCGGCGAGCCGCTCGCTCTGCTCGAGGAGACGCTCGTTCCGGTGTACTTCCATCACCGCTTCCAGCTGCAGGCGGCGGCCAAGGTCCTCGGCGGCCTCGACTACCGTTACGCTGTGAACGGCGATTCGACGCCTGCGGCGCTCGCCCGCCCGGTGGCGGCGGATCGCCAGCGGCGGGCGCTCGCGGTCCTGCTCGAGACCCTCGACCCGTCGGTGCTCGACCTGCCGGAGGAAACGCTGCGCAAGCTCCTGCCGCGACCGCACGGCTACGACGTCCATCGCGAGATGTTCGCCTCGCGGACGGCGCCGGCCTTCGATGCCCTCGACGCGGCGGCGACCGCCGCCGACATGACGATCCGTCTGCTGCTGCAGCCGGCACGTGCCGCGCGCCTGGTCGACTTCCATCGCCGCAACGCCGCGCAGCCCGACTTCGACGAGGTCCTGACGGCATTGTGCGACAAGGTCTTCCTCGACTCCGCCCTGCTCGAGCCGCGCGAGGCGGAGATCGCGCGCGTGGTGCAACGGGTCCTGACCGACCGGCTGATCGAGCTCTCCGGGAACATCGCCGCACCGGCCTGGGTGCGCTCGCGGACCGACGGCGCGCTGGCCGACCTCCTGCAGCGCATGGACCAGCTCGTGCCGCTGGACCCGGCGGAGAAGGCGCACTTCTCGGCGGTGACCGCCGAAATCGGCCGGCATCTGGCGCGCCCGGCGCCACCGAGCGCGTCGGCGAGACAGGCACCGGCCGAGCCTCCCGGCGATCCGATCGGCGCGGCGCTGGCGGACTCGGCGCCCGGCGGCGAGCCCTTCGATTTCGAGCGGGCGGACGATTGCGAATTCTCGCCGCCTCGCTGATCGGCGCCGCCTGCGCGGCGGCCGCAGCCTGCGCTTCGCCGGTCGCCCCCCCGTCCGGAGCGCGCGCGGGCGCAGCCGCCGAGCAACGTCTCGAGCTCGAGATCGTCGCCACCTACCCCCACGACCCCGGCGCATTCACCCAGGGTCTCCTGTGGCATGGCGGCCGGCTCTTCGAGAGCACGGGAATGTACGGCAGGTCGTCGCTGCGCGAGGTGGATGCCGCCACCGGGCGGGTTCTGCGCAAGGTGGACCTCGATCCCGAGCTCTTCGCCGAAGGCCTGGCGCTCGCCGGCGATCGCCTTTTCCAGCTCAGCTATCAGAGCGAGATCGGCTGGATCTGGGACCTGGCGACCTTCGAGCGTCTGCGCCAGTTCACCTATCCCGGAGAAGGTTGGGGGCTCACCTACGACGGCGCCGAGCTCATCCAGAGCGACGGCAGCTCGCGTCTCACCTTTCGCTCACCGGTCGACTTCGCCCCCCGGCGCGAGCTCGCGGTGACGCGCGCCGGCAGGCCGCAGTTCTATCTCAACGAGCTCGAATGGGTGAACGGCGAAATCTGGGCGAATGTCTGGCAGAGCGACGAGATCCTGCGCATCGATCCGCGGAGCGGCCAGGTCACCGGGTCGCTCGATGCCTCCCAACTGCTCACCGCGGAGGAGCGCCGCCACACCGACGTCCTGAACGGCATCGCCTGGGACCCGGAGCGCAAGCTCTTCCTGATCACCGGCAAGTACTGGCCGAAGCTGTTCGCGGTGAAGATCCACCCCGCGACAGGCTCGCCGCGCTGACCTGTCAGCCGCCGGCGCCGCCGCAACGGGCCGCCGGCGCGGATTGGAGGAGGTCGGCGAGCAGGCGGATACGGCGCGAGAGCGAGACGAGCTCGACATGCTCCTCGCGCGTGTGCATTCCGGCGCCGACCGGCCCGAGGCCGTCGAGCACCGGAATCCGCCCCGGCTGGGCGAGGAAATTGGGAAACGAGATGCCTCCGCGATCGTCCTCGCGCACCAGCTCCCATCCGGCGGCGGCGGCGAGCTCGACGGCGAGATCGGCGTGATCGCGCGGCAGGTCCGCCGGGTCGACCGGCGGGATCGCGGAATCGCGCGTGAAGTCCATGCTGACTGCGAGTCGTTCACCGATCACCGCCGCCATGGCTGCCATCTCTTCACCCAGGCGGATGGCCTCTCCGGCACGAAGGAAACGCGCCTCACCCTCGACGAGGGCGCGATCGGGTACGACATTCAACTGGTGGGCAGTGCCGAAAGTGGCACCGACAGTCGAGCCCGCCGCAGCCGCGGCGGAGAGAAGTCGCGGCGCCGCCGCCTGGACGAGCCCCTCCTCGCCGGCGACCATGCGGGCGACGTTGACGGTAGGCCCGCCCTGCGGGCGGGAGAGTGCTGCCGCCTGTCCGATCCACTCGGTGGCGGCGAGGAGCGCGGAGCGGCCCTGCCAGAAAGCCAGGCCGGAATGTGACGTGCGGCCACGTACGGCGAGACGCCAGTGGAACATGCCGCGACGTCCGGTGACGAGCGTCTCGCCGGCGCCGCGACGCTCTCCCGGCTCGAGCACCCACAGGGCGCTCGCCGCCGCTCCGGCGCGCGCCACGGCGCGGCGCGAGATCGCGCCGCCGACCTCTTCGTCCGGCACCAGCACGAGGCGGAGCGCAGGCGGCGCCACGCCTCGCCGCGCCAGAAGATCGAGCGCCTTGAGGAAGGCGGCGATGCCGCCCTTCATGTCGATCGCACCGGTGGCGAACAGGCGGCCCCCGTCGCGGCGCGGCGCAGCTGCGGGCAGGACGGTGTCGAAGTGTCCGATCAGCAGGATGGGGAGGGGCAGGGCCCCGGCGGTCGCCGCGGGAGTCGCCGCCTCGACCACCGGCAGCTCCACGCCGTGCTCGTCCGGTTCGTCGCGCAGCGTCACCTGCAGGCCGCGCGCAGCGAGCTCCGCGGCGAGAACGGCAGCCATGCGCGCGAGCGCCTCCGGATCGTCGGAAGGGGAGCTCTCCGCCGCCAGGCGGGCGAGGAGCTCGACGGCGTCGCGGCAGAGGTCGCCGGGCAGGCCGGCGCGATCCTCGATGGCGAGATCTGCGGGAAGAGGCATGGCGCGGAGCTTATCGCCGAGTCGGCGGCCGGGAGTCTCCTTGTCTCGGCGCGGTGCGGCCGATACACTGGCTCGCCGCAAGAGGTCGGGAGAAACATGAGGACAAGCCGCATCGCAGCATCGACTGTCGCCGCCGGCCGCCTGGCGTTCTGCCTCTTCCTGGGCGGCGGCTGGCTCCACGCCGCCGGTGCGCCGGCTGCGCTTCTGGCGCAGCCCTCGCCGCAGGAAGTCGAGACTGCGGTGGCGGCGGTCTATCCGGCGCTGGTGAACATCTCGGCGGTATCGCGTGACTTCTCCGAGGGGCGCGCGATGCGATTCCCGAGCGCCGGCAGCGGAGTCCTGGTCTCGGACCAGGGGCACGTCCTGACCAACTTCCATGTCGCCGGCAACAGCACGCGCATTCGCTGCACCCTGACCGACGGACGCATACTCGACGCCGACGTCGTTGCCCACGATCCCCTGACCGATCTGTCCGTGCTGCAGCTGCGCGCCGCCGGCGGCGTGCCGGCCGGCCTGCGACCGGCCCGCCTGGCGGTCGACTCCGTGGTGGCGATAGGCGACCCGGTGCTGGCGCTGGGGAATCCCTATGCCCTCTCCTCCTCCGTGACCCTGGGCATCGTCTCCAACGCCCACCGGGTGTTCACCGACTTCACCGGTTCCGAGCTCTCCGATGTCGAGCTCGAGAACGGCGAGACCACCGGCTGGCTGACGCAGTGGATCCAGCACGACGCCTTGATCCTGCCGGGGAACTCGGGCGGGCCGCTGGTCAATCTCGCCGGCGAGGTGATCGGCATCAACGAGCTGGGGGGGGGCGGCATCGGCTTCGCGATTCCGGCCCGCGTCGCGGCGGACGTGCTGCGACATGCGCTCGCCGACGGCGCCGTGCGGCGCAGTTTCCTGGGTTTCTCGGCGTTGCCAGTCGCCAAGCTGGGTCGGGAGTCCGGCGCGCTGGTCTCCTCGGTGACTCCAGGAGGGCCGGCGGAGGCGGCGGGCCTTGCGGCGGGAGACATCCTGCTGGCCCTGAATGGCGAGAAGGTGGAGGCGCGCTTCTTCGAACAGGTGCCGGAGCTCTACCGCCGTGTCGCAGAGTTGCCGATCGGCGCTGCAGCGAAGCTCACGATCGAGCGCCGGGGCGAAACGAAGGAGATCGTCGTTTCCACCCGGGAGATGGAGCGGCTGCGCGGCGAAAAGGGCGAGGTCCGGGCGCTCGGCCTTTCTGCCGAGGAGCTCACGGGTCCGCTCGCGCTGGCGCGGAATCTGCGGACCCACTCGGGTCTGCTGGTGACCGGATTGCGCCCGGGGCAGGCGGCAGCCACCGCCAGGCCCCAGGTACAGGCGGGCGACGTCGTGCTCGCGGTCGATGGCCATCCCGTCGCGACGCTGGCGGCGATCGAGGAGCGGGCCGCCGCAGCCAAAGGGGGCCTGCTGCTCAAGTTGCTGCGCGGTGACCAGGAGATCCTGGCTCTCGTTCGGCTGCCGGAAAAGCGCAACGGGCGCTGGGGAGGGGAGCTGCCGCGGGCCTGGCTGGGAATTCTCACCCAGGTCTTGACCCCCGAGCTCGCCGCGGCGCTCGGTCGCCCCGAGACGCGCGGCTACCGCGTCAGCGAGGTCTATCCGTGGACCAACGCCGCGAAGGCGGGTGTCCTCGTGGGCGACCTGCTGGTGGCGCTCGACGGCGAAGCGCTCACCGCCGCGCGACCGCAGGACGCAGACGACCTGCGGCGTGCCATCGAGTCGCGCCGGATCGGCGACAGCTTGCGGCTGGGGATCCTCCGCCAGGATCGCCCGCGCGACATCGAGGTGGTGCTCGAATCGCGACCGGCGGCCTCGGACGAAACCCGGCGCGCGCGCCAGGAGGAGTTCGAATTCGCGGTTCGCGAGCTCACACTGCTCGACCGCAGCGACCGCCACTGGGAGCGCGACCAGAGCGGCGTCCTGGTCACCGACGTCACGAGCGGTGGCTGGGCCCATATGGCAGGGCTGAGAATCGACGATCTCATCCTGTCGCTGAACGGTGGCGAGGTCGCGAACGTCGCCGACTTCGAGAAGCGCATCGCGGAGATATCTGCGGCCCGCGCTGCGTTGGTCGAGGTCTTCGTGCGGCGCGGCACCGGAACCCATTTCCTCTTCATCGAGCCCGAGTGGCCGGAAGGAAAGCAACCGTGACTCCAGACCGACGTCTGCTGCGCCGCGCGCTTCTCGCTGTCGTCCTCGCTCATTCCTGGGCTGCCATGACGGCGGCGGCGCCGCGTGAGCTCTCGCACGAGCAACTGTTGGCCAGAGTCTCGCCGGCGATCGTCAGCGTCAAGGTCGTGCTCAAGACCGAGTTCAACATGGGCGACTCGATCCAGGAGCAGGAGTCGGTGGTCGACGCTCTCGGTGCCGTCGTCGATCCGACGGGACTGATCCTGCTGTGGAACTCGCAGCTCTCGGCGACCCGACTGATGGACGCCGTGCAGCAGATGGGGGAGAGCGAGGACTTCAAGCTCAAGATGACGCCGACCGACTTCCGCGTCACGCTCGAAGGCGACGCCAAGGAGTACCGGGCGTTCCTCGCCGCCTCCGACTCCGAGCTCGACCTCGCCTTCCTGCAGCTCGAGGAGCGGCCCGAGCGGGCGCTGGTCAGCGTCGAGTTCGGGCGCTCGCGCGCCACGCGCATCGGCGACACTGTGGTGGGCGTGGCGCGCCTTTCGCCGGCCTTCGACCGCGCGGCGTTTTTCGAGACCGGGCGCATCGCCGGGCGCATCGCGAAGCCGGCGCAGGCGTTCATCCTCGATGCCTCGCCGTCACTGCTCGGTCTGCCGGTCTTCGACCTGGAGGGTCACGCGGTCGGCGCCGTCGCGACGGTGTTGTCGCGGATCTCGGAGCCGGCGGCCCAGAGCGGCGACATGATGAGCTACTTCGCGCTCGGCCGCGGACGCATGGAGAGCGGTCCCTTGGGGGTCTTCCTGCTGCCCGGAAGCCGTGTGCAGGAGCTCGTGTCGGCAGCGCGCCTCCGCGCCAGAGAGCTGCTGGCAGAGCGGACGCCGTCCGCCAACTAGTGGCGGAGCCGAGTGTGGCGGGAGGCTATTCGCCGCGGACTTCGGCGGTCTCGACCTTCAGCATGCGCGCCCAGGCCGCACTCAGACTCGGAGGGAGGGCGAGGCTGGCGAAGTGGATTCGGACCTGCTCGCGGGTGGTGAAGCTCCAGATGTCTTCCCAATCGGCATAGCGCAGAAGGTGCGAGATCGCCCAGGCCTGTCTCTCCGGGCTGCCCTCGCGCAGGAGGCGGCGCAGCTCGTCTGCGCTGACCGGCTGGTCGGGGAAGAAGTAGAGATTGGCCCCGCGCTCGGTCTCGGGTGAATCGGTGCCGGATGCCGCCATACCGCTTTCAGTATAGCGGCTGCCGCTCTGCGCGCAACGCTTGACGCGCCGGAGCGCCTTCTGTAAATTGCCTTCGCTGGTCAGGCGGGCATAACTCAGTTGGTAGAGTGCAAGCTTCCCAAGCTTGATGTCGCGGGTTCGAATCCCGTTGCCCGCTCCAGATTCACTTCGTGAGACCGCCAAGCCGGCGGCATGTCAGCAGGCCGACGCTTCCGATTCGATCGACTTCGCATCCTGCCGGGTGCGTCCGGATCGCCGGCGGCCGAGAAAGGCAGATCCGTGGCGCCTCCCTCCGTGATCGCTGCCGGCACCGAATTGCGTGGACGACTGACCGTCGCCGCCGATCTGCGGTTCGCCGGGCGCCTCGACGGCGAGCTGCGAGTGCGGGGCGACCTGACGGTCGATCCCGGCGCAGCGATCGACGGCCCGCTCGAGGCGCGAACCGCCACCATCGCGGGAGCGGTTCGCGGAGCGGTGCGCGGCCTCGAGAAAGTGGCGGTGCTGCGCGGCGGATCGGTCGCCGGAGATGTCGCCGCACCCTGCATCGTGCTCGGCGAGGGTTCCGAGCTCGACGGCAGGATCGAGATTGCCGTCGGCCAGGAGCCCCCTCCATCCGTTCAGACTACTTGACGACGACTTCGATGGGCACCCCGATCTGCGGCACCTTGGGGCTGTCGGTGAAGATCTGCAGCGTGCCTTGAATCCGCCCCTTGGGAAGCGTCGCGGGATCGAAGTCGAGCTTCACCTTGTACTCGCGTCCGAGCTTCATCGTCTGGATGTTCCCCGGCGGGAGACCCGCGAGATCGTGCTCGACCTTGGTCACGTGAATCGGCTCGGTGGAGAAGATCTTGACGAAGAACGCCTGCGACTCCTTCTCGGTGAGCTGAATCTCGCCGATCTTCCACTCGGGAGGAGTGACGGCGAGCACCGGCCGCATGAAGCCCGAGAGGGGGATCGGCACGATGCTCTGCTTCGGGTGATTGACGTAGAGGAGCAGCGAGCCGACGATCGGTCCCACGGGAGCGTCGGTGCCGAGTGTCAGATCGACCTGCCACTCGCGCGGGCCGGCCGGGTCGGGGCGCGACGACTTGATCGCCGAGGTGATGCCGAGCGGAAGTTCCGAGCTCTTCAGGAGCTCGAAGTCCTGGCCGTCCTTGGAGACCAGCTTCTGCGAAATTGTGCCGGGTTTCTCCTTCTGGACCGCGATCCAGCGCGCATATCCGGGCTTGGCGACGACGTACTCGGTCGACAGGATCTTCAGTTCCAGGACGACCGTGGGCGTCTCCGGATCGTTCGTCCATAGCTCCACCTGCTTGAGGAGGGCGAGCGGGCGGTCGAGCAAGAGCGGTACGCGGACGCGGATCTCGCCGGACTCACCGGGCGCGAGCGCCGCCGGCTTGCTGAGGACCTCGAGATTGGGCGCCGCGACGGTCTTCTCGATGACGAGCGGGGCCTCGCCGGTATTGCGGATCTTGAAAGCGTGCTCGACGACCTTGTCGCGTGCCACTTCGCCGGTTTCGTGCACGCGCTCTTCGACGGCCAACTTGGGTTTCTTCGCGGACTCGGCGGCAGGCGCCGTTCCGGGGGAGGGGGCCGTCGCCGGCTCCTGCGCCGACGCCGGGGAGCTCAGAAGAACTCCGAGCAGGGCCGCGGCGGCCGCCATGGCGGCAGTGGCGGGTCGCCAGGCGCGGCGGGTCGCCAGCGCGGACTGCGGTGGATCGATCCGGGGGGTCTCGAACTGCAACATGGAAGGTCTCTCCTCGAAGCTGGTGTGAATTTTGCGAAGGGGTCCAAGCATGTCAAACTGTCCGCTTCCCGACCCGCTCCACGTCAAATCTACCGTGAGCGCTGCTCGCTCGCACTCTCCTGCACCCCACATGCCATGAGCCAACCGACTCTCGCTGCCGCCTTTCTGTGCGTTCTGATGCCCGGCCTGGCGTTCGCCGGCGAACAGGCTCCTGCCGCTCCCGAGGCACCGGCCGCGCAGCCGGCCGCAGCCGCTGCGGCGACGGCGCCGTCCGATCCCCCCGCACAGGACCAGTCGTGGCCGCCCGGCGACAAGGGGCCGATTCCGACCGAGAGCAACGCCGCGCGGCGTGCCGCCTTGCAGGCCGCTCTCCAACCGCCCGACGGGAACTGGCTCGTCGACGACGACGGGCGCCTCTATTTCATTCGCAAGCACCCGAAGACGCAGCCTTTCAAGCGCATCGGCGATGACCGCGTGCGCATCGTCTACGGCGGGGAGTACGACCTTGCGGGGGAGGACGAGACCGACATCTGGTTGAAGATCTACCGCGTCGACGACTACGCGCCGGTGCCGCGTCCGGCGGCCGTCAGGGTGCCGACGACGGAGGAACTGGCGGCCTCGGCGGCGACTTTCGTCGCGCCGCTGCAGACGGTGGACAAGCTGCACCTGAAGCCCTTCGATACCGGCCTGCCGCGCACGGGCCTGTGGCGCAACGGTTTCGATCTCGCCGACATCGACGGCGATGGACAGGTCGACTTCGTGCACGGACCGCCGCGGCGCTCGGGCGACCAGATGCGCGCCTTCCGTGGCGACGGCAAGGGAAACTGGACGCCGTACCGCATCACCGTGCCGCCCGGCCTGCTCGACTACGGTGACGTCAAGGTCGCGGATCTCAACGGTGACGGCAAGATGGACATCGCTGCCGCCAGCCATCTCCGCGGAGTCTCGGCGTTCATCGGCGATGGTGCCGGACACTTCAGCAACTGGGGAAAGGGACTCGACTTCGACGCGCCTCGGCCTGGCTACGACGGATCCGGTTTCTCGAGCCGCCGACTCGAGCTGCTCGACTGGAACAAGGACGGGCGACTCGACATCCTGGCGCTCTCCGAAGGCCCGCGCATCATGATCCTCAACGCGGGTCAGACGGCCAAACTGACCGGTACCGACCTGCAATCGCAGATCTTCGGACCGAAGCTCTATCTCAACAACGGCGACGGCAGCTGGACGCCGGTCGACGAGGCCGGCGGCCCGCACGAGAGTTTCGGCGACGACCTCGCCGTGGCCGACTTCAACGGCGACGGGCGCCCGGACTTCCTGACCGCATCCAACGGGATGGGGAAGATGGACCTGCTCTACCTGCAGGGCAAGCCGGGTGGGGACCCGTGGACCCGGGTCGAGCTGCCGCTGCGACCGCGGGCGTACGTCAATGCCGTCGCCGCCGCCGATTTCGATGGCGATCGCCGGACCGACTTCGCGCTCACCTACACCAGCTTCGAGCTCGGCGTCGAGCGCGTCGGGGTGGACGTTTACCTCTCCCGCCGCGACGGTTCGTGGCTGCGGCGCCCGACCTTCTCACGAGACGGCCGGATCAGCCTCTCGGCGCTCGACGCCGGCGACCTGGACGGGGACAAGCATGCCGACCTCGCCGCGATGGATCACGAGGGGCATTCCTTGATTCTCCTTGGCGACGGCAAGGGGGGCTTCGCACTCGAGGAGAGCCCCGAGACCCAGCAGCCGCGGGGCCGCTGTCGGGGGTATCAGGTGCGGATCGCGAACGTCGGGTTGGGAGGGGGGCCCGAGGTCGTCGCGAGCTATGCCGGAGAGGCCAATCCCCTCTACGATCCGGAGCGTTGCCCATCGCGCGGAGGGGTGATGGCCTGGACCCTGGAAGAGCAAAAATAAATGTTGACAAAGCATGAAATCTTTCCTAGATTACTTGCAAACCTGTCGCGGAGACCTGTGGATAGAGCACAAACAGGCCCCGACGTATAGGGATCGAGCGCAGAATCAGATAGGTTTCAGCAGGTTTGACTAACGCAGGTCAAAGGAGATGAAGAGATGAAGAGACTGTTGGTTGCGTGCTTGTTGGCAGTTCTGGCGGCTCCGGCGTTCGCGGTCATCGGGACGGTGGACGATGTTCCGGCGGCGACGCTGCTGCTGCCGTACTTCG
>CAZQTL010000037.1:8935-12426 GCA_964595975.1 uncultured Thermoanaerobaculia bacterium | reverse complement strand
AAGAGAACTACGAAGTGCCGGAAGGCTGCCAGATTTCGCCCTGCCCGCCGACCGAGGGCATCATCCCGTTCCCGTGGGAGGCTCAGCGCACGGAAGTCGGTAGCTCCGCGCTGCCGACGACGTTCAGCTTCGGCTGGATGTTCCTCAACCTGAACTTCATCAACGGCGGCCTGCCGCAGTTCGACCCGCTCATGCAGAACTGGGTCTCGGTCGTCATGGATGCGGACGGCCGCTTCAGCGTCGGCTTCGATGCCATTCAGCTCGGCAACGTGACCGACGGCGACGTCACCAACAACCCGACGATCGACGTCTTCTGACGACCCGCGGAGGTCCGGGCGCCTGACGGCCCGGATCACCTGTAGGAGCTTCCGGGCCCGTCCCTCCAGCGATGGAGTGGCGGGCCCGTTTTGTTGTCCCTAGTCGAGATCCGGCGGCAGGGCAGGCTCGGTGCCCGCGATCTCCCTCCAGAGCTCGCGCATGTCCTCGGCCAGCGGCGCTTCGAACCGCATCGCTTCGCCGGATGTCGGATGCCGGAAAGCGAGGCGCCAGGCGTGCAGTGCCGGCCTGGGAAAGGCCCGTACGCTGCGTCCGACGGTGGCGGCGAGCTCGCGATGCCGGGCCTCGCCGTATGTCGCGTCGCCGACGATCGGGTGCCGCAGGTGTTTGAGGTGGACGCGGATCTGGTGGGTTCTCCCGGTGAGGAGCTCGAGCTCGATCAGGGTCAGGCCGGCGGCGGTGAAGAGCGTCCGGTAGCGCGTGGTCGCCGGCCGTCCATCGCCGCGCACCGTCATGCGCTTGCGCTCCACGGGGTGACGTCCGATCGGCGCCTCGATCGTGCCCTGGGACGCCTTCGGCGCGCCGTGAACGATGGCGAGATAGCGTTTCCCGACATTCCGCGATGCGAAGGCCGCCGTCAGAGAGCGATAGGCAGCCGCCGTGCGTGCGACCACGATGACTCCGCTCGTTCCCTTGTCGAGCCGATGAACGATTCCGGGGCGCCCCGGACCCCCCACCCCGGCCATTTCGGGATAGCTCGCCAGGAGGCGGTGCACGAGGGTGCCGGTGGACTGGCCGGCTCCGGGATGCACGGTGAGGCCCGCGGGCTTGTCGAGAACGACGAGATCCTCGTCGGAGTGAAGGACCCGGAGCTCGCCGCTCTCCGGCTCGACGCGAGAATCGCCGCGCTGCGGTGGGTGCCACGCGATCTCCTCGCCGGCACGCAACAGGTGGCCGGGTTTGGGCTGCGCAACTCCGTCGACCGTCAGGTGGCCGGCACGGATCCACTCCTGGATCTGGTTGCGCGGCAGGTCGAGACGCTGGGCGACGGCCCGGTCGAGGCGAATTCCCGCCTCGTCTCGTTCGACCCGCCAGGCGCCGGCAGTCACGGTCGGTTGCGGAAGGAGTCAAGCAGAATCAGCACCAGGCCGATCGAAATCGCGCTGTCGGCGACGTTGAAGTCGGGCCAGCGATAGCTGCCGAGATAGACGGCGATGAAGTCGGTCACGGCGCCGCTCGAGATCCGGTCGAGGAGGTTGCCGACCGCTCCGCCCATGACCATCGCCAGCGCGGAGAGCAGGCCGCGATCGGTCGGGGGTGTGCGGCGAAAGAGGTAGGCGATCAGGCCGAGCGCGACCAGGCCGAACGCCGACAGGAGCCAGGGACTGCCATCGCGGCCGCCGTTGGCGAACATGCCGAAGGCCACGCCGGTGTTGCGCACATGCGAGATGTGCAGCAGTCCCGGGATGACCTCGTGCGAGCTCTGCTCGGGCAGGTGCGATTCGATGAGCCACTTGGTCCACTGGTCGAGCGCCAGCACGGCGAGCGCGATGAGCAGGAAGGGGGATTTGCGAGCCCGCGGAGCCGGAGAGGCATCGGGGGCGAGGGCGGCGGCATCACTCATTTCGAACACACTCCAGGACGACGACGGCCACGGCACTGGGTCCGTCGTGACTGATGGACAACCAGAGTCGGCCGACGCCCAGGGACTCCGCGCGGCGGTGCGCGGCGCCGTGCAACTGCAGGCCCGGGGAGCCGGAGGCCTGACGGACGACTTCGATCTGGAGGAAGCCGACGCCCGCGGCCCAGCCGGTGCCGAGGGCCTTCATGGTCGCCTCCTTGGCGGCGAAGAGGCCGGCGACGTGCGCCGCCCGCCGCGCGGCGCCGGCGGCGACGCGGACCTCTCCCGGGCGAAACACCCGGCGCAGGAAGGCGGCGCCATGGCGCTGCAGCAGTTCCTCGATTCGGCCGCAGTCGACGATGTCGACGCCGAGACCCACGATTCCGTTCATGCTGCCTGCCAGACGAGCCGCAATGCCGCGTATTCGCTCGCGCAGGCGACGGGATCGGCGAACCAGCGGATCGCCGCCAGACCCCAGGCGCCGGCCTCCAGGGCCCGGCGGGCGTTGCTGAAGTCGATTCCGCCCAGCGCCAGCACCGGCAGACCGCAGGCGGCGGCCCGAGCGAGGGCGGCGAGGCCGCGGGCCGGAATCACTCCGGCCTTCGACGGCGTCTCGAAGACCGGACCGTAGAGCGCGAAGTCGGCTCCGTCGTCGCGCGCCCGGCAGACTTCCTCGACGGAGTGCGCGGAGCGGCCGATGAGAAAGGGCCGTCCGGCCGTCGCGTCGCAGGTCGCGCGCAGGCGAGCGGGAGGCAGGCCGGAGGCAGGCAAGTGGACGCCATCGGCGCCGCCGGCCAGGGCGACGTCGCACCGTGTGTTCACCAGCACCACTCGCGGATGGGGCATCGCGGCGCGCGCCGCCAGGGTCAGATCGAGCAACTCGCGATCCGAACCGGATTTGCGCCTGACCTGGAGGCCGTCGACGCCGGTGGCGGCGAGGTCTTCGCACCACTGGCGCCAGGTCTCGCCGGGCAAGACGCCAGGGCTACTGATGGCGAGCAGGCGCGGAATCTTCAAGCGGATGGCGGTCGGCCGGAGAGGCGCGGCGCAGGAAGAGATCGAGATCGTGCGCTCCCCAGATCAGGTGGAGCACTCCGAAGCCGGAGATCGTGGCCCTCGCCCAGGAGGAGAGGAAGAGGGCACGCAGCGAGCCGAACGGGAGGAGCAGAACGGCGTGATTCCAGGCCTCCAGCCAGGGCGACAGGAGGAGGAAGAGTCCCGCCTCGACACAGTAAACGAGAAAGACTCCACGAAAGAGCGACTCGGAGCGCATGGGCGGATGGATTGTAGTCCACCCGCCGCATCCCGCCCCCTTTCGGGCCGCCGGTCGAGCGGACCGGAGTCAGTGGTGGTGTCCGCCGTCACCGTCCTTCTTGTCGGGCGGCGGCGGGGGAGGTGCACTCTGGGAGCTCTTGCCGGAGCCGGAGGAGGCAGCACCTTTGCCGGACGGCTGAGAGCGCCCGGAGCTCTGCGATCCGGAAGGGCTCTTGCCGTAGCTTTGCGCGCCCTGCCCTCGCTGGGAGCCCGATGAGCCCTTGCCGTAGCTGGGGGAGCCCTGGGAGCCGGACGAGCCCTTGCCGTAGCTGGGGGAGCT
>CAZQTL010000037.1:0-8835 GCA_964595975.1 uncultured Thermoanaerobaculia bacterium | reverse complement strand
GGTCCCGAGGAGCCCTTGCCGTAGCCGGCGGAGCCTTGAGGGCTCGAGGTCCCCTTGCCATAGCCCGGAGTGGCGTAGCCGCCGGAGGGCGTCTGGCCGTAGGGCTGCGCCGGCGAAGCGCTCCCGCCGGACTTCGGATCGCCATAGGAAGGGGCTTGCGACTCCCCGCCGGAGGTCGGACGGCGCACGCTGCCGACGACCTTCTGCACCGGCTCGGACTCGCCGCCCTTCTCCTTCCAGAGCTGGCGGTTATCGCCGCTGGCGGCAGTCCCCTTGGTGCCGTAGACCCGGTTCTCCGGCGCGGAAGACGTCGGCTTGGAACCGCCGCCCTTCTCGCCGTAGGCCGGACTGCCGGCCGGCGGCAAGCTTCTGGGTGTCGCGGCGCCCTTTCCCTGGTCGTCGCCCCGGGTGCTCCCGGTTCCCTTCGGGCCCTGCTGCGTACCGCCAAAGGTCGGCCCGTGGGTTGCGGGAGTCCGATCGAGGCCGCCGGTCTTCGGTGTATCGCGGTTCTTCCACCCCGGCGTCTCGGCGATCTTCGGCCCGCTGGCGATGTCGCGGATGACGCCGTGCCCGGCGTCGCGATCCGCTCCGCGGCCCTTGGAATCGTCGGCGTAGACGGGCGCCCGGGGAACGACGACCCTCTCGATCGCCGACGGCAGCCTTCCCTTGCGGCCGACGAAGTCGGTGACGTCGGGAAGCTCCTGGCCGACATCCACGCGATTGCGCTTGCCGATCTCGTGCAGGAGATCCTCGGTGCGGTCGATCCGGTCGGGCCGGAAGTCCCGCGTGTCGGTGGTCAGCAGGCCCCGTGGCGGCTCGGGCAAGCGGGTCTCGTGCTCGAGGTCGCGCCCGGTGCGCAGGTTGCCGCGGAAGTGGCGGTCGCGGAAGCAGTGCACCGGGGCGAAGTTCCACTCGGAGTAGATACCCCAGCCGCCGCCGGCCCAGCCGTAGACCCCGTAGCGGTACCTGTCGCCGTACCACGGGTTGTAGAACTGGCTGTAGTAGCCCATCGGCACCCAGCCGGCCCAGCCGCTGGTCCAGTTCCAGTAGACCCAGGCAGGGGAGTAGACCGCGCCGGGTCGCCAGACCCAACCGTAGCCGGGCAGGCTGCACCAGCGACCGTAGTGATACGGAACCCAGCCCCAGGGCTCGTACGAGACCCAGGTATAGCCGGAGGGGGTCCAGTCCCATCGACCTTGCCAGTAGGGGCGCCAGCCGGCGGAAACGTACGGCCGCCAGTAGCGCACGCTCTGGTACTCGACCCAGTCGCCGGCCTGATCGAGGGGCGCGGCGTCGTAGGCGAGATGGGGCTCGACGTAGCGCGCGCTGCGCGAGGCGGCGAGCGCCCGGTCGGCGAGTGCGGCGCTCCAGCGCTCGAGCGCATCCGGCGCATTGGCCGCGGCGAGCTCCAGCCTCGTCCAGCGGTCACCCAGCGCCGTCATGGACTCCTCCTCCCGGACGACGGAGGAGCCGCGATCGGTGACGATCTCGGCGTAGCCGCGACGCGTCACGACGCGCGTCCAGGCCTGGCCGTCGTCGTCCACGCCGGCCTCGATGCGGTACTGGCCCGGCTGCTGGATATAGACCGTCGAGTTGGCGGTGATGATCCGCGGCAGCTCGTCTCCGAGCGCATCTTCGGAAACCTCGAGGAGCAGCTCGCCCCCTTCGAGACGCAGCACCGTCACCCGTTCTTCACGGTCGCCGGAGAAGGCGAGGCGCTCCAGGACGACGCTGGTGTCGGCGTCGAGGTGTACTCGATTGCGGTCGGAAAGCGCGAGCTCCAGACGAGAGCGCGGGCCGACGCGAAGCAGATCTCCGGTGAGCAGCGGCTGGTTGAGCTCGAGCGGGTTGCCGATGCCTTCGCCGGCCGCAGCGACGGTCGCGTCCCCCTCCAGCGTGCGCAGGAACGAGTAGCTGGCGCGCTCGTCGGCGAGCGGGGCGCCGTCGACGGTGCCGGCGGGGGCGCCGCCGGCTCCTGCAGCGGGGCCCTGGGAAAGACCCGGCGACGCGACCAGGAGTGCGGCGGCGATCATCCAGGAAGTGCCTCGCGATGCCGTCCGATGAGAGTTCAGGATTGCCATTTTTCGTACCTCCGTGCTGACCTTCGATGGAGGGATCTAGCAAGGTGCGCGCCAGCCTCCATTTCGCTCCGCCGGCCGCCGTCTGGGATGCCGTCCAGCCGCACCACGGGGGGCGACAGGTCGACCCGGCGCTGGTAGACTCCAGTCAAGACTCATGTTGAAGAAGATTTTCGGGAAGGCGGCGCCCGAGCCTGCCACACACGAGTTGACGATCGAGGATCTGGTCGTGCTCGAGCGCTACGAAGAGGCGATCGAGCGACTCGAAAAGAAGACGAAGGACAACCCGAACGACCTCCATTCCCATCTCCGCCTGGCCGAGGTCTACGCCCAGGTCGGCAAGGGCTCCAAGGCTCTCGATCAGTTCCTCTACGTCGCCGACATGTACACCGACGACGGGTTCTACGACAAGGCGCTGGCGCAGCTCTCCAAGGTCTCCCGGCTCGCGCCGGGCGACGAGACGGTGCGCGCCAAGATGCAGCGCATTCAGCGATTGAAGGACCTGGAACACAGCCGCGTGCTGGCCATCGAGGGCCTGGTGGAAGCCGACCAGGGCAAGGACCCGCTCGCACGGACGTCGCCGGTGGAGGTCGAGCGCCTCTGGCAGGGACTGGCGAGCACCGCCATCGTCGAGCGCCTCTCCGGCGACCAGCTGAAGCGTCTCTTCGCGGGCTGTGAGCTGTGGTCCGCCGAGCAGGGCGAGGAGATCGCCGTCCGCGGCAGCCGCGAGGAGTTCCTGCTCATCCTCATCACCGGCGCCGCCGAGGCCGTGTTCACGACGTCGGACGGTCAGCAGTTTCAGCTCAAGACCTTCGCTCCCGGAGACATCTTCGGCGAACGCGCTCTGCTCGAGCACAAACCGTGGCCGGCGACCTACCGGGTCACCGCGCGGGCGAAGTTCGTCCGGGTCGGTCCTTCCGGCATGGAGCGGGCTCTCACCGGCAACCCCGATCCGCGCGCTCTGATCGAAGCGCTGCGCTCGCAGCGCAGCGACCAGGCGGTCGCGGCCGCCGTCGGGAAGCTCGAGACTGCGCCGAACGCATGACCCTGCGGCCGATCCTCCTCTATCCGGACCCGACGCTGCGCCAGAAGGCCGAAGAGGTCTCCGTCTTCGACGCGTCGCTGGCGCGCCTGGTGAGCGACCTCAAGGAGACCATGTACGCCGCTCCCGGAGTCGGACTGGCCGCACCCCAGATCGGCGACTTGCGCCGCGTCGCGGTGGTCGACATCGATCCGTCCGGGCCGCGCTCCGAATTGCACGTCCTGGTCAATCCGCGCGTCGTCGAGCGCTCCGGCGCCGAGACGGACATCGAAGGCTGCCTGTCGATTCCCGGCTTCACCGAGCGTGTCGAGCGTCCGCTCGCCGTGCGGGTGCTCGCGCAGCGACTCACCGGTGAGGCGGTCGAGATCGGGGCGGAGGGCTTCTTCGCCCGGGCGCTCTGCCACGAGATAGACCACCTGGACGGCGTGCTCTTCATCGATCACCTGCGCGGTTTGAGGCGGCAGTTCGCCATGCGCAAGCTGGGCAAACTCGGCTACGCAAAAGAGGTCGCTGCCGTGGGCGCGGGCCGCTAGGACCGCGAAAGGAGTCGCGTGGTGAGCACAGAAGTGAGGTTCTTCAATACCCTGGGCAGGAAGCTCGTGCCGTTCGAGCCGCTCGAGCCCGGCAAGGTCGGCATCTATACGTGCGGGCCGACCGTCTACAACACGGTGCACATCGGCAACCTGCGGACGTTCCTCTTCGAGGATCTGCTCTGCCGCAGCCTGCGGTTCCTCGGCTACGAGGTGACGCAGGTCATGAATCTCACCGATGTCGACGACAAGACGATCCGCGGCGCCGCCGAGAAGGGTCTGGAGCTCGACGTCTACACCGCGCCGTTCATCACCGCCTTCGAGGCCGATCTAGCGACCTTGAATGTCGTGCCGGCTTCGGCCTACCCGCGGGCGACGCACTACATCGAAGGCATGCAGAAGATCATCGCCCGGCTGCTCGCCGGGGGGTACGCCTACGAGAGCGACGGTTCGGTCTGGTTCCGCATCGCCGCCGACGATGACTACGGCAAGCTCTCGGGATTCAGGAAGGACGAGGCGCGGGTGGGAGAGCGCGTCGCCAGCGACGAGTACGAGACCGAGGACGTGCGCGATTTCGTGCTCTGGAAGGGAGCCAAGCCCGGAGAGCCCAGCTGGCCCTCCCCCTGGGGTCCCGGCCGTCCGGGCTGGCACATCGAGTGTTCAGCCATGAGCGCGGCCTTCCTCGGCGAGACGTTCGACATGCACTGCGGCGGCGTCGACAACCTCTTTCCGCACCACGAGAACGAGATCGCCCAGAGCGAGTCGGCGAACGGCAAGCCGTTCGTGCGTTACTGGCTGCACTCGGAGCACCTGATCGTCGACGGGCAGAAGATGTCGAAGTCGCTCGGCAACTTCTACACCCTGGGCGACCTGCTGGCGCGCGGCATCTCGCCGCGCGCGCTGCGCTATCTGCTGATCTCGGTGCACTACCGGCAGAAGCTGAACTTCACCTTCGCCGGCCTCGACGCGGCGCGCGCCGCGTTGATCCGGCTCGACGACTTCATCGATCGGGTCGAGCATGCCCCGGTGGCTCCTCGAGAAGAGGAGAAGCTCTCGGCAACGGTAGAGACCTTGGTTTCTGGATTCTCGGCTGGTCTGGCCGACGACCTCAATGTGTCCGCCGCCTTGGCTGCGCTGTTCGACTTCGTGCGCGAAGTGAACGCGATGATCGATCGTCGGGAGCTGGGCGCCGGCGATCCGGACAGGGTGCTGGCGGCGCTGCGGCAGGTCGATTCGGCGCTCGGGGTGATCTTCATGCCCTGGGGCACGGCCGCCGCTTCGGGGGCGGAGGCTTCGCCCTCCGACGCCGAGATCGAGGCGGCGATCGCTTCGCGCGTCGCGGCGCGAGCGGCGAAGAACTTCGCCGAGTCGGACCGCATCCGCGACGAGCTCGCGGCGCGCGGCGTCGTGCTCGAGGACTCGCCGCAGGGCACGCGCTGGAAGCGGCGGTAGGCGGGCGGATTTCTGCGTTCCAACTCATTCCGTCTCCGGCGATGAGCTCGGGCCTCAAGGGCTTCGGCGACCTGCCGCACACGCACGCGCGTGGAGCGGCGGGGGAGGAGGCGGCGGAGGAGTTCCTGCGGATGTCGGGTTACCGCATCGTCGCCCGCAACGTCCGCACGAAGGTCGGCGAGATCGATCTGGTGGCGCTCGACGGCGAGACGCTCTGTTTCATCGAGATCAAGACGCGGGCGACGGCGGAGTACGGCCGGGCGATCGAGGCGGTCGGTCCGCAGAAGCAGCGGCGCCTGGCGAAGGCGGCGCTGCTGTTCCTGGCGAAGAACCGGTCGCAGCGCCCCTGCCGCTTCGACGTCCTCGGTCTCGACCGCGGCCGCGACGGCGCCTGGAGCTTCTCCCTGGTGAAGAATGCGTTCGAAGCTCCGGTGCTGCATCCTTGACAGCCCGCGCGGCCGTTCGCTATCGTCCACAGGCCCGAGCGGGAATAGCTCAGTGGTAGAGCACAACCTTGCCAAGGTTGGGGTCGCGGGTTCAAGTCCCGTTTCCCGCTCCAATTTTTAGCCTTCGGTTTTTGCCTCAAGGAAGGCCGCCTCCGGGCGGCCTTCTCCCTAAGGCGACGTAGCCAAGTGGTAAGGCAAGGGTCTGCAAAACCCTCATTCGCCGGTTCGACTCCGGCCGTCGCCTCCACAGCTTCCCCCTCCGCCGCAACCTCAACACCCCGCTTGGCTTAGTCCTGATCCGTCCTTAATTGAGGACGCCCGTGTGCGTCGCCCGCACCCAGCCCTGCTTCGCCTACAATCCACCCCAGCCGGAGTGGCGGAATGGCAGACGCAGGGGACTTAAAATCCTCCGGGTAGAAATACCCGTCCCGGTTCGACCCCGGGCTCCGGCACTAATAGACATAGTTGTTTAGGCCGCTCGCGAGGGCGGCTTTTTCATGCCTGGAAGGCGCGTCGGGTGCAAATCGGGTGCAATACCGACAAGGGAGCCACGCGAGCGGTCGGAGATTTCTGCAGGGCGGCCGGCGAGCCTGCGACACGTGCGACGCGTGCGACACGAAATTCCCATACCCTCCCTTTCTCTCTCCTCTCTCCCTTCCCTCTCTTTTTCTAAAGAGAAGGAATCACGCGTCGCACGTGTCGCACGCGTCGCAAAGTCGCCTAGACATTGGCTCGAGACCGTCGACACGTGGCGAGCCTTCCCGTCGCACATGTCGACCGGGGCGGGGGAGGGCGCCAAGGGCTCCAGCGCCGCGGCCTGGCTTTGTCGGAGCGCTGCCTAGGCATCGCCTTGGCTCTCGACTCCTCGAGGCTGCTGCAGCGTTTCTGGCGATCTGTTGCACCCGAAGTGCACCCGAGTGTTATAGGACGCCGATAAATACTGACGTCTGCCTACGTACACGGAGGATATGTAATCTTCCGCTACACCTGCTATGCTTCCATTGCTGGAGACAGTCTCTGGCAAGGCCAGCCAATGAGGCGGGTGAAATGGCGATCTCGAAGCGAAAGTCGGCGAAGGGCGGCACGAAGTACCGGGTTCAGGTGAATGTGCCCGGCTTGGGCCGGGTTTCTCGGACCTTCTCCCGGAAGGTCGACGCCGATGCTTGGGCCAAGCGCACCGAGGTCGAGGTAGAGAAAGGTGAATTCCTTCCGCAAGCCGATGCTCGCAAGCGGACGCTTTCGGAACTGGTCGACCGCTACCTGGCGAACCGAAGAGCGCATGGCCGGTTCGATGAGCGGCGCGCAGCGCAGCTCAAGTGGTGGACGGACCGCGCCGGCACCCTGAAACTCTCGAATTTCACGCCCGCGAAGGTCGCGGAACTGCGAGACGCCCTCGCCAACGGCGACTCTCCGAGCGGCAAGCCTGTAGGCCCAGCTACCGTCAATCGCTACCTCGCAGCCCTTTCGCATGCGATGAGGTACGGGACCCGGGAGCTGGGTTGGCTTGAGTCGAACGTCGTTAGCCGGGTCAGCCGCCCTACCGAACCCCGCGGGCGGGTGCGCTACCTCGATCGAGACACGGAGCTTCCTCGCTTGATGGCCGCTTGCCGTGCGGCGACGGATTCTCGACTCTTTCCTCTCGTCTTGTTCGCATTGGGGACAGGCGCTCGGCAAGCTGAGTTGCTCTCGATCAAGTGGGCTGACGTAGACGAGGTGCGTGGCTTCGCGGTCTTACAGCACACGAAGAACGGGGACCGCCGGTCGCTGGCCTTGAACGCTCCCGCGCGCGAGGCCCTCGCGATCCTGCGGCGCGTCCGCGTGCTCGGCTCGGAACACATCTTCGCGGCTTCGCAGTCTCCAGCTGGAGCTGCGCCGACATTCACGGCGACCCTTCGAGAGTCGTGGGAGCAGGCGATCTCCGAGGCGGGCATTGCGGACTTTCGCTTTCACGACTTGCGACATAGCGCTGCAAGCTACGCCGCCATGACGGGCGCGACGCTGCCCGAGCTGGCGGCGTTCCTTGGACACAAGACGCTAGCGATGGTTCAACGATATTCCCATCTTTCCCCTGGGCATATGAAAGGGGTCGCAGATCGAATGGCCGCCGCCTACCTCTCAGGAGTGGGGGAGTCGAGCTCGTGAGCGAGCGCGACGCAAAGGAGAGTCTCGCCGCCATCTACAAGATCCCGCAATTGAAGGCGAATCAAGGCGGAGGAGCGAATGAGCTTCCCGCGCTGCCAGACACCCCAGTCTCGTCAGCAATTCTGCCAACGCCTGAGCAAAGAAAAGCGGCTGAGAAGGATTTCTGGCGCTCCGCTCGCGAGCAACAGGAAGAGGCAGAGACGCTACTTCGGTCGCGATCGCCAGAAGTACCGTGGCCGTCGCTCCAGGAACAGCGAAAGCAGCTCGCCGAGGTGTGTACTTGGATTTCTCTTCCCCACAGAGATGCCCAGGCCAGGGTCCTTCTGTCTGCCTACAGTCTCGCTCGAGACCTAGGGGTGGCGTTCGCTCAAATCAAGGTCGCACTCGAGAACATCGGCCCAGATGGCTTGTATGCGCTCGCGCTCGCGCTCGGGGCCGAAGCGGAGGCAAACGTCTATGACCTTGCTGCGGCGGACTATGAGCGTGCGCTTGCCATTGCTGGAGCACAAGAGCTGGCGAGGCTCAATCGCGACGCACCAGCCGGCGCCGCGATTCGTAAAGGCCAGAGGCGAAGCGCAAGCGAGCGCCGAAATGAATCTCTTGAAGCCTCGCTCCCTGTGCTTGCTGCTTACAGAAGACTTCAGAGCGAAATGAGTCGAGAACCCAGCGCAAGACAGGTGCAATTGCGACTGGAGCGCGATGGCGAAGACCCTCCGAGCAAGGCGACTGTGAACCGGATCCTGAAGCCCGTACGCCTCCCGAGATAGCCTAGACGAGCCGCAATTTCTCGGCTCACGTGGAACCCGTGAGCCGACAATGCTTGACACGCTCTCCTTGTCTTCAACAACAAGGAGAGACAGATGCAAAACCGAAACAAGAAGCTCGAGGTGCCCGAGGGCAATCAGGCCCCAGCGGGAGAACTTCTCGACCGGCTCGTCACAGTCGAACAGCTCGCACAGCGCGGGCCACTGAGCCTCTCTGGCTGGCGCTGGGCCCTCTTCAATCGAAGAGACAACGGACTCAACTCGGCCGTCGTCAAGGTCGGCCGGCGAATCTATCTTGATCTCGGCTGCGTGGAGTCTTGGCTTGCGGCTCAAAGGGAGGTCGCATGAACTCGCTGCTGGCTTCGTCAGCACAAGATTATG
>CAZQTL010000036.1:0-23344 GCA_964595975.1 uncultured Thermoanaerobaculia bacterium | reverse complement strand
AGTCCGGAGTCGCCGTGCGGTCCGCCGATGACGAACTTGCCGGTTGGATTGACGTGGTACTCGGTGCGCTCGTCGAGGTAAGCCCCGGGAACGACCGGGTGGATGATCTTCGCGATCACCTCGCGCCGGATCTCCTCGTGCGAGACCTCGGGGGCGTGCTGCGTGGAGACCACCACCGCCTGCACGCGCGTCGGCTTGCCGTCGACGTATTCGACCGTCACCTGGCTCTTGCCGTCGGGCCGCAACCAGGTGAGCTCGTCGCCGCGGCGCGCCTCCGAGAGGCGGCGCGTGAGAGCGTGCGCCAGCATGATCGGCAAGGGCATCAGTTGCGGGGTCTCGCGGCAGGCGAAACCGAACATCAGGCCCTGGTCGCCGGCGCCGCCGGTGTCGACGCCTTGGGCGATGTCGGGGGACTGGCTGCCGACCGCGCTCACCACGCCGCAGCTTTCGGCGTCGAAGCCCAGGCCCGGCTCGGTGTAGCCGATCTCGCGAATCGCCTTGCGGGCGACCTCCGAGAAATTCACGTACCCGGTGGTGGTGATCTCCCCCGCCAGGACGACGAGCCCGGTGGCGACCAGGGTCTCGCAGGCGACCCGCCCCATCGGATCCTGCCGCAGCACGTCGTCGAGAATGGCGTCGGAGATCTGATCGCAGATCTTGTCCGGATGCCCTTCGGTGACCGACTCGGAAGTAAACAGGCTGGCGTCGCGGCTGCTCATGCTCGGACCTCTGTCGAAGGAAGGGGCGGCGTGCCCCGAAAGCGGAACTTTATCAGACGCAAAAGCCGCGAGTCGCGGTCAACGGCGCGTGCGCCGCGTGTCGAGGATCCCGAAGAACTGGGTCGACAGGGCGTGCAGCGTGGCCGCTTCGACCGCGGAGCGCCGGCTCTCCAAGCCGCCGGTGAGCGAGGCGACGATGCCGCCGCTCCGGCGCGTCCCGGGAATCGAGTGCGGCAGCTGCTCGACACCGAGTCCGTCGACCAGATGCGGCGGCAGCTGCAGCGAGCCGCTCGAGCCGAGGGTTTCGCCGGCGACGCCGCGCAGCACGGTCCAGCTGCGGACGAAGAACGGCATCTCGCTGCCGAGATCGAGCGCGTGGTAGCAGGCCTCCGATGCGAGATAGAAATGGTAGACGCCGGCGAGATTCTTCTCCATCTGGTCGACGGCCCGCCGCGCCCGCGTGATCGCTTCGACGTCCGACAGCGGCAGGCCGGTGAGCGGCGTCGGCAGCTCGTGCGGCACCACCGCCACCGGCGCAACCTCGCCCGCGTCGTTGCGAAAGAAGCGGCGGAACGCATCGCGCACGCCGAACAGGGTGTCGGCGCCGGAGTCGGCGACACAGACTTCGATACCGCGTTGGAATTCCCCGAGGAACTCCCTAAGATCGGGCGCCATGATCGAGAGCTCTCGCAACGAGGCTATCAAAACTCTCCGCCGGATTCGGCGGACGAGAGGTGCCGAGGCGGTTCTCGAAGGGCCCCACCTCGTCCTCGAGGCCCTCGCGGCCGGGATCCGGCTGCAACCGGTGCTGGCCACCGCGGAGTTTCTCGCCACGGAGGCCGGCCAGGAGGTCGCCGCCCGCCTTCCCCGCCCGCCGCTGCTCGCGACCGGCGCCGCCGTCGAGGCGCTGGCCGACGCCGACTCCCCGCGCGGCCTGGTCGCCGCCTGCAGCCTGCCGCGCCCCGGCCTCGCCGGAATCCGCCCGTCTTCCGGCGACATCTGGCTCTATCTCGACGGCATCCAGGATCCCGGCAACCTCGGCGCCCTGGCGCGGGTCGCCGAAGGCCTCGGCGCTGCCGGCCTGGTGCTCTCGCCCGGCTGCGCCGATCCGAATCACTCGCGCGCCCTGCGCGCCTCGGCGGGGAGCCTGCTGCGTCTGCCGGTCGCCGTCCAGGCTGCGGCGGAGGCGGCACGGGAACGGTTCGCCGGCATCGGCGCCCGGGTGCGCTGGATCGGGCTCGAGGCTCACCAGGGCTCGATCCCCCTCCACCGGCTCTCGCCGGCCGACGGCGAGGGGGCGATCACGGTGCTGGTGCTCGGTGCCGAGGGACCCGGCCTCTCCGCGGCGACCCGCGCGCTGCTCGATGTCGCGGTGACCATTCCGCTCCGCGGCCGCCTCGAATCGCTCAATGTCGCGGTCGCCGCCGCCCTGGTGCTGGCGCGGCTGGTGCCTCCGCTCACGCCTCCTTGAGCGCCGCCACCATCGCCGGAATGACCTCGTGGAGGTCGCCGACGATGCCGTAGTTGGCCACCTTGAAGATCGGCGCTCCGGCGTCCTTGTTCACCGCCACGATACAGGTGGAGCCCTTCATTCCGACCAGGTGTTGAATGGCGCCCGAAATGCCGAAGGCGAGGTAGAGCTTCGGCGAGACCGTCTGGCCGCTGGAACCGATCTGCCGGTCGCGCGGCAGCCAGCCGCTGTCGATCACCGGCCGGCTGGCGCCGATATCCGCCTTGAGCAGCCGCGCCAGTTCCTCCACCGGACCCATCTTGTCGGCGCCGCCGATTCCGCGGCCGATGGCAACGATGATCTCGGCCTTCGAGAGGTCGACGCTCTCGCCGCCCATCTGCTGCACGCCGAGGATCTCGCGCCAGGGCGCAGCCGACTCGAGATCGACGGCGACCGTCTCGATCGCAGCCTGGCCCGCCTTGCGCGAATCGGCCGAATAGGCTCCCGACTGGAGCGAGATCAGGGTCGGTCCGGTTCCCCGGGCACGCACCCGGGCGTGCATCTTGCCTTCGAGAATCGGCCGCTTCCAGACGACGCCGGCGCCGTCGGCCTCGAAGGAGAGCCCCTCCGGCACGATCCCCGCGCCGGCGGCGAGCGCCAGCCGGGGCATGTACTCGATCGTCTGATAGGTGTGCGGGAAGAGCAGCGTCGCCGGATTCTCGAGCGCCATGAGCCCGGCGAGGGCCGCGACATATCCGCCGGGCGTGTAGGCGGCGAGCAGCGGGTGGTCGATCACCCGGACCGACTCGAGGTCGCAGGCCGCCACCTCGGCGGCGAGTGCCGAGACTCCGCTTCCGAGCAGGACGGCGGCGGCCTTCTCGCCGCTGGCTGCCGCGAGCTGCTGCGCGGCAGCGACGGTCTCCCAGGCCATGCGATGGATCTTTCCTTCACGCTGCTGCAGTACGGCGTAGACTTTGGCCATCAGATCACCCTGGCTTCGTTCTTCAATTTCGAGACGAGTTGTTTTCCGGCATCGTCGCCGCTCAGGATCTGGGCGCCCGCCGAGGCCTCCGGGAAACCGACCGAGAGCAGCTCGAGCCGCGAGCCGGCGAGCCCCACCTCGCTGTCGGCGAGACCGAGATCCCCAGGTCCGACCTCCGCGATCTCCTTCTTCTTCGCCGCCATGATGCCCTTGAGCGACGCGTAGCGGGGGTGGTTCAACCCGGCCTGCACTTCGAGCACCGCCGGCAGGGCGATCCGGAAGACCTCCGAGAGACCGCTCTCCATCTCGCGCGTCACCTTGAGCGTCCGGCCCCCCTCCTCGACCTCGACGCCCATCACCAGCCAGGCGTGGGGCCAGTCGAGGAATCCCGCGACGACCGTGCCTGTCGCGCCGTAGCCGTTGTCGTCGGACTGCGATCCCGTGAGGACCAGATCGCAGCCTTCACGCCGGATCGCAGCCGCCAGCGCGCGGCCGGTGGCGATCGCGTCGCCGCCGGCGAACGCCTCGTGGCGCAGGTGCACCGCCCGCCCCGCCCCCAGCGCCAGCGCCTTGCGCAGCGCCTCGCGCACCCTCTCCGGCCCGAGGCTGAAGACGACGACCTCGCCGCCCTGCTTCTCGGCGATCTGCAGCGCCTCCTCGAGCGCGACCTCGTCGCTCTCGTTGATCGCGAACGGCAGGTCCTCTTCGTCGATCCACCGGCCATCCTTGCCGACGCGCAGTCGCGCTTCGGTGTCCGGCACCTGTTTGATGCAGACGGCAATTTTCATCTGGAAGACCCTCTCGGAAAGTACGTCACGTCGAGTGAAAGGTATGCTCGACCCGACGGCTGCGTCAACGATCTCGCGTCGCCCTACGTAAAAGGGTGGGAAGGCGCGTGGACAGCCTCTTCGACCGCATGCTAGCTTTTCCCGGCTTCGGAGCTCCGATTTCCTATGGGTGTATTCGACTCTCTGATCCTCGTCGCGCAGACTCCGACGCCCTCGACGACGGGGCTCGCCGAAGCTTTCGGGCGCTCGGGCGCGATGGCCCAGGCGGTCCTCGGCCTGCTCCTCTTCTTCTCCATCGGCTCCTGGGCGATCTTCCTGTGGAAGATCGTCCACCTCCGGCGCGCCGACCGGCAGAGCCGCAAGTTCCTGGAGATTTTCCGCGCCAGCAAGCGGTTCAGCGAGGTGAGCGCCGCCACCGCCAAGCTCGCCGCCTCGCCGCTGGTGGGGATCTTCCAGGCCGGCTACGCCGAGATCGATCACCAGATCCGCGCCCAGCCCGAGGATTCGACGGCGCGCGGCCAGTACCAGATCCGCTCGCTGACGAGCGTCGAGCGGACGTTGCGCCGCGCCCTCAGCGGCGAGCTCGCGATCCTCACCCGGGCGGCGACCTTCCTCGGGACCACCGCCGCCGTGGCACCGTTCGTCGGTCTCTTCGGCACCGTCTGGGGCATCATGCGCGCCTTCGAGGACATCGGCCGGAGCGGCTCGACCTCGTTGGTCGCCGTCGCCCCGGGCATCGCCGAGGCGCTGATCAATACCGCCGCCGGCCTCGGCGCGGCCATCCCCGCGCTGATGGGCTACAACTTCCTCGCCGGCCGGTTCAAGCACCTGCGTCACCAGATGGAGGATTTCACTCTCGAATTCCTCAACCTGACCGAGCGCAACTTCACCTGATGGCCTTCCTGGGTTCGACCGGCGGGTTCACCCAAGACGACGACTCCATCCTCTCGGAGATCAACATCACGCCGCTGGTAGACGTGATGCTGGTGCTGCTCATCATCTTCATGGTCACCGCCCCGATGCTGCATCAGGGCATCGAGGTCGCGCTGCCGAAGGCCGAAGCGCCCCCATTGCCGCTCAAGGGCGAGGATCCGATCGTCCTGTCGATCAACCGCGAAGGGCTCATCTACCTGCGCGACCGGCCGATCCATCCGACCAAGCTGGTGGAGGTGCTCTCTCCTCTGCTGCGCGGGCGCGCCAACGAGACGGTCTTCCTCAAGGGCGATCGCGACACGCCCTACGGCAAGGTCATCGACGTCCTCGATACGCTGCATCGCGGCGGCATCGGCAAGGTCGGCATGGTGACCGAGAAGCCGGAGCCCCGGCGGCAGTGACCTCGGCGTACGCGGTCACCGGAGTCCTCGAGCGTCGCCGGAGCGAACGCGAAGGCGCCCTGCTGGCGCGCTGCACCGCAGCGGCGCTCGCGGTGCATGCGCTGGCGGTGCTGGCGGCCTGGCTGCTGCCGCGCTTCCAGCAAACGGAGCGCAAGCCGATCGAATACGTCGCCGTGCAGATCGTTCCGGCGGCGCGGCTCGGAGTCGAGCGCCCGCGAGCGGCGCCCCCCCCGCCTCCGGCGCCGGCCACGCCGGAGCCCAAGCCGGCGCCTCCGCCCGATGTCGCGCCGCCGAAAGAAACCCCTGTCCTGCGCGAACCTTCGGCCCCCAAGGCGCCGCCCAAGCCGGCACCCTCGGCGGAGCCGAAGCCGGCCGCGCCGGCCGCGGCTGCGACGGCCGAACCGGAGGTACAGGGAAGCGAGCGCGGCAGCGCGAACGCCCTGGCCCTCGGAGCGGCGGTCGCCGGCCTCGACAACCCGGATTTTGTCTACGGCTACTATGTCGACCAGATGCTGGCGATGATCCAGCGCAACTGGGTGCGGCCGATGGTCGGCTCGGGAGTCGAGGCCACCGTGCACTACCGCATCCAGCGCGACGGCCGCATCGTCGACGTGCGCATCGCCACCTCCTCCGGCATCAACTCGTTCGACCTCGCGGCGCTGCGCGCCGTCCAGGCTTCGACCCCACTGCCGCCGCTCCCGCGCGCCTTTCGCGAAGGGTCGCTCGGCGTCAATCTGATCTTCCGATGAGGGACCTCCGACCATGACCGAGTCGCGCCTGCTCCGCGCCGCTGCCGTCCTCCTGCTCGCGCTCGCCTGCTGGGTGGCACAAGCCCAGCAGCCGCCGGCGGCGCAGGCCCCGCCGGCGGCTGTCCAGCCCGCCGCGCCGCAACCCGGTCCCGCAGCGGGAGCGCCGGGCGGCACGACGATCACGATCGTCATGCCCGACGGCTCCACCCGCGCCCAGATCGTTCTCGCGGTTCCTCCGCCCGCCAACCTCGCAGCGCTGCAGGGAACGGCCGGCAACGCCGCCCGCACCCTCGACCAGACGCTGCGACGCGATCTCGAGAAGAGCGGCATCTTCCGCCTGCAGGAGGCCGACGAGCTCGCCGTTCTCTCGCTCACTGGCGACCTCGCGCACGACGCCGACCAGTACCGGTCGCTCGGCGCCGAGATGCTGCTCGCGAACGAGATCAAGCAGGACGGCGACAGGCTGGTGATCGAGGGCCGGCTGATCGACCTCGCCAGCCGTCAGCCGATCGTCGGCAAGCGCTATCGCGGGACCTTCGATCTCGCCCGGCGCATCGCGCACACCTTCGCCGACGAGATCGTCCTCTACCTGACCGGCAAGCGCGGCGTCGCGCTGACCTCCATCGCCTTCTCCTCCGACCGCGACGGCGAGAAGGAGATCTACCTGATGGATTACGACGGCTTCGACCAGCGGCGGATCACCGGCCATCGTTCGATTTCGATGAGCCCTGCCTGGAGCCCGACCGGCGACGTGCTCTCCTACGTCTCGTTCTTCGGCGGCGAAGGCCCTTCGATCTACCTCGCCGACATCCTGAGCGGTCGAAAGTCTCCCGTCGTCACCAGCGGCTCGCTGAACACCTCGCCGTCGTTCTCTCCCGACGGCCGCCGCATCGCCTTCGCGCGCGGTCTGGGAGCCAACATCGAGATCTTCACCTGCCGCCGCGACGGCAGCGAGCTGCGCCAGTTGACGAGCTCACCGGGTATCGACACCAACCCGGCCTGGAGCCCGAACGGCAACGAGATCGCCTTCACCTCCAGCCGGTCGAGCTCGGTGCAGATCTACGTCGTCGATGCCGAGGGCACGAACCTGCGCCGGGTGACCTTCGACGGCGACTACAACGACGGCGCCGCCTGGAGCCCGGACGGCACCCGCATCGCCTACGCGACACGCGCCCAGCAGAACCGCTTCGACCTCGCCGTCGTCGATCTCGTCACGCTCGCCACCCAGCGCCTGACGGACGGCGGCGGCAGCAACGAGAGCCCCGCGTTCTCGCCCGACGGCAGGCGGATCGCCTTCAGCTCGACGCGCGCCGGCGGCGTCCAGATCTTCGTCATGGAGGCGCGGTTCGGAGCGCCCGCCGAGCAGCTCACGTTCGAAGGCGCGAATCGGGCTCCCGACTGGTCGGGCTATCTGCCTTGAGTGGAAAACCACGGTTTTTCGGCGAATTGCCTGTGTTAGATTCAAGTTTCGACAGGGCTCAACGGGAGCCCCAGGTCTGCGCATTCACCAAGGAGCTGAACATGAACACTCGGCGAATCATCTGGACTTTTCTGCTGGCCATCTCCATGGTCGTGACGGCTTGCGCCAAGAAGGCTCCCAAGACGAGCGACGTGAACGCCGCTCCGGTCGCCACCCCGGCGCCGGCGACGGACGTCAACGCCCAGGCCCGTCCCGCGGTCGTCGACCCGACAGAGAACGACCCGCTCAAGGACCCCGATCTCGCCCGGATCAACGACTACCTCGCCAAGCAGGGGCTGCTGGGCGACGTGTTCTTCGAATACGACAAGGCCGACCTGCGCGACGATGCGCGCGCGCGGCTGTCGAGCAATGCCGACTGGCTGCGTTCCCATCCCGAGTTCGAAGTCACCATCGAAGGCCACTGCGACGAGCGCGGCACCAACGAGTACAACCTCGCGCTCGGCGCGCGGCGCTCGGGCTCGGCGCGCGACTACATCGTTTCGCTGGGCGTCGCCGCGACGCGCATCCGTTCGATCAGCTACGGCGAGGAGCGCCCGCAGTGCACCTCGAGCACCGAGAGCTGCTGGGCGATGAACCGTCGCGCTCACTTCGTCGTCACCGGGCGAACCAACGTCGGTTGAGCCGCGGAACCCGTCCGGAATGACCGCTCGCCCGTCTCGCATCGCACGCAGCCAGCGCGCCCGGCACCGCCTCGGGCTCGCGTTCCTGATCGCCGGAGGGCTGGCGGTCGGGGGCTGCGTCTCCTCCACCGATATCGACGCGCTCCACGACCAGATCGCCGACGTCCAGCGACAGGCCACGCTCCTGCAGCAGCAGGGCTCGAGCAAGCAGGAAGTGGCGCAGCTCGAATCGACCATCCAGCGGCAGACCGAGGCGCTGCTCAAGGCCGAAGCGGACATGCGGCTGGACATCAACAGCCTGTCCGCGCAGATCGCCCAGCTCCAGGACAAGCTGGAAGACACCAACTACCGCCTGGCCCAGGTGTCGCAGCAGATCGCCGCGACCAATCAGGACCTCAAGGCCTCCCGCACGGCGCCGGCGCTGCCCGGGGCCCCCGGCGACGCTGCCGCGGGAGCCGCGGCGACCGCGACGGATCCGGAGGCGCTCTACCAGACCTCGTACAGCGACTACCTGCGCGGCAACTACGACCTCGCCATGCTCGGCTTCAAGCAGTATCTCGAGGCCTTCCCCGAGACCGACCTCGCCGACAACGCGATCTACTGGATCGGCGAGTGCTTCTATCGTCAGCAGAAATACGTCGAGGCGATCGTCGAGTACGACCGCGTTCTCAAGCAGTATCCGCGCAGCGACAAGACCGCCAGCGCGCTGCTCAAGAAGGGTTTCGCCCTCCTCGAACAGGGGCAGCGCAAGGAGGGCATCGCCCAGCTGCAGAGCGTCGCCAAGAGCTTCCCCTCCTCGGACGAAGCGAACCTGGCGAAGCAGCGCCTGCAGAGTCTCGGCGTTGATCCGGGGGCGCGGAAGTAGTAGAATTGCGTTTTGCCCGGGTCGGGCCCACTCAGGATCGAAGGGAAAGGATTCACCATGGCGAACACCAAGTCGGCCAAGAAGCGCGCCGAGAAGTCTGAAGCCCAGCGGATCAAGAACCGCACGATGCGTTCCCGCATGCGCACTGCCGTCAAGAAGCTGCGCGCGGCGGTGGCCTCCGGCGACGAGAAGAAGGCCCAGGAGCTCCTGCCGATCACCATCAAGGTCGTCGATTCGTCGGCCCAGAAGGGCATCATCCATCGCAACACCGCGGCGCGGACCAAGTCCCGCCTGGTGGCAGCGCTGCGCAAGGCCCAGTAGCTCCCCGCTTTCCCCCTCGCGCCAGCAATCGAGCCGACAGTCCCGCGCCTCCAGGATCCTCTGGAGGCGCTTGGCGTGTCTGCGCGCGCCGTCTGCCGGCGCGACCCGTTCCTAGAAGCCCTCGAGAAGGTCGGTCACCAGGCTCTCGGCGAAGTCCTTCGCCGTCGCCTCGATGGCCGGCGTCTCGCGGTCCTGGAATCCGAGCTCCGAGGCCTTCACCTCGTAGCTGCTGCGGAACAGGTAGTTGTCGTTCTTGTAGAGCAGGGTTTCGGGCGCGACCTGCTTGAACTCGACGCTGACGACGATGGCAATCTCGTACTCGGTCGCCCGGCCCTCGCTGTCGAAGGTCACGGGGCTCAGGGTGAACGAGCTCACCTTGCCGGTCAGGACGGCGTCGGCCCCTTCCGCGGACGTGAGCAGCTCGAAACGGTGCCGGTTGACCAGCTCGCTGGTCAGCGCGCGGGTGAGGATCTGATCCACCTGGCTGCGCGGCGTGCCGTTCTCGAGCGGCACGAGCTGCACGCGGCGGACCTCCGGCGGCAGGTTCGAGCCCCTGCCGACCAGCGAATAGCCGCATCCGGCGAGAGTGGCGAGACAGAGCAGGAGTGCGGAGAGCGGAAAACGCTTCATGCCGGAATGTCCTTTCGAGTGACCAGATTCACCAGCCGTCCGGGGATGAACACGAACTTCTGAATCGCCCTGCCGGCGACATGCTCCTTCACCTTGGAGCTCTCGAGCACCGCCTTGCGGACCTCGGCCTCGCTCCAGGAGCTCTCCACCTCGATACGGTCACGGAGCTTGCCGTCGACCTGCACGACGAGCAGGTACTGCAGGCGCTCGAGCTTGGCTTCGTCGACCAGCGGCCAGTCCGAGTCGAGCAGCGATTCGCCGTGTCCGCGCAGCTCCCAGAGCTCTTCGGTGATGTGCGGCGCCATCGGGTGAAGCAGCTGCACCAGCGTGTCGAGCGCCGCCTCGCAGCAGATCTTCGAGGCCGTCTTCTCCTCGACCGCGCGCGTCAGGCCGTTGAGGAACTCCATCAGGGCGGCGACCGCGGTGTTGAACTTGAAACGATCCAGATCCCGGGTGACGCGCTGGATGGTGACATGCCGCAGACGCTCGAGGAGGTCGTCGGAGGGCGCCGTGGGCGGGCAGTCGCCCAGCTTCTGCGCCACCCGCCAGATGCGGTTGAGGAACCGGTAGGCTCCCGAAACCGCCTCGTCGCTCCACTCCACCTCGTCCTCGGGCGGTCCGAGGAACAGGGTATAGACCCTCTCGGTGTCGGCCCCCATCTCCTCGATCAGCGGGTCGGGCGAGACCGCATTGCCCTTCGACTTGGACATCTTCTCCACCCGCCCTGTCTTCTCGGCGAAGCGGGTGATCATCCCCTGATTGAACAGGTTGGTGAACGGCTCCTCGAAGGGGACGAGCTGCATGTCGTGCAGCACCCGGCAGATGAAGCGCGCGTAGAGCAGGTGCAGGATCGCGTGCTCGATGCCGCCGATGTACTGGTCGACCGGCGCCCACCGCGCCGCGATCTCCGGATCGAAGATGCGCTGACTGTCGCGCGGCGAGAGGTAGCGCAGGTAGTACCAGGAGCTGTCGACGAAGGTGTCCATCGTGTCCGTCTCGCGGCGGGCCGGCTCCTTGCACCGCGGGCAGGGCGTATTCACGAACGCCTCGCAGCGCGAGAGCGGATTGCCTTCGCGGCCGGTGAACTCGACGTCGTACGGCAGCTCGATCGGCAAGTCGCTCTCGGGCACCGGCACGACGCCGCAGCGGTCGCAATAGACGACCGGAATCGGCGTCCCCCAGTAGCGCTGACGCGAGATCAGCCAGTCGCGCACCCGGAAGGTCACCCTGGCGCGCCCCCACCCTGCCTTCTCCATCCAGGCGATGAACCGTTCGATCGTCTCCGGACCGCTCGCGAGCCCGTCGAACTCGCCGCAGCCCCGGATCCTGCCTTCATGGAGGATGGGTTCGGTCAGCTCGTCCGCCGATACGACCGTGTCCTCCGGGTGATAGACGAGCCGCACCGGCAGCCCCTCCTGGCGGGCGAAGAGGAGGTCGCGCGTATCGTGCGCCGGCACCGCCATGATCGCGCCGCTGCCGTAGTCGGGCAGGACATAGTTCGCGAGCCAGACCGGGATCGGCTCTCCGGTCGCGGGGTTGACCGCCATCGCCCCCGTCGCACGCCCTTCCTTCGTCGAGCTCTCGCCCTCACGTTCGATGCGCGGCGTCTTGCGCACCTTCTCGATCCAGGCGGCGAGCGCTTCCCGCTCCGGGTGGCCGGCGATCAGGGCTGCGGCGAGCGGATGCTCCGGCGCGAGCACCAGGAACGTCGCGCCGTGAATCGTGTCGGGACGCGTGGTGAAGACGGTGATCGACTCGCTGCGCCCGGCGAGCGCGAAGTCGATCTCGGCGCCTTGCGACCGGCCGATCCAGTTGCGCTGCATGGCCTTGACCTTGTCGGGCCATCCGGTCAGGCCGTCGAGGCCGGCCAGGAGGCGATCGGCGTAGTCGGTGATGCGGAAGAACCACTGCTCGAGCTCGCGCTGCTCGACCGGGGTGCCGCAACGCTCGCAGGCACCTTCGACGACCTGCTCGTTGGCGAGCACCGTGCGGCAGCTGGGACACCAGTTCACCGGCGCGCGCCGCTTGTAGGCCAGGCCCTTCTCGAGCATGCGCAGGAAGAGCCACTGGTTGAACCGGTAGTAGTCGGGCAGGCACGAAGTGATCTCTTTCGACCAGTCGTAGAGAATGCCCCACTTGCGGAACTGCTTCTTCATCACCCGGATGTTGTCGAGCGTCCAGTCGCGCGGATGGATGCCGCGCTGGATCGCGGCATTCTCCGCCGGCAGGCCGAACGAGTCCCAGCCCATGGGATTGAGCGCCCGGCGCCCGCGCATCCGCAGGTAGCGGTAGAGCGCATCGCCGAGAATGTAATTGCGCCCGTGGCCGACATGGAGACGGTCGCCCGACGGGTAGGGGAACATCATCAGCATGTAGTACTTGTCGCGCGAATTCCTGAGGTCGACCTCCGATGCGCGCTGCTTGTCCCACCGCTCCTGCCACTTGGCCTCGATCTGCCTGTGCTCGTAGCCGCTCATTGCCTGCCGCCGCCCCCTCCGTCGCCGTGGATCGCGGCAATCTCGAGATCCGTCAGCACCGGTCCGTGAATGGTGATCTCTCGCGTCGCTTGCAGCCGGCCGCGCTCGCGAATCCGCACTTCATAAGTCGCCGGCGCCAGTCCGAGGAAGAGTGCGGTGCCTCGGCGCACGCTTTCCACCCGCGACCGCTTTCCGGGCCCGACCAGCTCGGCCTCGGCGTCGCTGAACCCGGTCGCGCTGACCCGCAGCGCCGCCGTGCGCCGCGCGGCGCCGTTGGCCCGCGCCAGCACCAGCCGCGCGGGCGTCTCCGCCAGCAGGTCGATCTCCTCGATCTGGCGGTCGCGTGACAACAGCAGCGCTGCGCCCGGCAACTCGCTCTCGACCACGCTGGACGCGAGCCGGAGATAGGTCGCGGCGACGAAATTCTGGCTCGCCAGCGGGTCGGAGAAGACCCAGCCGCGATCGTCGTAGAACACCTCGATCCAGCGGTGGAAGCCGGAACCCGGACCTCCGGGCAGCTCTTCGACGACGTAGCCGGCGATTTCGCGAGCCGGAATGGCGAGACTGTCGAGCAGGGCGACCGCGAGCCGGGCATTGCCGGTGCAGTATGCCGAGCGGCGCGCCAGGACCGCTCGGGGATCTTGCGCCAGGCTGCGGTCGAGCTCGTACCGGACGTTGGCCGCGATCCATCCGAGGATGCGCGACACCGCCTCGAAGCGCGTTTTCGCGCCCGCGGCGACGGCGCGCGCCAGCTTCGCCTCCGGCGTGCGCGCCGGGGCGAGCAGGCGCTCGTCGAAGCGCTGCCGGCTCGCGAGCGGCGCCAGGTCGACTTCGACCTGGGCCACGGAGTCGGCGACCACCAGGCGATAGCCGGCGTTGGCGTAGGAGTCGACCTGCACCCCCGACGGCACGAGCATCGTCGCGCGATCGGTGCCGCTGACCAGATGGGTCGCAGCCGACAGGGCACCGGTCCCCAGGATCGCGGCGGCCGCGAGAGCCGCGACTCGCGCGCGGCGACGAGCCATCGCGGGTGTCACCGCAAGCTCCCGGGCAGGGGCTCGCTCTTCATCAGACCGTCCAACACGCCGTTCACGAACCGCCCCGACTGCTCCGAGCCGAAGCGTTTGGCGAGCTCCACCGCCTCGTCCACCACGACGAGCTTGGGGACGTCGTTCTGGTACCACATTTCATAGATCGCCAGGCGCAGGATATTGCGGTCGACCGAAGGCATCCGCTCGAGTCGCCAGTTCTCCGCCTGGGCGCGGATCCGGTCGTCGATCGCCTGCCGGTGCTGCTCGGCCCCCTCCACCAGCCGCGAGGCGTAGACGAAAGCGTCCTCGATCTCGTCCGAGCGCGGCATGGGCCGGCTCGGCGGAGGCGGGGCCTCGGATTCCTCTTCCTGGCTGTCGAGCTCGTCGGCGCGCAGCTGGCGGATGTAATCCTCGGGGTCGAAGGTGCGCAGGACGTCGGACAGGGCGGACGCTCCCAGATCGTGCTGGAAGAGCATCTGCAGGGCCATCTCTCTCGCCATCCTGCGCTTACCCACTGATAGGACCCCTCTTCAAAGAGCCTCTCCGTCCGTGCCGACGGACCGCCGACTCGATTGCCCCGCTCCGGGATTCGTTTTTCAGGCGCGCATCCGGGCCATGAGGCCCGCCATCTCGAGCGCCGCCAGCGCGGCCTCTTCGCCTTTGTTGCCCTCTTCTCCGCCGGCGCGCGCCAGCGCCTGCGCCATCGTCTCACAGGTCAGCACACCGAAGGTCACCGGCACCTCGCGCCGCTGCGCGACCTCGGCGATGCCACGACTGCATTCATGCGCGATGACCTCGAAATGCAGCGTGCCACCGCGGATCAGCACACCCAGGGCGACGAGAGCCGAGAAGCCGCCGCAGCGTCCGAGAGCGTCGAGGCCGGCCGGGATCTCCCAGGCTCCGGGCACCCGCACGACCTCGACATCGGCCGCTGCAACCCCATGCGCCCGCAGCACAGCCTCGGCTCCCGCGAGCAGCCGATCGACGATCGCGCCGTGGAAACGCGACGCGACGATGCCGAAACGCCGCCCGGCGCCGTCCAGAAGAAGGCTGTCAGGGACCCCGGAATTCACGTTTAACCCCTTTCAAATGAGAAGTCTACGAACTGAGCGCGCGAGCTGTCAACGCGCCGGAGCGGCGACCGGAGTGCGGCGTTCAGAGATTCCCGCCGCGGGGCTGGAGGTGGATCTCCTCGACGCTCGCCGACGGATCCGCCGCGAGGGCCCAGACTACGGCCTTGGCGACGGCCTCCGCGGAGATCATCGAATCGCGGTTCCACTCCCCCGGCACTCCCTCCCAGAGCGGGCTATCGGTGGCTCCCGGGTAGATTTCCGTCAGGCGCACCGGCGACCCGACGAGCTCTTCCCGCAGCGCAGCGACCGCCCCGCGCAGGCCCCACTTGCTCGCGCCATAGGCCGCCCAGTTCGGGAACCCCTTCTTCGCCGCCACCGACAGCAACGCGAACAGGTGTCCGCCGCGCTCGCGGAGAAAAGGAAGACAGGCTCGGTAAAGGAAGACCGCTCCCAGCAGGTTCGTTTCCAGCGACTCGCGCCAGGTCTCCGGCTCGAGCTCGCCAAAAGGCGCGACGCAGGCCACTCCCGCCGAAGGGATCACCAACTGCGGCCGGAAACCGGCCGCGACCCCCTGCTCGACCGCCGCCTGCACCGCACGGCCATCCCGCACATCCGTGGCCACGGCTATCCCTTTGCTGCCCGCGGCGCGAAGCGTCGCGGTGAGCGGCTCGGCGCGGCGTCCCAGGAGGACCAGCGGATGCCCCCGCTCGGCGAGCGCCAGAGCCACCGCGCGGCCGATGCCGGAGCCCGCGCCGGAGATCACGGCGGCGCCGAGAACGGCCTGCCGAGACGAGTCCCCCGCCGCGGCGGCTGCGGCAGCGGAAGCATCGGAAGTGGTCATCTGTTCGAGGAGATTGGAAACTGGTCGGGACGCCGGGATTTGAACCCGGGACCCCCTGAACCCCATTCAGGTACGCTACCAGACTGCGCCACGTCCCGACCGAAAGCCGAACTGTTTAGCGGGGATGCCTCTCGAGAATCGCCAGGGCGGCGCGAGCTTCCGCGAGCGCCTCCTCCACGCCTCGAAGGAAGCTTTCTATCCGGTCGGCGGAGCCGGTGTCAAGCCGAGCCGGAGCAGCGAAGGCGGAATCCTCCGCCGGATCCGCCTGCCCAGCGGCAGCATCCGCCGCCGGCGGGTCGGGATCGAACAGACTCGGCTTGGGCTCCCCGGCCTTGCCGTCGCCGGCAAGCTCGATCTCGCGGGACTCGAGCTTCTTCTTCGCGCCGGCGATCGTGTAACCCTCGTCGTAGAGCAGCTCCTTGATGCGCCGGATCACCGCCACCTCAGCCTCGGCGTAGACCCGCTGCCCGGAGGTGCTCTTCGCCGGGTGCAGGGCGACGAACTCCGTCTCCCAGTAGCGCAGGACGTACGGCTGGATGTCGAGGAGCTTGCACACCTCGCCGATCTTGAAGCCTTTTTTCGGACTCATGGCGACCGCCGGATCCTATGGCAGCCCGGGCGTCGGCGTCGAGGGAGCCGGCGCGGACGGCCGGTCACTTGGTGCGCGCCCGGATGACCAGGCGAACCGGAATGCCCTGCAGGTCGAGCCGTTCGCGCAACCGGTTCTCGAGGTAGCGGCGATAGGGGTGACTGTGCGGCAGGGTGCGGTTGGCGAAGATCATGAACGTCGGCGGGCCCGACGATACCTGGGCCGTGTAGTAGACCTTCCACGGCCGGTGGTTGACCGTCGGCGTCGAGTGCGCGGCGACCGCGTCCTCGATCAGCCGGTTGAGCTCGCCGGTCGTCAGCTGGGCGCGGAAACGCGCCCGCGTCTGCTCGACCAGGGGGAAGATCTTCTCGACGCCGCGACCGGACAGCGCCGACAGGTTCACCCGCGGGGGATCGGCGAGGATCTCCGCCAGGCGCGGCCAGCTCGAGTCGAGCTTCTCGCGCGAGAGATCGTCCAGCAGGTCCCACTTGTTCATCGCCACCACCGTGGCGCGACCGGCCTCCCAGATCGCGCCGGCGATGGCGAGGTCGCTGCTGGTCACGCCGGAGGGGGCTTCGATCACCAGCAGGGCGACGTCGGCGCGCTCGACCTGGCGGCGGGCGAACATCACCGCGAGATCCTCGGGCGTGCCGGAGACCTTCGCCCGGCGACGGATGCCGGCGGTGTCGATGAACAGGAAGCGTTTGCCGTCGCGCTCGACCAGGGTGTCGATCGGATCCCGCGTCGTGCCGGCGACCGGCGAGACCAGCACCCGGTTCTCTCCCAGGATCCGGTTGAGCAACGAGGACTTGCCGACGTTCGGCCGGCCGACGATCGCCACCGGCGGTGCCTCTCCGGCGACCGGCTCGGCGATGCGCCTCGGCAGGACGGCGCGGATCCGCGAGCGCAGCTCGTCGAAGCCCAGGCCGTGCTCGGCAGAGACCAGGATCGGGTCGGGGTAACCCAGGGAGTAGAACTCCCCCATGCCCTGAACGACCTGCTGACTCTCGCCCTTGTTGACCACCAGCAACACCTGCTTGCCCAGCGGGCGCAGTTGCTCGACGATGCGCTGATCTCCGGGAACGACGCCCTCCCGGCCGTCGACGACCAGCAGCACGAGGTCCGACTCGTCGATCGCGCTCTTGACCTGCTGATTCAGTCCGAGCGGATCCTCGTCGAACATCAGTCCGCCGGTATCGATCCACAGGACCGGCCAGTCTTCATCGAGGTTCGCCTGCGCGATGTTGCGGTCGCGGGTCACCCCGGGCTGATCATGCACGATCGCCTGTTTCCGCCCGACGAGGCGATTGAAGATGGTCGACTTGCCGACGTTGGGCCGGCCAACGATGGATACCGCTGCTGTGGAAGTCATCGAATGAGAGTTGGGTTCGCCGAATGACGGAGAAAGGTGCGACGCTCCGCCCGCACACTCTAGCAAACTGCGTCCCTTGGTTGACAGGTTCGCGCGCCGGTCCATACAATGACGTCAGCGCGAAAGTGGCGGAATTGGTAGACGCGCAAGCCTCAGGAGCTTGTGGTCGTAAGGCCGTGGGGGTTCGAGTCCCCCCTTTCGCACCATCCTTCCTTCCCGGTTCAGACCAGCAAGAGAACGACTTCGGCGACGAC
Organism: uncultured Thermoanaerobaculia bacterium; assembly: GCA_964595975.1. Taxonomy (GTDB): domain Bacteria; phylum Acidobacteriota; class Thermoanaerobaculia; order Multivoradales; family JAGPDF01; genus JAGPDF01. The sequence continues at coordinate 5,769 of CAZQTL010000036.1, read as the reverse complement.
GGCGCCCTCGGTGGAGACGATGCCCTCCACCCGCATCGCGTTGCCGAAACGCCGCCCGCCGACCACCGCGATCTCGAGCAGATCGCCGGCCCGGGCCGGACGGCGCAGCTCGAGCCGGTCGATGCCGGCGAGCCAACGCTGCCCTGCCGCCCCGCCCTGCGCCTCCACGCTCTCTCCCGGAACCGCGAGCAGCACCGCTGCCGCCTGGGCCACGAGCTCGGCGAGAAAGGCGGTCGGAACGGGGGTGTCGCCGCGCAGCCAGGTGGAGTTGGCGGTGACCAGGACACGCGCCGAGCCGTCCGCCGCGCAATCGATCCAGCGAAAGGGAAAACCGTGCGGCAGGTTCAAGCCGGGGCCCGCGGGCTCAGGGGGCGACGGGAGCGGCGCGCTTGGCGGCGACGAACTCGGCGATGCTGTTGACCGTCGCGAGGACCTCGGAACCGGACTGCTGATCGTCGATGGCGACGCCGAACTCCTGCTCGATACCGAGCACGAGCTCCAGGGCGTCGATCGAGTCGAGGCCCAGCCCTTCAGGTCCGAATAGCGGCTCGTCGTCGCCGATCGACGCGGCGTCGCGCTCGAGCTTGAGGCGATCCACCAGCAAGGCCTTGATCTGATTCTTCATTTCCGTTCCCTCGAATCTTCGGCGCGAACGCCGGACCGCGATGGTACCACCGCCTCAGGCGGTGAGCAGGCCGCCGTCGACGCGCAGCGTCTGTCCCGTGATGTAGGAGGCGGCATCCGAAGCGAGGAACTCGACGACCGCCGCCACCTCCTCGGGTCTGCCGACACGGCCCATCGGCACACCGCGCAGCGCTTCGGCGAGCTTCGCTTCGGGCATGGCCTTCAGCAGGTCGGTGGCGACGAATCCCGGCGCGACGGCGTTCGCCGTCACGCCAAACGTGGCGACCTCTTTCGCCAGCGCCTTGGTGAAGCCGATGAGACCGCCCTTCGCGGCGCTGTAGTGCGTCTGCCCCATCTGGCCAGCGACGCCGCTGGCGCTGGCGATGGCGATGACCCGGCCCCAACGCTTCGCCAGCATGCCCTTGATCAAGGCCTTGGTGAGGCGAAAAGCGGCGTTGAGGTTCACGTCGAGCACTTCGTTCCAGTCGCTCTCGCCGAGGAAGGGCAGCAGGGCGTCGCGCGTCGTGCCCGCGTTCAGCACCAGGATCTGCACTTCCCCCAGCTCCGCCCGGACTCGCGCCAGCATCGCCGGCATCGCCTCGCGGTCGCGCACGTCGAGCGGATAGGCGATCCCTCCGACCTCGGCGGCGAGCGCCTCCGCCGCGTCGCGATTGCGCAGATAGGTGAGCGCCACGCGTTCGCCGCGGCGCGCTAGCGCGCGCACCGAGGCGGCGCCGATCCCGCCGCTCGCGCCGGTGACCAACGCGACGCGCCCGGAGGCGGGCGTCTCGCGGGCGCTCATCGCGCCGCCGCCCTCGCCGGCGCCTCGCCGGGTCGACGGGCCGTCTGCAGGAGTATGCCGGGATCCGTCATCCGTTCGGTCCTTTCGGGAGGCCTGCCGAGTCCCGCGGCAGCTGCGATCGTCTGCCAGGGCAGGCCGGCGAGCGTGACACGAAATCGTTCGCGGAACTCCGCGCGCCCGGCTTCGTGGAAGAAGCGGGCGAAGCCGGTGAGAAAGCCGGGGACGGCGCGCCCGGCGAGCTCCCAGGGATGCACGACAAGCAGCGGCAGGCCGCCGCGACGCAGGCGGCGACGGGCGGCGGCGAGGATCCAGCGCGGTGCCGCCGCCCGGCCGCACCAGCCTCCCGCCGGCAGGCGCAGCGCGCCGCCCCAGGTGAGCGGAGGAATCTCGAGCAACGAGGCTCCGCCGGGCCACCGCAGGACCGCCGGAGAGCCCGGATTGGCCGACGAGCCGGCACCCGCCGCCGGCATCAGCGAGCTGTCGTAGGCAAAACCGGCCTCGGCGACGATGCGCAGCCGGGGATTGGCGAGATCCCGCAACGACCACTCGGGCGCGCGGAATCCGCGCACTCCGACTCCGACGACGTCCTCGAGCACCGCCTTGGCCCGGACGATCTCGGCACGGAAGCGATCGCAGGACAGGCTGTTGGCCCGCCAGTGATGGTACGAGTGACAGGCGATCTCGTGCCCTGCGCCGGCGAGCTCGCGCAAGCGGGGGGCGGTGCGTGCGGCCACCTCGCCGAGGACGAAGAAGGTCGCCCGGGCTCCCGTGCGGTCGAATTCCTCCGCGAGTTGCGGCAACAGACGGTCGAGCTCTTCGGGCAGGTTCGGCCGCAGGCCCGGATCGACGTACTCCGGCACCCAGCAGTTGTGGTACCACTCCTCGACGTCCACCGAGAGCGCCGGCGCGAAACGGCCGTGGAGCGGCTCGAGGTCAGGTCGGCTGGTCTTCGACTTTGAACTGGATGGCGGCAAGGGCGATCCGCAGCGTGTCGATCAGCGGCCGGAAATGGCTCTGCTCGTCATTATAGATAGTCCGCACGGTGACATGCCCCAGGCGGGCGCCCGCCTTCCCTGCCTTGATCAGCATCTCGGTCTCGATCGCGTAGCCGTCGGAGCGCAGGCGCAGGCGGCGCGCCAGCGGGGCCGACAGCAGCCGGTAGCCCGACTGGGAGTCCTCGAGCTCGAGGTCGGACATCCAGGTGAGGATCCTCGTCCCGATGTAGTTCGTCCAGTAGCGGGCGCGCGGAATCCGCCGCGAGTCCTGCAGGCGCGCTCCCACCACGAGGTCGACCCCGCCGCGATCCCAGACCCCGACCAGGGCCGGGATGTCCGCCGGGTCGTGCTGTCCGTCTCCGTCGAGCAGCACCAGCGCCGCCGGCTGGCGGGCGAGCGCCAGGTCGATTCCCCGCCTCAGGGCATAGCCCTTGCCGCGATTCTCCGGCAGGACTTCGACGCTCGCGCCGGCCGCGAGCGCCCGGGCGGCGGTGTCGTCCCGGCTGCCGTCGCTGACGACGACGACGTCGCCGAGATAGCGCCGAGCGCCGGCGACGACTTCACCGATGGTCGTCCCACAGTCGAATGCCGGGATCACCGCGACGATCTCTTCACGAATCACGAATCGGCAACTTATAACACAGCAATTCCCGACCTTGACCTCTTGTTCTCGCCCGCGAGCTTGTGAAAAGCTCCGCACGTGCCAGAGGCGTATTTCCCTGTCATCGTAGCCTTCGTCGCCGCGTTCGCGCTGGCCTGCCTTCTCATGGCCATCTCTTGGTTCGCCGGCCACCGCAGCGGCGGGCGAGTCAAGCTCTCGACCTACGAGTCGGGACTTCCGCTGCTCGACCGGTCGCGCAAGCGGCTCTCCATCGCCTTCTTCCTGATCGCCATCGACTTCGTCGTCTTCGACGTCGAGGCCGCCTTCCTCTACCCGTGGATCGTCATCCTGCGGGAAGGGGGTTGGCCGCTCTTCGCGGCGGTGATGGCCTTCCTCGGCCTGATTCTCGTCGGCTATGCCTACGTCTGGCGGAAGGGCGGACTCGACCTCGTGGCGAAAACCCTGCGCCCGCAGAGGGGCAACTCATGAGTTCCGGACGCGCCGCCGCCAGTCAGACCCTGCCCGAGAGCGCGATCGAGGAGATTCTCGCTCTCCGTCCCAAGTATCCGACCCTCGAGGCCCTGACGCTGCCGGCCCTGCACATCGCGCAGCGCGCTTCCGGAGGCTGGCTGCCGGAGGCCGCGATCGAGGCCGTGGCCGAGCTCCTGGAGCTGCCGGTGGCCAGGGTCGCAGGAGTGGTCTCTTTCTATGACATGTACCACGTGCGCCCCGTAGGCCGTCATCGCATCCGCGTCTGCACCAATCTCTCCTGCCAGCTGCGCGGGTCGGGCGAGATCCTCGAGACGATCGGCCAGGAGCTCGGCGTCGAAGAGGGCCAGGTCACCGCCGACGGCCGGTGCTCTTACGTCCAGTTCGAGTGCCTCGGCTCCTGCGACACGGCGCCGATGATCATGGTCGACGACGACTACCACGAGAACCTCACCCCCGAGCGCGTGCGCCAGATCGTGCGGGAGCTCAAGTAGCCATGGCCACCGAGAGAGTCCTGACGCGCAACGTCGGCCGGCCCGCGGCGCTCACCGTGCGCGGCTACCGCGAAGGCGGCGGCTACGACGCTCTGGCCAAGGCGCTGCGAATGCAGCCGGAAGAGGTCATCGAGGAGGTCAAACGCTCCGGCCTGCGCGGCCGCGGCGGAGCCGGATTCCCCTGCGGCGCCAAATGGTCGTTCGTTCCTCGCCAGAGCCCCAAACCCAAGTACATCGTCTGCAACGCCGACGAGTCCGAGCCCGGGACCTTCAAGGACCGGCTGCTCATGGAGCACGATCCGCACCAGCTCATCGAGGGCTGCATCATCGCCGGGTGGGCGGTCGGGGCCAGCACGACCTACATCTACATCCGCGGCGAGTACACGAAGGCGGCAGCGATCCTCGAAGCGGCCGTGCGCGACGCCTACGACAGCGGCGTCCTCGGCACGAACGTCCTGGGCAGCGGTTTCCGCCACGACATGGTCGTGCATCGCGGTGCCGGCGCCTACATCTGCGGCGAAGAGACCGGGATGCTGGAGTCGCTCGAGGGCAAGCGCGGACAGCCGCGCGTCAAGCCGCCCTTTCCGGCGGTCGTCGGAGCCTTCGGCTGTCCGACGGTGATCAACAACGTCGAGACGCTCTGCTGCGCGACCCACATCCTGCTGCGCGGCGCGGACTGGTTCAAGTCGGTCGGCACCGACGAGCGCAATACCGGACCGAAGCTCTACGCGATCTCCGGTCACGTCGAGCGCCCGGGCACCTACGAATATCCGATCGGAGTTCCCTTCCAGACCCTGCTCGACGGCTGCGGCGGAATGTATCGCGGCCGCGAGCTCAAGGCGTTCATTCCAGGTGGCGCCTCGGCGCCGATGATGCGCGCCGCCGATCGCGACATCAGGATGGATTTCGACACGCTCGCGAAGGCCGGCAGCATGCTCGGCTCTGCGGCGGTCATCGTCATGGACGACACCACCTGCATGGTGCGCGCGACCCTGCGGCTCGCCAAGTTCTTCGCCCACGAGTCGTGCGGCCAGTGCACGCCCTGCCGCGAAGGGACGAACTGGATGAAGATCCTGCTGCAGCGGATCCACAGCGGTCAGGGATCGGAAGCCGATCTCGATCTGCTCGCCCGGGTCGTGCCCAACGTCGGCGGCATCTCGCTCTGCGCCCTGGGCGACGCCGCCCAGGGGCCGGTGCGCTCGCTGGTGGAGAAATTCAGCGACGAAATCCGCGACAACCTGCGCGCCGGACGATATCCGCTTCCGGCGCCGCGCTACTTCGACCAGGGAGCGGCCGCCTGATGCCCACCTTGACCATCGACGGACGCACGGTCGAGGTGCCGGCCGGCACGAACCTGATCGAGGCCGGACTCAAGGTCGGCGTCCAGATCCCGCACTACTGCTATCACCCGCGTCTGTCGATCGTCGGCCAGTGCCGAATGTGCATGGTCGAGATCGAGGGCATGGGCAAGCTGCAGGCCGCCTGCTCGACCCAGGTGATGAAGGACGGCATGGTCGTGCGCACCGCTTCCCCGAATGCGGAAGAGGCGCAGCGGGCGATCATGGAGTTCCTGCTCATCAACCATCCTCTCGACTGCCCGATCTGCGACCAGGCCGGCGAGTGCGGCCTGCAGGACTACTCCTACAAGCACGGCCAGGCATTCTCCCGCTTCCGCTTCGAAGAGAAGCGCACCTACCCCGAGAAGGAGCGCATCCCGCTCGGACCGACGGTGATGCTGAACATGAACCGCTGCATCCAGTGCAC
>CAZQTL010000035.1:0-23485 GCA_964595975.1 uncultured Thermoanaerobaculia bacterium | reverse complement strand
GTGGCCGACGAGGCGCGCGGCGAAGGCGCCGCCGGCGGCGAGCGCCAGGCAGGCGAGCAGCGCCGCCCCGAGCAGCGGCGAGACGAGTAGCAGGATGTCGGCGAGCGGCGGCATGGCGGCTGGCGTCGGACCTCAGCCCTGCGCGAGGCCGAGGAGCAGGCGTTCGTAGTCGACCGCGAGGCGCTCCCACGAGTATTCCGCGGCGCGGATCTGCGCCGCCGCCGCGAGCGCACGCCGGCGCGGCTCGTCGGCGAGCAGGGCACGGATGCCGGCGGCGAGCGCCGCCGGCGTGGGCTCCGTCAGGAGACCCTCGACGCCGTCACGCACCAGCTCGCCCACGGCGCTCTCCTGCGACCGGCAGTGCACGACGGGAAGCCCGGCCGCCATGGCTTCGAGCGGCACCAGCCCGAAGCCTTCGCGCGCCGAGGGGTGGACGGCGACGCGCGCCGCCGCGAAGCCCCGCCAGACCTCTGCCAGCGAGGCGACCTGGCCGTGGAAGAGGACGCGGTCCCGCATCCCGAGCCGCTCGGCGCGAGCTTCCAGGCGAGCACGCTCCGGACCGTCGCCGAAGATCGCCACCAGCGGAGCGCCCGCAGCCTGCGGCGCCCCACCCGGCCCGGCGTCGAGATCGGCGAGGTGCGGCAGGGCGTCGAGGAGCAGGTCGAGCCGCTTGTGCGCCAGTAGTCGCCCGGCGGCGACGATCGGCGGTCCGGGTGGCGGCGCGGCGGGCTCCTCCACCGCTCGCCGGAGGGCCGCCAGGTCGACGCCGCAGGGAGCGAGCGCCACGTCACCCCCGGCGGCGTTCCGTCCCGATGCCCGCATCCCCGCCAGCCGGTCGCGCCCCAGCGCGCTGGTGGCCGCGACGCGGCGCCCCAGGCGTGCCGCAACGCGCTCCAGCAGGCGATAGACCGGCGCCCGCGCAGCCCCGACATAGCTCTTCCAGTAGGCGCCCCAGACCTCGTACCAGACGACGAGCAGCGGCACGCGCGCCGCGCGGCAGGCGGCGGCGATTCCCGGCAGGTGGAAGAACGGCATGCTGGCGGTCTCAACGACGTCGTACTCCGCCGGCGCGATGGTCAGCGCGCGCAGCGCGAAGCCGAGAGCGCGGCGATGACGGCGCCGCCCGTCTTGGTCGTAGAGGGTCCGCGGATCCCCCAGCAGACGCCTCTCGACCCGCCCCGCCTCCCCGTCCACCGCCGCGCTCGCCGGCGCCGGCAGTCCGAAGCCGGCGAGCGTCACTACGTGGCCGCGCCCGGCGAGCGCCCGTGCCAGTTCGTGATTGCGCGTTTCGATTCCCCCGGCATGCTCGGGATAGAGCGTCTCGTAGAGGATGAGCAGCCGGAGGGGACCTCCGGAGCGGGGCTCGGGTCTCAACGGCCGGCGATGAGCGCCGCGAGCTCCGCGGCCCGCCGGTTGATCGAAGAGAGGAGCATGCCGCAGGTGAGCGACAGGGCGCCGAGGATGAAGAGCGCCGCCGCGAGCACGGCGAGCGGCAGGCGGTTCACCATACCGGTCTCGAGGAACTCGGCGATCACCGCCGACCCGAACAGCGTCGCGCAGCCGACGAAGATCGCCGCCAGACCGCCGAAACAGGTGAGCGGCCGCGAATCGCGAAAGAACGTGAGGATGGCCAGCAGGATGCGCGAACCGTCCCGCACCGTCGCCAGCTTGCTCGCTCCGCCGGAGCTGCGCGGCCGGTAGGCGACCGGCAGCTCGGCGATGGTGAAGCCGCGCATCGCCGCCTGCAGCGTGAGCTCGGCCTCGATCTCGAAGCCGGTGGCGAGCAGCGGCGTGGCGCGCAGAAAACGCCGCGACAGGACGCGGTAGCCGGAGAACAGATCGCCGGTGCGAACGCCGAAGAGCAGGCGCACGATCCAGATGAACAGCCGGTTGCCGAACGAATGGCCGGCGGGAAAGGCGCCGGGTGCCGCCTCCTGCAGGCGCGTGCCCACCACCAGATCGGCGCCGGCGCGTGCCGCCGCGACGAGCGACGGCGCGGCGCTCGCGGGATAGGTGCCGTCGCCGTCGACCATGACGACGAAGTCGGCCTCGGGGACCGCCGCCAGTCCGCACAGCAGGGCGTTTCCCTTGCCGGCGCGGCTCTCGTGCACGATACGGGCCCCCGCCTCGCGGGCGACCGCGGCCGTCGCGTCGCGCGAAGCGTTGTCGACCACGACGATCTCGGCATCGGGCAGGGCGGCGCGGAAGGAGCGCACCACGCTCCCCACCTGCGCTTCCTCGTCGAAGCAGGGGATCACCACCGCGATCCGCTCCGCCGCGACCTCGGAGTGTTCGGCTCCGCGCCGCCGGTCTTCCCGCATCGCCATGGCCGCGAACTCTAGCAGCGTACGCGGGCGGCGCCCGTCAGATCAACGCTTCGCCGGTGTCGCCGCCGGGCCCTTCGCCGGAGGCTGGAGCAACGGTTGCAGGGCGTCGGCGACGAGGCGGGCGACGATCCGCTGCCCCTCCGCGGTGGGGTGGATGCCGTCGGCCTGATTGAGCTTCGGGTCCGCCGCGACCCCTTCGAGGAGAAAAGGCACGAACGGCAGCTGCAGCTCGCGCGCCAGCCTTTCGTAGAGGGCCTGGAACTCTCGCGTGTAGTCGGGGCCGTAGTTGGGCGGCATCTTCATGCCGGCGAGCACGACTCGCGACCCCGCCGCGCGCGCGCGGCGCACGATCTCGCGCAGGTTGGCCTCGATCGACGCCACCGGTTGCCCGCGCAGTCCGTCGTTCGCGCCGAGCGCGACGACCAGGATGTCGGGATGCAGCGACAGCAGCCAGTCGAGGCGCGCCAGGCCGCCGGCGCTGGTGTCTCCCGAAACGCCGGCGTTGACGATGCGCACCGCGACGCCGCGCGCCGCGAGGAGCTCGCCGACGATCGCCGGATAGGCGGCCTCCTCCCCCAGTCCCAACCCGGCCGTCAGGCTGTCGCCGAGAAAGACCACCTGCGGCGCGCCAGCAGAGGCCGCCGCGGACGCAGCACCGCCCGCGGGCGCTGCCGCAACGCTCGCCGCCGGCGCGGGCGCTTCGCGCGTCCCTTCCTGTCGGCATCCACCCAACGCAACCGTCATGACGAGCAGGGAGAGACCCGGCACCGACGCGAAAGCCCAGCCGGAGCTCCAGTTCCGCCCACTCCCCTTGCCGGTCTTTTTCTTCGCTTCCCGAGAGATCTTTTCGTGCTCCAACGTCGTACAGTCAGAACGATGCAGCTTCATCGCCCCATGCTAACCTGCCCCGCTCCCACGCGATGACACCCATCCTTCCAGCCATCGAGCTTCGCCGCCTGACCAAGCGACTGCCCTCGGGCGACCGCGTTCTGACCATCCTCGACGCCGTCGACCTGAGCGTCGCCACGGGCGAATTCGTCGCGGTGCTCGGTCCCTCGGGCAGCGGCAAGTCGACGCTGCTCGGCCTGGCCGCAGGTCTCGACCGCCCGACCAGCGGCGAGGTGCTCATCGACGGCGCGCCGATCCAGGACCTCTCCGAAGACGCCCTGGCCCGCTTGCGGCGGCGCAAGATCGGCTTCGTCTTCCAGTCGTTCCAGCTGCTGGCGAACATGACGGCGCTCGAGAACGTGCTGCTGCCGCTCGAGCTCGGCGGTCACGACCGGCCGCTCGAGCGAGCGCGGACGTTGCTCGACCAGGTCGGCCTGGGCGAGCGCGGCCACCACTACCCGGCGCAGCTGTCGGGTGGCGAACAGCAGCGCGTCGCACTGGCGCGCGCCTTCGCGCCGCAGCCGCAGATCCTCTTCGCCGACGAACCGACCGGCAACCTGGACGGTGCGACCGGAGCGCGGATCCTCGACGTGCTCGATGAGCTGCGCTCCGTCGTCGCCGCCACCCTCGTCCTGGTCACCCACGACCCGTCGATCGCCGAGCGTGCCGACCGCCGGGTCTACCTGCGCGACGGCCGCGTCGAGCGGGTGGAGTCGAACCCGGCCGGGCGATGACCGCGGCGGCGCTCCTGCGGCAGATCGGGCGCGAGGCGCGGGGCGCCCGCGGCCGTGCGGCCTTCTTCGTTCTCTGCCTGGCGGTGGGCGTCGGCGCCGTGGTCGCGGTGGCCGGCTTCTCGGCGAGCCTGCGGGCGACGCTGGCGCGCGAGGCGCGGCAGCTCCTGGCCGCCGATCTGCGCATTCGCGCGCTGCAGCCGATCCCCCCCGCGGTGGACGACCTGCTCGCCGGCGAGGCGGCGCGCGGAGTGCGCTCCACCCGGATCACCGAGCTGGTCACGGTCGCCGCGGCGCCGCAAGGAACCGCGGGCGCCGGTCGCAGCCAGCTCGTCGAGCTCAAGGCGGTGGACGGAGAGTTTCCGTTCTACGGCACGCTGAAGCTCGCGCCGCAGCGTCCGCTGTCCGACCTCCTGGCCAACGGCGGCGCGGTCGCCGGACCGGAGCTGCTCGCCCGGCTCGGCCTGCGTCTGGGCGACCCGATCGCGATCGGCGGCCGGACTTTCACCCTGCGCGGCACGGTCCTCGCCGAACCCGACCGGCTCGGCAACGCGTTCTCGCTCGGGCCGCGGCTCTTCCTGGCCGGCGAGAGTCTGCGCTCCACCGGGCTCGTCGCGATGGGCAGCCGCGTGACCCATCGCCTGCTCGTCCGGCTCCCGCCGGGGACGTCCGCCGAAGGGGTCGAAGCGTTCGCCGCCAGGCTGCGCGGCGTGCTCGCCGACCCCGCCTTCTATCGCATCGAGACCTCCGCCGAAGGGCAGCCGGAGATGCGGCGCGGCGTCGACCGCACCGAGCGCTTCCTCGGACTCGTGGCGCTGCTCTCCCTGGTCGTGGGCGGCGTCGGCGTGGCGCAGACGGTGCGCGCCTGGCTCGCCAGCCGCCTCGACTCGATCGCCGTGCTCAAGGCGCTGGGCGCGCGGCCGCGCGAGATCCTGGCGATCTACGTCGGCCAGACGGTGCTCCTCGCGACCGCCGGCAGTCTGGCCGGAGTCGCGCTCGGTCTGGCGCTCGAGCGCCTCGTCCCCAGCCTCGCTGGAGCCCTCCTGCCGATCGTGCCGCAGTTCGAGCTCCAGCCGCTCGCCATGCTCCGCGGTCTCGGCCTCGGCGTCGGCATCGCCCTGCTCTTCGCCTTCCCGCCCCTGCTCGCGGCCCTCGCCGTGCCGGCAGCGCGTGTCCTGCGCCGGGAGGTCGAGCCGCTGCCGCCGTCGCGTCTGGCGCTCGCCGCCATCGCCCTGGCGCTGCTCGGCGGCCTGACCGGCGTCGCCGCGGTGCAGGCGCGCTCGCTCGCCCTCGGGGCCGCCTTCGCCGGCGGTCTGGCGGTGACCGCCGCAGCGCTCGCTCTGGCGGCCCGCGGGCTCATTGTCGTCGTCCGGCGCCTGCCGCGTCTGCGCCTGCCGTTGCCGCTGCGCTACGGCCTCGCCGCGCTCGGCCGCCCCGGCGCTCCGACGGTCGCCAGCGTCGTCGCCCTGGGCCTCGGCGCGATGGTGGTGGTCGGCATGCGCACCGTCGAGCACGGGCTCGTCACGCGCCTGCGCGGCGACCTTCCGGCCAGCGCTCCGACCGCCTTCCTCATCGACATCCAGCCCGATCAGTGGGCCGCGGTGCGCGCCGAAATCGACCGCGCCGGAGCGACCTCGGTCGACTCGGTGCCACTGGTCATGGCGCGCCTCGCCGAGCTCGACGGCAAGTCGGTCGCGGCGCTCGCCGCTGAGCGCGAGAAAGAGCACGCCGCCGCCGCGCGCCGGGACGACGATGCCGACGAGGAGCGCGGGCAGCGCGGCCGCTGGGCGCTCACCCGCGAACAGCGCCTCACCTTCCTCGAGCATCTGCCGGCCGACAACACGCTGGTCGCCGGCAGCCTGTGGAGCGATCCGGGCGTCGCCGAGGTCAGTGTCGAGGAGGAGTACGCGCGCAACCTCGGCCTCGCGCTGGGTTCGAAGCTCGTCTTCGACGTCCAGGGCGTACCGGTCGCTCTCACCGTGACGAGTCTGCGCAAGGTGCGCTGGGAGAGCTTCGGCATCAACTTCTTCTGGGTGGTGGAGCCGGGGGTGCTCGACCGCGCGCCGCAGATGCGCATCGCCTCGGTCCGGCTGCCGGCGGGCGGCGAGCAGCGCCTGCAGGACGCCCTCGCCGCCACCTATCCGAACGTCACCGTCTTCGCCATCCGCGAAGTCCTCGAGAAGGTCAGCGGCGTGCTCGAGAGGATCGCAGTCGGGGTGCGCTTTCTGGGCGGCTTCACCGTCCTCGCCGGCCTCGCCATCCTCGCCGGCGCGGTGGCCGCAGGAGCAGCGCAGCGCGGCCGCGAAGCGGCACTCGGCAAGGCGCTGGGCATGACCCGGTGGCAGGTCGCCGCGCTCTTCGCCACCGAATCGGCGATCGTCGGCCTGCTCGCCGGCGCGATCGGATCGATCGCCGGCACGGCGCTCGCCGCCGCGGTGCTCGAAAAAGGGATGGACATCCCGTTCCGCCTCGAGGTCGCGCCGCCGCTGCTGGCGATCGCGCTCGCCAGTCTCTTCTCCGCCGCCGCCGGCCTCGCCGCCAGCGCCCGCCCCCTCGCCCAGCGGCCGATAGAGGCGCTTCGCGCCTCCTGAAAAGAAGAGATTACTCGGGAAGCTCTTCGCTGCGCTCCAGCAGGTAGGAGACCGGGACGAATTCGAACCCGTCCGCCACCGCGCGCGGAATCTCCTCCGCGAGCACGGCGAGTGTCGCCGGATGCGGATGGCCGATGGCGATCGCCGCGCCGCGCTCGCGCGCCCGCGCCAGGAGCCTGGCGAATTGCGCCGCGACCGCGCCCCGTTCGGCCACGTCGTCGAGGAAGAGGTCGCGGTTCGCCGCCGGGATGCCGAGCTCGCGCGCCACCGTGAAGCCGACGCTCTCGGCGGTCGTCCGTGAGTCGAGCCAGTAGCGGCCTTCACGGCGGACTTCGCCGAGGATCGCCGCCATTGCCGCACGGTCGCCGCTCAGCCTCGATCCCATGTGGTTGTTGACTCCGACCGCCCCGGGCACCGCGGCCAGGGCTGCCGCCGTCGCCGCCGCGAGCTCGCGCCGCGACATGCCGGTGGTCAGCGCTCCCGGCCCGGGATCGGCCGTCCCTTCGGGGTCCATGGGCAGATGCAACAGGATCTCCGCGCCGTGGCGGCGCAGCGCCTCGACGACCTCGCTGGTGCGCGATTCGTAGGGCAGCACGGCCCACGAGAGCTGCACGTTGCCGGAGCGGGCGAGGCGCGCCGTCAGGTTCTCGACGGCAGCCACGTCCCTCCCGAGGTCGTCGATGACGATCGCCACCCGCGCCCGGAGCTGGTCCGGTCCCGGCTCGCTGGCGGGTGCCGCCGGCGCCGGAGCGGGAGCGACCGGGGAGGCCGCCGGCGGCGCCTCCGGTTTGGGCCTGGGTCTGGGCTTCGCGGCCGACGCCGGTCGCTCGGCCTTCGCCGTCGCGGTGATCGGCGGAGCCGGCGTTCTCCAGGCGGCGAGACGCTGCAGGAGCCGCTCGCCGAAGAGGGTTCCGAGGGCGAACAGCGCCACCGCTGCCACGACCAGCAGCCAACCCTTGCCGGAGCCACCCTTGCGCCGGCGCGGACCCGTTCCTCTGGAGCTGGCTGCGGCGCCGCGGCCGCCCTTAGGCGGCTTTCTTTTCGACAAGCTCCGGCTCACCCTTCAGGTAGCGGATGGCGCGCTCCAGGATGAGCTCCGAGAGCGGACGTTCGCGCTCCTCGAAGCGGCGCGCGAGGTCGTCGACGAGAAGGTCGGGGGTGAGGCGCTGCGACAGCGGTTTGCCATCCGGGCCGGAGTAGAAGGCGGTGGTCAGGTAGAGACGCGCGCCACCCTCGAGCTCGATGCGCGAGCGCTCGCCGGCCCAGCCGAAAGTCGGCACGCCGACCAGCTTGGCGCCAGCTTTCTGCTGCAGCACGGCGGCGAAGATCTCGGCGGCTCCGGCCGAATACCCGTCGACCAGCACGACGAGCTCGGGGTGGAACCCCGCTGCGGAAGACCCGGTGAAGCTCTGACTCACCTTCTCCTTCTCGCGCAGCGAGCCGAGCTCGCCTTCGGCGAAGAGCCCCGCGAGGCCGTAGGCCGCCGCCGGCTCGCCGCCCGCCAGGCCGCGCAGGTCGACGATGAGCTTCGCAGCTCCGGCCGTCTTGGCCTGGGCGAGGAGGAACCTCGTCGCCTCGACCGCGGCGCCGTCGAGGCGCGGAATCTGCAGCATCGGGAAGCCCTCGACCGGAGTGAGCGTCGGCGCGGGCGGCGTCGAGTCGGCCAGTTTCAGCTTGAGCGACTTGGTCTCGCCGTGGCGGACGACCTCGAGGTCGAGCTCGCGACCGTCGGCGGGAAGGAACTGGCGGTTGATCTCCCAGACCGGCATCTGCCGCGTCGGCCGCCCGCCGATGCGCGACAGGATGTCGCCGCCCTGCACGTCCGCCGTGGCGGCGGCGCTGCCCTGTTCGACGCCGGCGACATAGGCGACACCGCGGTCCTTGAGGATCACCAGTCCGGCGTGGCGGACGCCGGGGACCAGCGCGCTCTCCTCCGCCGACGGAACGGCCGGCGGAAGGTAGATCGAGAACGGGTCGAGCGCGTCGGTCGAGCCCTCCATCGCGCCGGCGAGCAGGGTCGACATGTCGGTCGGCTCGACGTAGGCCTGCCGCACCAGGTTCAGGGTCTCGGAGAAGATCGCCAGATAGCGGTACAGCGAGTCCGGATCCGGCTCCTTGTCACCGGTCTCGCCGGCGCTCCACAAGACGCCGCCGACGAGCGGCAGCAGCACGACGAGCGACAACGCGAGAAAACGCCGGCGCGGGCGGTTCGGATCGCTCGGCGGCGGGTCGGAGGGCGACGGCTGGGAGATTCGGTTCATGGGAGCTGTCTGGGATCCTCGGCTGTCAGAGCGCGGCTGCGATCAAGGCGGACGGAACGGCGCCGGTCCCTCCGGCTAGCGCAGCCAGCCGCGCGGGTTCTCCGGGCTCTTGTCGACGCGAATCTCGAAGTAGACGGAGCTGCCGGCGCGGCCCACGATGGCGTGCAACCCTAGCACATCCTCCTTGCGCACCCGGAGCTCCGCGAGTCCCGCATAGAGCGTGTAGACGCGCCCGGCGTGCTGCACGACGACCATCTGTCCGAGCCCCTCGAACGGCGCCGCGAAGAGCACCTTGCCGGGGTAGACCGCGCGGACCTCGCTTCCGGGCACCGTCTCGATGTCGAGCCCGTTGTGCGGCACGCGGGTGCCATAGCGCGGATCGACGCGCGGTCCGAATTCGGCGCTGACCCGGCCGGCCGCCGGCCAGTCGAGCAGCCCGCGGAAATCGCGGATCGGCAGGCCGGCGAGGCCTGCGTCGCTGCGCCCGTAGAGAGCGTCGAGCAGGCTCGAGAGCTTGCGCGCGCGCTCACCGAGCTCGAGCGCGGCGCTGGCGATCCGCTCCCCTTCGCGCTGCGTGCCGGCGAGCATCTGCGACTTGCGGAGCTCGAGCGCGACCAGCTGGTTGCGGCGATCGTTCTCGCGCTCGAACCAGCCGCGCGCCACCTGCCGCTCGGCGTCGAGCTCGCGATGCTCCAGCGCGAGCCTGGCGCCGATCTCCTCGAAGCTGGCGACCGCCGCCGCGTCGCGCTGGGCGAGAAAGCGCAGCGCCCGCACCGCCGGCAGGAGTGCCTCGCCCGGAGCGAGCGAAAGCAGCATGCGGAGATAGCCGTGACGCCCCATCCGGTAGAGGCCGGTGAGTCGCAGCCGGAGCTTGCGACGCTCCTCGGCCAGACGCCGCTCGAGATCGGCGATCGCCGTTTCGGACGCCGCCGCGCGCTCTTCGGCGATCGCCTTCGCCGACGCCGCCTCGGCGACTTTCTGCGTCTGCAGCTCGAGCTCGATCTCGAGCCTCTCGAGCTCGCCGGCGATGCCGGCGGCCGACTGTTTCACCGCTTCCAGCCGCGCCGTCAGACGCGCGATCTCGCCGCGGATCCCCTCCAGCTCCTGCTCGCGCGTGGAGGGCGGGTCCTGGGCCGGCATCCCGGTCGCGACGACGAGGAGCAGGGCCAGACCGGCGAGCGCGGCGAATCGCCTCATCGACCTCCTGGGACTCCAGCCGCTCCGGGGGCGGCCGCCGCTGCCGGCGCGGCCGAACCGCCGGAGAGCAGGCTCCGGCCGTCGAGCTTGGCCGTCGCCGGCACGTCGTAGAGCGCCAGGAGGGTCGGCATGATGTCGGCCATGTAGGGCTTCTGCGACAGGTCGAGCTTGCGGTTGGCGAACAGGATGCCGTCGACCAGCGGCGGATAGACCGAGCAGTGGTCGGCACTCCAGACGTCGAGGTTGGGCTCGACGATCGACTTGGCGACGATGCCGAGCGAATCCTGCCAGCCGACGCGGTAGCCCGAGGCGTTGGAGGGGAAGAGGTCCGGAATGAGCGCCGGGTCGTAGGTGCCGTACGCCTCGTCGCGGGTGAAGACGTAGGCGACCGGATGCTCGCCGTTCTGGGGATCGACGTACTGCGGCAGCTTGGCGCGGATCTCGGCGGTGAGAGCCTCGTACTCGGCGCCGGGATTGACGATCCCCTGGCCCTCGCGGCCCTTGAGATTGATGTAGATGTTGCCCAGGCCCATGGCATAGGCGCGGGTCTTCGACCAGTCGACATCCTGGAAGAACTGGCCCTGGTCGAAGAGGTCCTCGAGGTTCGCCTGGTGCCCGCTCTGCCCCTTGAGCACCAGATAGCCCTCCGTCGCGAGCCAGGTGTTGTAGTTCATCGTCCGCCGCCACGGCGCGAAGCCGTGGTCCGAAGCGACGAGGAGCGTCGTCCCGGCCGGCATCGTCGCGACCTTGTCCATCACCTTGCCGACGATGCGGTCCATCTGCTGGTACGCCTTGAGGATCGAGTCGCCGTATTTCGCGTGGCCTTCCTCGGTGTAGAGGGGGTGCTGCGGATCGGTGTGGTGCCACATCACATGCTGCACCCGGTCGGTGAACTCGAAGTAGTGCACGTAGACGTCCCAGTCGTCTTCCATGAGCCCGGCGAGGATCTTCTCCTCCTCGGAGACCGTGAAGTCGGTGTCCTCGTGGAAGACCTTGTCGTCGATCGTGCCGCCCTTGATCGACCAGGTGTCGATCATCCAGCCGATGGTCTTGAACAGCCCGAAGCGCGAGGCGAGCTCGCCGGCGAAGGCGCGTGGAGCGGTGACGTCGAAGATCGGCGGCAGGTCGGAGGGATCGAACTGGATGGGCGAGAGGTAGATCCGCACCTCGGGCTCGATCGACAGCACCCGGAAGCGGCCGATACCGGTGACCTTGATCAGCCGGTTGAACGGGAAAACGAACTTCACCCACGGGCTCCATTCGCCCGGCTTGAGCGCCAGCTTCGCGTCCGAGACGGCGATCTCGACGCGCGACTTGTCAGCCGCGACGTCGATCGTCATCGGAATCTTGATGTACTCCGACTGCTTCGGGAAGAGCTTGTTCGGCGGCCCCTTGATCTCGGTCGTGAGCGTGCCCTTGTTGTCCTCGAGCTCGACGATCTCGATCGACACCTCGTTGCCTCCGCGCGGCTGGAAGAACAGCTCGGAGGTGAAATAGAACGGCTTGCCGATCCGGCCCGAGAGGTCCGGAGTGCCGAGCCCGGAGAGCATCTCGCCGTGCGGAAACGGCTCGGGCGGGAAGGTCACCGGCATGCGCATCACGCGAACGTGCTTGCCGGCGTCGCCCAGCACCTTCCAGAACGGATCGCCCTGGCGGCGGTTGATGACCGACGGCACCTTCTCGGGCAGGAGCGTCCTGCCCACCCAGAATCCGCCGGCGCCGGCGGCGGCCCCGACGACGGCGGCGGCGACGGCGGCGGCCTTCAGACGGACGCGAAACAGCTTGAGCAGCAGCAGGACGACGAAGAACAGCGCCGCGGCGGCGATCGCGGCGAGCGCCGGACCGTTGCTGGCGCCGAACAGGAACGGCTTCGAGGATTCGTCGAAGGCCGCGAAGCTTGGGCGGTAGGTCCTGGTGTCGCGCTTCAGGAAGTCGAAGATCGACGTCCGGCCGGGATTGAGGCCGGTCGAGAAGGTGGACCAGGAGACCGGCGTCTGCGAGGGAATCGTCGAGCGCAACGGCGAGAAGGTGCCCTGGTCGCGCAGCCGCGCCAGATTCGGCAGCTTGCCCTCGTCCATCCACTTCTCGGTGAGCTTGGCATCGGCGCCGTCGAACCCGAGGACCACGGTCCGTGAGCCGCCGGAGTCGGCGGCGAAGAGGCCGGCGGCGCCGAGCGTGGAGAGGAGAATCACAGAGGCTGCAACCTGCAGCGCGCGGCGCGAGCGGTGTCGAATCACTTCGGAAGCTCCTTGGGAATTCGCCGCCGCAACCCTCGGCGGCGGTGATCGCAGTGGTATCCTGAACACGCCCAGTGAGCGTGAATCGCGCGATCTTACCAAAGGCCCTGCCGGGCCTTTTCTTCCTCTGCCTCTACAGTCTCGCCCCGATCGGGTGCGCCGCAGCCTTCGCCCAGGAGCCCGGTCCGATCTCGCCCGAAGCCTGCGCCGGTATCGACTCGGATGCCGACCGCCTGGCCTGCTACGACAGGGCCCTCGGCCGAGACCAGCGGCCGGGCAGTGCGCCGCCGGAAGCGCGTCCGGCCCCGCAGGCGGCGGCAACGCCCGAGCTCATGTCGCGCCCGGCCCCCTCTGCCGCCGGCCCCGTCGAGCCGCCGATCGTCGCCTCGCTGCTCGACAGCCGCTGGGAGCTGTCGCACAAGGCGAAGCTCGGGACCTTCGGCCTGCGGGCCTACAAACCGCTCTACGTCCTGCCGGGCGTGTACACCGACGAGCCCAATCAGTTTCCTTCGAGCCCGGAACCGGGCCATTCGGTCGAAGTCTCCGAGAGTCAGGACAACTTCGAGGCGAAGTTCCAGATCAGCTTCAAGACCAAAGTGGCCCAGGAGATCTTCGGGCCGCGCGGCGACCTCTGGTTCGGCTACACGCAGTCGTCGCGCTGGCAGGTCTACGACAGCGCGGCGTCGCGGCCGTTCCGCGAGACCAACTACGAGCCCGAGCTGATGCTGGTCTTCGGCACGCGCTACCGCCTGCTCGGCCTCGACGGCCGGCTGCTCGGCATCAGCCTGAACCACCAGTCGAACGGCAAGGACCTTCCGTACTCGCGCAGCTGGAACCGGGTCATCGGCATGATCGGCTTCGAGCGCCAGGCGTGGACGCTGATGCTGCGGCCGTGGTGGCGGCTGCCCGAGGTCTCGGGCGAGGAGGACAACTCCGACATCGAGGACTTCATCGGCCGCGGCGATGTCCTGGTCGTGCGGCGCGTGCGCAGCCACGAGATCTCGCTCCTCGCCCGCCATTCGCTGCGCGGCGGCGAGCGCTCGCACGGCGCCCTCGAGCTCGGCTGGGTCTTCCCGATCCACCGCGATCTCCGCGGCTACCTGCAGGTCTTCCACGGCTACGGCGAGAGCCTGATCGACTACAACGCGAGCTCGACCCGCATCGGGCTCGGCATCTCGCTCCTCGAGTGGTACTGAGAGCCGCGCACACCGCCCTGCCGTTCTCCCTGGCGCTCGCCACCGTGCTCGCGGTGGGCGCCTGCGGTCCGGCACCGCCGCCGCGGCAGCCGGCCGACAATTCGCTCACCGTCGCGCTCGAGAGCGCGCCGATCCATCTCGACCCGCGCGTCGCCACCGACCAGGCTTCGAGCCGCGTTTTCGAGCTCATCCTCGACGGGTTGGTGACGAAGGACGAGACCGGGAACTTCGTTCCCGGCCTGGCGGACTCCTGGGAGGCGCTCGACGGCGGGGCACGATGGCGCTTCCACCTCCGCCCGGGGGTCCGCTTCCACGACGGCTCGGCCTGCGATGCGCAAGACGTCGTCTGGACCTTTCAGACCCTGCTTGACGGCACGGTCACGAGCTCGAAGCGCGGCGCCTTCGCCTTCCTGCGCCGCGTCGAGGCGGTCGATCCGGCCACCGTCGACTTCGTCCTCTCCGAGCCCTACGGCGCGCTGCTGCCGAATCTGACGTCCTACCTGGGGATCGTCCCGGCCGGGCGGTCCGCGGAGGAGATGAACCGCGCGCCCGTCGGGACCGGTCCGTTCCGCTTCGTCTCGCGCACTGCCGACACGGTCGAGCTCGCCGCCTTCGACGACTACTATCGCGGCCGCCCCCGGCTCGACCGCGTCGTCCTGCGCGAGATCCCGGAGGCGACCGTCCGCGTCCTCGAGCTGCGCAAGGGGAGCGTGCAGCTGGTGGTGAATGCGTTGCCGCCGGACGTCGTGCCGCTGTTCCGCGCCGACCCGCGCTTTTCGGTGCCGACCGCGACCGGGGCGAACTACGTCTACCTCGGTCTCAACCTGACCGACCCCCTGCTCGCCGACCTGCGCGTGCGCCGCGCCCTCGCCCTGGCGCTCGACCGGGAGCTGCTCGTGCGCACGCTCTGGCGCGGGCTCGGCGTGGTCACCGAGACGCTGCTGCCGCCCGGCAACTGGGCGAGGAACGACGACCTCGAAGCGACGCCGTTCGACCCCTCGGCGGCCCGGCTGCTGCTCGACGAGGCCGGCCTCACCGACCCGGACGGCGGCGGCCCCGAGCCGCGCCTGCGCCTGACCTACAAGACCTCGACCGACGAGACCGCCGTCCTGCAGGCGCAGATCCTGCAGTCGATGTGGCGCGCCGTCGGCGTCGAAGTCGAGATCCGCTCCTACGAGTTCGCGACCTTCTACGCCGACATCAAACGCGGCAACTTCCAGCTCTTCAGCCTCACCTGGACCGGCATCGCCGATCCCGACATCTACATGCTCATCCTGCACTCGCAGCGCACGCCGCCTGCGGGCTCGAACCGGGGGCACTACGCGAACCCGCGCTTCGACTCGCTGGTCGAGCAGGGGGCGCGGCTCGCCGACCGGGCCCTCCGGCGGCCGCTCTACGTCGAGGCGCAGCGGATCGTGGCCCACGACCTGCCCTATCTATCGCTGTTCACCAAGGTCAACGTCGCCGTCCTGCCCGCCGGGCTCGCGGGCTACCGCCACTACCCGAGCGGCGAGTTGTACAGCCTGCGCGACATGCATTGGGAAGGACACGAGAGAATCCCCCCGCGATGAGCGCTGCGATCACCGATCCTCTGCTCGCGGGGCTGCGCGCAGCGGCCGGGCGCGGCCCCGGGGCAGCGAGCGACGCCCTGGGAGAGCTGCTCCTCGGCGAAGCTGCGCCACTGCTCTGGCGGACGATCCGCAGCCAACTCGCCGGCGTGCCGCCGGCCGACCAGGAGGAGGTCCACGCCGCCGCCCTGCTGCGCCTCACCGAACGCCTGCAGGCGTGGATGGCCGGCGACCCGGAGGTCGAGATCGAGAGCCTGCGCGCCTACGTCGCGGCGACCGGCGCGAACGGCTGCCGGGCCTGGCTGCGAGCGCGCCACCCCGAACGCACGCGGCTGCAGAATCAGCTGCGCTACCTGCTGCGCCACGACCCCGAGCTGGCCCTCTGGGAAGGGCCGGGCGGCGCTCTGCTCTGCGGCCTCACGACCTGGCGGGGCCGCACGCCGGAGACCGGAGCGGCGGTGGCCGACCCGCCGCAGGCGCACGACCTCGCGCTCTCCGGCCCGGCGCAGGCTGTTCCCCTGCCGCAGCTGGTGCGGCGCCTCCTGCTCTGGCGAGGCCATCCCTGGGCGTTCCGCGACCTGCAGACCGCCGTCGCCGAGCTGCTGGGAATCCGCGATCGTCCGCTCCTCTCGCTGTCGGGAGAGGGCGAGGCCGCCGGCGAGCCGGACGGCGGCGAGGGCCAGCCCGGCCTCGACCCGCCCGAGACCCGCGCCGGCGCCCAACGGGAGCTCGAGGGGCGGCAGTTCCTGGCCGCCCTCTGGGCCGAGGTCCGCGAGCTGCCCCTGGGCCAGCGGCGGGCGCTGCTGCTCAACCTCCGCGATGACCAGGGACGCGACCGGCTGGCGCTGCTGACCCTGACAGGCCTCGCCACCCGGAGCGATCTCGCGCGGATCCTCGAGCTCTCCGAGAGCGAGCTCGGGGAGCTCTGGGAGGAGCTGCCGCTCGACGACCGGACGATCGCCGGGCGTTTCGATCTCACCCCACGACAGGTGATCAACCTGCGCAAGAGCGCTCGCGCCCGGCTGGGGCGGCGCCTGCGCCCGGCGGCGACCGGGGGATGAGGCCCTCGCGGACGAAACTGCCGGACACCGCCGGTAACCGGGCGGGCTTTTCCGCATCTACCCCTGCGAGAGCCACCATGATCCGTTCGAACCTGCGATCCCTACCCCCCCTGGCGCCCCCCGCGGTGCCGGGCGTGGCTGTCGACGCCGCGGGTGCCGAGCGCGCCGAAGCCGAGTTGGCGGGCTGGTTCGACGAGCTTCTGGCCCGTGGCCAGCGGGACGAAGAGGTCCCCGACTACGAGCTTCTCGAGGCGGCGGTCGACGGTAAGCTCGATCCGGTCGAAGCGGAGTTGTTCTCCAGCCGGCTGGCAGGCGATCCCGTGCTCCAGCGTGAGTTCGACGATCTGGCGGCTCTGCGCGATCTCCTGCAGCGCCGGACGGCGACAGCGAGACCGGCGGCGACCCGGCGTTGGATCGGGTTCGCAGCGGCGGCCGTTCTGCTCGCCGCCCTCGGCCTCGGACTGCGCCTGGAGCATCGCCAGGCCGGCTCCACGACCGCCAGCATGACGTCGCAGCGGGAGGCGACTCCGCTGTCGCAGGGCGTCGGCGAGGTCGTCTTCACCGACAGCTTCGAAGGCGGCACGACCGACCACTGGTCGAACTGACCGCCGGCCGGACGCCGGCCTTCCGGACCTCACGCCAGCTTCAGAGATAACCGAGGGAACGCAGGTTCTCGAGGTAGTCGCGACTGTCTCCGGGCAGCTCGCGCGCGGGCGTCCGTTCGCCGTAGCCGGAGAGCCGTGACGGAGCTTCGGGCCAGGCGCAAAACGCCGGCGGCTCGGGGAGCTCGGCGCTCTGCGGCAGACCGAGCGACCGCATGAGCGCTGCCGCCACGGCCTCCGGCGCGACTTCGAGACCCTCTCCCGCGCGGCAGGCGTAACGCGGCGCCTCCGGCCCGGATGGGTTGGCGGCGGCGACGATCACCCTCCCCTCCCGGCCGCGGCGGCGGCCGGGATCGAGCACGATCACCAGCGTCCCGAACTCCTGCGCCAGGGCTTCGATCAGGCTGTCGGCCTCGGTGAGCTCGGCGCGCACCAGGTCGGCGAGCGCGACGTCGCCGCCAATCCAGCCTTCGGCCAGGAGGTCGACGGCGGGCAGGTAGAGCGCCAGGGCGCGCGGCCGCTTCGCCGCTTCGCGCCGTGCCGTTTCGCGATAGAACCGGTCCGGCAGGACAGCTCGCTGCAGGAGCTCGTCGGCGAGCTTTGCCGGCAGCGCCGCCGCCAGGGTCGAGCCCGAGGGTCCGGGGTCGGTCGCCGCCGCGAGGCGCGCCAGCTCGGCGGCGCGCTCGGCAGGGGCAACGGCATCGAGGTGTCCGTCGCGGAGCAGTTGGAAGGCGCCGTGGGAGACCACCAGCCCGGCGAGCGGTTCGGGAGGGAAGGTCGCCCACCAGTCGACCGCCGCCGCCGGCGAACCGCCGCGCGCCGCGAGCTCCCAGAACGTGAACGCCGAACGCCGGTTGGCGAGCAGCGGGCGATGCTCGGCGAGACCCAGCGGAACCTCGACCGCCGACCACCAGACCCGCCAGGGTCCGCTGCGGGCGAGCGCCGAGTCCATGCCCAGGGGCCGGAAGCTGTCGAGCGAGCGCACGCCATGACGGTCGCCGCCGACGCCGGTCGCGAGCGTCGTCCAGAACTCCGCCGGCTCGAGCTCCGCCGGCCTCCGGTAGCGCGCCACGGCCGCTCCGTCCTCCACCAGCCGCGAGACGCCGGGCAGGGCGCCGCGGGCCAGCAGGTAGTCGAACTCCTCCGCCAGCACGCCGTCGAGTCCGACGACCGCGACCCGCTCGCCGGCCGCCGAAGGGAGCGAGCTCGGCGCCGCCGCGGGCGGCCGCTGCGGCAACACGATCGCGACGGTGGAGACGAGCGCCAGCGTCGACAGCGTCACGGTCAGGATCGTGCGGCGGGAGACCAGGCGCTCCCGCGGCGTCATCCGCGTCAGCCGGATGGCGATCGACAGCAGGCCGTTGGCGAGCAGCTTCGCCACCGCCGCCGCCACCAGCGGCAGCGCGAGGCCGGCGACCACACGCTGCCAGCGCGGCAGGCCGAACAGCAGATCCGAAGCCCGCAGCACCGCCCAGCCGAACAGCAGCGAGGTGGCGAGGAAGGTGACGCCGAGGATCAGCCACTCGAGACTGCGCCGCGGAAAGAGCTTCAGTGCGAAGAGGAAACCGCCGACGACGGCGACGAAGCCCAGCGCCGCGGCCGCAACCAGCGGCGGCAGGAGATGCAGGAAGAGCGGCAGCAGATCGAGCGGCGACGCGGCGAGCAGGCCGTTGGCGGAGGCGAGCGCGAGCGTATTGGCGAGCGCCAGCAGCATGCCCGCGAGCAGGCCGACCTTGCCCGCCAGGAGCGCTACGGCACGCGGCTCGCCGACCGGTTCCAGGGCGTCGCGCAGCAGGAAGCGCTCGACGCGGTGCGACAGATATCCGAGCCGCTGCAGCTCGCGCCGCGCGAGCTCGAGCTGGCGCGGATCACTCATCGCCCGCCCGGCCGTGTCCGCGCACGACCTCGACCAGGGCGCGCAGGACCTCGGCCCGGCGCCCGAACGGAGCCACCGAGGCGAGCGCGAACTCGAGCAGCTCGTCCGCCAGCGCCCGCGCGCCGTCGACACCGAGCAGCTTCACGAACGTCGCCTTGGCGGCGTCCTGTCCCGAGTCCTTGCCGGTTTCGGCGCTGGTCGCCAGGACGTCCAGGAGGTCGTCCTCGATCTGGAAGGCGAGCCCCAGGTTCTTGGCGAAGGCGCCGATCGCTTCGAGATCCCGCCGCCGCGCGTCGACCGCCATCGCGCCGAGCTCCGCTGCGGCGAGGAACAGCGCGCCGGTCTTGTGGCTGTGGATGTACTCGAGATCGGCGAGGGTCGGCGAGCTGCCATCGCTCGCGAGGTCGAGCGCCTGGCCGGCGATGAGGCCTTCGGTGCCGATCGCCTGTGCCAGATGGTGGAGCAGCTCCTCCGGGCTGTAGCGCGACAGCCGCAGGCGCTGCGACGTCTCGGCGACGAGCGCGTAAGCGCGGTTGAGCAGGGCGAAAGCGGCGAGCAGGGCGACGTCCTCGCCGAACTCGCGATGCAGGGCCGGGCGGCCCCGGCGCAGCTGGGCATCGTCCATCGCCGGCAGGTCATCGAGGACGAGAGAGCAGCAGTGGACGAACTCCACCGCGCAAGCCAGGTCCAGCGCGTCGTCCGCCGCGCCACCGAGCATCTCGGCCGCCGCCAGCGCCAGCATCGGCCGCACCCGCTTGCCCGGCGAGAGCACCGCCGCACGCATCGCGCGATGCACCGCGGCCGGGCGCAGGTCGCCGTCCGGCAGGAGCGCAGGCAGACGCACCTCGACGCGCGCCGCGTAGGCAGCGAGGCGCGGATCGAGGCGCGACCCGGACCGACTCGTGATTTTCGTCAGGTCAGAAGGACTTGATGGCTTCGTCTTCGCTCTCGAACACCTCGAAAACGGTGATCAGCTGGGTGATCTGGAGGATGTCGTTGACCTTCGGCGGCAGATTGACCAGCTTCAACTTGCCGCCCCGGTTGGTGGCGGTGGTGAAGGCGCTGACCAGCTCTCCGACGCCGGACGAATCGATGGTGGTGACCTGACCGAGGTTGATGAGCATCTTGACGGCCTTGTCGCCGATCGCGTCGTGCACGGTCTCGCGCAGAACGACGTCGCCCTTGCCGATCGTGACCTTCCCCTCGACTTCGAGGATGATCACGCCATCCCGCTCCCGCTTGGTGATCTTCATGACTCCACTCCTCCTATTGTTCGTGGTGGGTATTGGCGGCCGGAATCAGCCGCTTGCGCAATCGCAGTCTCGTACCGCCCGACGGGCCGGATTCGAATTCGACTTCGTCCATGAACTTCCGCATGTAGAAGATCCCCCGGCCGCTGGCGCGGAACTTGTTCTCCGGCGCCAGCGGATCGACGACCGCCATCGGGTCGAAGCCCGCGCCTTCGTCGTCGATCCGGATCTCCACCTCTCCCGGTGCGAAGCTCGCCTGGATCTCCACCTGCTTGTCGGGATCCTGGCGGTTGCCGTGCTTGATCGCGTTCGCCACCGCCTCGCGCAGCGCCAGGCCGATCCAGTGCCGTGCATCCTCGGCGGCGCCGCCTTCGCGCAGCGCATCGTCGACGACCGCCTGAACCAGCTCGATGTTCTCGAACCGGCTGCCGATCGTCAGGTGGAGCTCCCGTCCCGCGGTCGCAGTCATGGTCAGAAACCGCGCGGAGTGTAACAGAAGGTCCTCATTTCGCACCCGGCTGGAACAGCTGGAGAACCGCCGGAATGACCACCAGGAGCTGGATGGCGTCGAACAGGAAGTGCGCCACCACCGCCGGCCAGATGTTCTGGCGCCAGCGGGTCAGCAGGCCGTAGAGCAGCGACAGGAGCGTCACCCCGACGAGCATGATCGGCTGGTCGTAGGACAGATGAGCCATGGCGAAGAAGAGGGTCGAGAGCACGATCCCGATCCGCGGTTGCAGAAAGCCGCGGAAGAAGGCCTCTTCCACCAGTCCGGCCGAGGCGGCGATGCCCAGTCGCAGGAGCACCGGACGGGCAGCGAGCCACGGGATGACGGCCGGCGGGGCCTGCGGCAGGAGCTCCTCGCCCGAGACGGCGGCGAGCGCGACCGCGAACAGGACGACGCCGCAGAGCACGACGAGCCAGGCGGCGAAGCCGGCGACCGTCCCGACGGCGAGCTCGCGCGACAGGTTCGGCGTGGCGAAGCCCAGTTGCTCGGCGAAGCTACGCCACGCCGGGACCGGAGGCGGCACGTACGCCGCCGCGTCGGTGCCGGCCGCGAACCCGTCTGCGGCTCCGGCCGGCGGAAGCAGACCACGGCCGCCGGCGGCGAGGTAGCCGCTCGCCCACCAGCCGGCGATCGTCAGAGCGAAGAGGCCGTGCAGAGTGAAGAGCTGCCAGCTCGCGAGCCGGGCGAGATCGACCTCTCCCTGCCTGCCGATGGAGCCGAGAGCGGCGAAGATGCCGACGTAAAAGGAGAGCGCGACCAGCGAAGTGCCGGCGATCCGGCGCAGCGGCATCCGGAAAGCCGGCGGGTCGAGGCCCCGCCGCCGGGTCATGTGATCGAACAGCAGGACGGCGGCGAGCGCGGCGACGACCGGACCAAGCGCGCGCAGCAACTCCCCGATCCCCCCCTGCCCCGCCCCGAGGACCGCGTCCACGCCGCGGTCAGGCCTTCGTCCGCAGCTGCCGCGAGCGGGCGCGGGTCAGGACGCCGCGCAGCATCGACAGCCCCTGCGTCAGCCGCTGGAGCTTGCGGTTGCGCTGCTGGATGGTCGCCATGTCGTCCTGGGCCGAGAGGTCGCTGCGGATGTCGCGCTGCGCGCGCTCCATCTCGAAGGCGAGCTGGTCGAGCTGGGCCGGTTCGAAGCGCTGGAAGGTGCGCTCGGTGGCCAGGAGATAGCCCTCGGCGATGTCCTTCGCCATCGCGAACGCGCTGCCTCCGGGGAAGTTGGCCACGGCCCGATCATAGCGAAGCCGCGTGTTACTATTCCGCCACCCGGCCGGTGCCAGATCCGGCCCCGCTTCGCCCGCCCATCTGGAGGCTCTGGAGGCCATCGTGAACCGTTTTCCCGGCGTCGACTACATGGAATTCGACGCGCTGCTGACCGAAGAGCAGCGCCTGGTGCGTGACTCCGTCCGCGCCTTCGTGGACGAGAAGGTCAAACCGATCATCGAGGAATGTCACCGCGAGGGCCGCACGCCGCTCGAGCTGGTGCCCGAAATGGGGCGCATGAACCTGTTCGGCTCGACGATCGACGAGTACGGGCTCCCCGGCCTCGACAACGTCGCCTACGGTCTCATCATGACGGAGCTCGAGCGCGGCGATTCCGGGCTGCGCAGCTTCGTGTCGGTGCAGTCGTCGCTGGTCATGTATCCGATCTACACCTACGGTTCGAAGGCCCAGAAGGACAAGTGGATTCCGAAGATGGGTACCGGCGAGGCGATCGGCTGCTTCGGCCTCACCGAGCCCGACTTCGGCTCGAATCCCGGGGGCATGCGCACGACCGCCAAGAAGGTCTCCGACGGCTGGGTTCTCAATGGCGCCAAGCAGTGGATCACCAACGGCACGCTCGCCGACGTCGCCGTGGTCTGGGCGCAGACCGAAGACGGGATCCGCGGCTTCCTGGTCGAGCGCGGCACTCCCGGATACACCTCGTCGGACCAGCACGGCAAGTTCTCGCTGCGCGCCTCGACGACCTCCGAGCTCGGCCTGCACGACTGCCACGTCCCGGACGACGCGATCCTCCCCGGCGCCAAGGGCCTGCGCGGTCCGCTCTCCTGCCTCACGCAGGCGCGCTACGGCATCGCCTGGGGCGGCCTCGGCGCCGCGATGGAGTGCTACTACACGGCCCTCGAGTACGCCAAGCAGCGCATCCAGTTCATGGGCCAGCCGATCGCCAGCCACCAGCTCGTGCAGGAGAAGCTCGCCTGGATGATCACCGAGATCACCAAGGGCCAGCTCCTCGCCCTGCAGATGGGCAAGCTCAAGGACGCCGGCAAGCTCAAGCCGCATCATGTCTCGATGGGCAAGCGGAACAACGTCTGGGTGGCGCGCGAGTGCGCCCGGTTGTCGCGCGACGTCCTCGGCGCCAACGGCATCGTCGACGACTATCCGGTGATCCGCCACATGCTGAACATCGAGTCGGTCTTCACCTACGAGGGCACCCACGACATCCACGGCCTGGTGATCGGCGAGGCGGTGACCGGCATCCCGTCCTACAATCCGCCGATCGTCAACGAAAAGAAGCCCAAGGCCGGAGGGTAATGCCGATGACGCTCGACCGCATTCTCGAGCACGACTTCATCCGCGTCACGGAGCAGGCGGCGATCGCCGCCGCGCATACGATGGGGCTCGGCGACCGCCACAAGTCCGACCGCGTCGCCGTCGAGGCGATGCGCCACGAGCTCGACCAGCTGGCGATCGCCGGCCGCATCGTCATCGGCGAAGGCGAGCGCGACGAGGCGCCGATGCTGTACATCGGCGAGGAGGTCGGCGCCCTCAAGGGCCGGCCCGACGGCGTCGGCGTGGACATCGCGGTCGATCCGCTCGAGGGCACCAACCTCTGCGCGACCGGCGCTCCGGATGCCACGGCGGTGCTGGCGGCGGCCGAGCGCGGCGGCCTGCTTCACGCTCCCGACAGCTACATGCAGAAGATCATCGTCGGCCCGACCGCCAAGGGCCGGGTTCACATCGACGCCCCGGTGATCGAGAACCTGCGGTCCCTCGCCAAGGCCTTCTCGCGCGACATCGAGGATCTGACCATCGTCGTCCTCGACCGCCCGCGCCACGAGCAGCTGATCGCCGATATCCGGTCCGCCGGCGCGCGCATCCGCCTGATCGGCGACGGAGACCTCTCGGCCGGGATCGCCGCGGCGGTCCGCGGCACGGGAGTGCACGCCGTCTTCGGCACCGGTGGCG
>CAZQTL010000034.1:0-23554 GCA_964595975.1 uncultured Thermoanaerobaculia bacterium | reverse complement strand
CGGCACCGGCGACCGCCGCCGCGCGCGGCGCGCCACCGAAGAACCGCGCCCGCTCCGCCGCACCGGCGAAGGCGATGCGCTCGGCGGCCGTCGCCCCCTCGCCGGGAGTCTCGGGGAAGACCACTTGTTCGGTCCACTGCTTGAGGCCACCGAGCAGGATGTAGACCGCCGGGAACTTTTTCGCCTTGAGCAGGAACCAGGCCTGCGCCGAGTGGATGCCTTCGGCGGAGTAGAGGACGATCTTTTCGTTGCGCGCCAGATCCGCATCCGCGAGCGACGTGATCGTCCGATTCTCCGCCTGCGGGATGTGGTACTCGGCGAACTCCGCCGGCGTGCGCAGGTCGATCAGCCGGAAGTCCTGCCGCCCGGCGACGATCCAGTCCGCGAGCTCGTCGGGGGTGACATGGTCCACCTCGCCCTCGACCATCGCCGCCAGCTCGCGCTCGTCGATCGTCACCTTGCCGGATCTCGGCGTGCCGATGACGAGCGCCCCCAAACCGAGCGCGACCGCGAACAGCGCCAGCTTCTGGTTGCGCGAGAGACGGTCGAGCGGCAGGAGGCTCACTGGCCCTCCTTCGCCGGGCGGTCCGCGAACCGGCGCTCGAGCACCCCCGCCCCCCAGAAACCGCCGACCGCCATGAGCACGACCAGGAGCACCACCAGGCCCATCGGCAGGTGGAAGACCTCGGGCAGCGTCAGACGCCCGAGCGCTGAGCTCTCCGCGAAGCCGGTGATCGAAGGCCAGAGCTCGCCGATGAGGAAGATGCCAGCGAAGATGCCGGCGATGTTGACCAGCGCGTCGACCTTGCCGGTCGCCATCGCCACCACCGACGTGCCGGGGCAGTACCCGCCGACCACGAACCCGACGCCCAGCAGAAGGCCGCCGACGATCTGCGGCCAGAGATAGGTCGGCTGGATGTAGACCAGCGAGAGATCGACCCAACCCGCGGCGGCGAGGTAGAACAGGCCGAGCATGGCGGTGACGATGGCGGTGAACATCACCCGGAAGACCGCCATGTCCTTGAAATAGAACTGGTCGGTGAGCTTCTTCGCCGAGCCGAAGCCGGCCTGTTCCAGGAAGAACCCGAAGCCGATGCCGATCACGCAGGCGACGATGAGCGAAGCCTCGTCGCCGAACAGGCCGAACTTGAAGAAGGGTGCGTTCATTGCCACTGCCTCCTCACCAGCCAGGCGGCGCCGTAGCCACCGGCGAAGACCATCATCATGAAGGCCCATCCGCCGGCGGAGAGCAGCGCCCCGCCGGTCAGCGCCTGGCCGCTGGTGCAGCCGCGCGCCAACTTCGCGCCGATCCCCATCAGGATGCCGCCGGCGAAGGCGTAGGCGAAGCGTCCGCGAGTCGAGATGCGTGGGCCCTTGTCGACCGTCCGCCGGACCCGCCCGGCGAGCAGACCCGAGAGGAAGCCACCGACGAGAACGCCGAGGACCTCGAAGACCAGCCAGTCCTTGAGCGGATGCCCGACGCCACCCGCGAGGTACTCCCGCCAGAAGCTGTTGCCTTGCGCATGGGTCGGAGCCACGGCGTCGACGGCCACCGCGCAGGCGGACGAGAAGGCTCCGGAAGCTCCCAGCCCCCGACCCATGACGACGAACGAGGCGAGCAGCACGAGGCCGAGGCCGATGCCGGCGAGGTACGGGTTCATGTAGGGCGCCGGCGCCCGGTGAACGGAACGGGATTCGGACGACATGCGGTCCACCTCCACGAGGGTCAAAGGCCGGGAACGCGGGCCCAATGGCTGACCTGACCCGCCTGCACGATAACGAAACGGAGCACGAGCCCGCCCGCGATGACCAGCAACGGGGCGATCGGCGTGTGCGCGACGCGGTGCTGCAGGGCGAGAAGTTGGATTGTCAGCGGCACGACGATGCCGAGACCGATCACACCGACCCAGAAAACGGCAGTGAAAGGGCCACCGAGGATCAGACCTGCGGCCTGCTGATGCGCTTCGGTGGACGAGACGAGGCCCAGCAGGAACAGCGTCAGGAAGGCGAGCTCGGCGATCAGGAAACCGTTGTCCGCCCTGGCCAGCAGCTCGCGCTCGCCGGCGTCGGGAGCGATCAGGTGGACGAACGCGGCCGCGGCCGAGAGGCCGGAGACGAGAAAGAGCGGGCCGAGAAGCGCGCTGTTCCACAGTGGGCGGGCACCGAGGGCCGAGAGCAGAATGCCGGTGTAGACCCCCAGCAGCGCGCCCCAGATCATGTTCAGCGCGCCGACCCGGCGCAGCCATTCCGGGCGCGCGAGCAGGTGGTCCGAGAGTCGGCCGAGAGCCGGCACCCGGATGCGCAACGCCGCGGGTACCCGCAGCAGCAGATTCGCGATCAGCGCCGGGTAGACCAGCAGCAGGATCCACGCCCCCCAGGACATCGGCGAAGTCCATTCGAAGGTGGTGTACAGCCGCCAGACATAGAGCTTGTGCTCCAGGTCGAGGAAGAGCGCCAGCATGCCGAGCGACAGCAGGACGAGGCTCATTCGCGGAAGTACGAAGCAGGCGGAGCGGGTGTTGCGCCAGCGACCGGAGACCAGGAAGTAGCCGGAGATGACCATCATCCCGGCGACCAGGCCGCCGAGGAAGAGATAGACCGGAATCTGCCAGGCCCAGACCTGGAGCACCGGGTCGACGAGATGGTTGGCGCGCGTCGTGGTGAGCTCGATCACGTTCCCTCCGTCCTCAGGTCAGGTAGAAGATGCGCGGCTTCGTGCCGGCTTCGGGAATGAGCGCGTGGTGGGCGCGCGCGGCGAGCAGCCGGGAGACCTCGGCATTGGGGTCGTCGAGGTCGCCGAAGTGCATGCAGCGGGTCGGGCAAACGGCGACGCAGGCGGGGTCCTTGCCCTCCTTCACCCGATGAATGCAGAAGGTGCACTTGTCGGCGTAGCCCTCGGGGTGGATGAAGCGCGCGTCGTAGGGGCACGAGGCGAGGCAGGCCTTGCAGCCGATGCACAGGTCGTGGTCGACGAGGACGACCTGGCCGAACTCCTCGACGTGCGAGGCCCCGGTCGGGCAGCAGGCGACGCAAGGCGGGCTGTCGCAGTGGTTGCAGCGCTCGCTGCGGATCTCCATCGACAGCGTCGGAAACCCGCCGCGCACCTCGGTCGTGATCCAGTCCCGGTTGAACCCTTCGGGGACCTGATTCTCGGTCTTGCAGGCGACGACGCAGTCCATGCAGCCGACGCATCGCCGCGTGTCGATCACCATGCCGAAGCGCGCCATCTCAGGCCTCCGTCCCGACGACCGGCTGGAAGGTGACGAAGTTGAGGTTCATCCCGGTGCCGCCCATCAACGGATCGAGCGCGTAGCGCGTGATCAGCTGGGCGTCCGACGCTCCCCTGCCCACGGTCCGCTTCAACCCTTTCGCGGTGTGACCGAAGCCGTGGACCAGAAAGACGCAGTCGGTGCGGATGCGCTCGGTGGCCTTGACCTTGACCGGCTGGGAGACGACACCGTCCTGGTTCACCAGCCGCACCGGCCTGCCGTTCTCGAGCCCCCAGCGGCGCGCGACGTCGGCATGGATCCAGACCTCGTTCTCCGGCATCGCCTCGTGCAGCAACGGGTTCGTCTGGGTGCGCGAGAAGGTGTGCACCGGCGCGCGACCGAAGAGGAGACGGAAGTAGCCGGCCGGCGGCTCGGCGTGCGGCGTGTACGCAGGCACCGCGTCGAACCCCTTCCCGGCGAGCTGCGGCGACCAGAACTCGACCTTTCCCGACGGCGTCGGAAAGGCCAGCGCATGCCCCTCCTCGACGTTGATCGGACGATGCGGGCCGACCACGACGCCTTCGCGCTTCATCCGCGCCAGGTCGACTCCGGTTCCCGCCAGCCGCGTTTCGAGATACTCCTCGATGTTCTTCCACGGAAAGAAGGCGCCGAGTCCGAGCTTTCCGGCCAGCTCTCGCGCGATCCACCAGTTCGGGCGTTGCTCGGCGGGAGAGTCGACGACCGGCTGGCGCAGCGAGACGAACGGCTCGCGGAACGCCTCGGTGTTGAAGTCGTCGTAGCGCTCGAGATAGACCGACTCCGGCAACACGACGTCCGCCCAACCGGCGATCTCGGACGGCACGACGTCGACGACGACCATGAGGTCAAGCGCCTGAATGGCGCGGATCGTCTCCTCCTGGTTGGGCAGCGCCTGCAGGAGGTTGGTCGCATAGACGAACCAGCCCTTGACCGGATAGGGCTTGCCGGACAGCGTCGCGGCGCGGATGCCGGTGGTCAACCCGAGATCGGCGAAGGGGAACTTCGCCTCCGGGTTGTCCACCGCGCCGCGGTCGCTGTGCGGATAGGGAGGATAGGGGTACTTCGCGAGCGCGAACGAGGCCGGGAAGTAGAAGCCGCCCTCGCGCCCCCAGTTGCCGAGCAGCGCGTTGACCAGGGCGATCGCGCGGCTGCGCTGCGCGTCGTCGCCGTACCAGGTCACGTGGCGCCCCGGATGCACCAGCGTCGCGGGGCGATGACGCGCCATCTCTCGCGCGGTCTCGCGGATCGCCTCGGGCGCGAGGGTCGTGATCGGGTAGGCCCACTCCGGAGTGTAGGCCGCGATCGCGGCGCGGAACGCCTCGAAACCGAAGCCGTGCGTTTCGACGAACTCGCGGTCGTAGAGATTCTCGAACACCAGCACGTTCATCCACGCGAGCAGCAGCGCGATGTCGGTGCCCGGCTTCACGGGCAGGTAGTGCTTCGCCTTGCTGGCCGCAACCGAGAAGCGCGGATCGGCGACGATGACCGTCGCCCCCGAGCCGACCGCCTCGGCGAACTCCTGCACCTGGCTGTTGTGCATGTTCTCGCCGAGGTGCGAGCCGAGGAGGACCAGGCAGCGGGCCTTCGCGATGTCGGTGCGCTCGGGCGTCCCGACTTCGTCGCCGAAAGTGAGCTGGAACCCGACGTCGCGCGGACCGCGGCACTGGGCATAAGAGGGCGCGACGAGGTTCGGCGTCCCGAACGCCTTGAAAGTGTGCTTGAGGAAGTTGCCGCCGATGCCGTGGCTGAAGAAGGCGACCGCCTCCGGGCCGTGTTCGAGCTTGATCTTCTGCAGCTTTTCGGCGATGAAGTTGAGCGCCTCGTCCCAGGTCACTTCGACCCACTCGTCCTCGCCGCGGCTCTTGCGCCGCAGGAGCGGCGAGCGCAGGCGGTCGGTGTCGTAGTAGGTTCCCACGCCACCGGTGCCGCGCGGGCAGAGGCGGCCGCGCGAGAGCGGGTCGGCGGGGTTGCCCTCGATCTTCCACAGCCGCCCGTTCTTCTTCGTGGCGATGGCGCCGCACTTCCAGAAGCAGAGATCGCAGAAGGTGGGAACGGTTTCGATCCGGTCGCCCGGCTGGGCGGCACCGAAGAACTCGGCCCAGGCGGGGGTGCCAGGAGACAGGGCCGCCGCAGCCCCTGCGCCGGCAACTCCGGCACCGATCTGAAGGAAACGTCGTCGGGAGAGGATCGTCATGGCCTCGGCTCCGTGACGAATCGTTGCAATCGCGAAACATGCGTGAAACACCCTAACGAGGGAGGCTTCGCCCACCCCGCGGGGTGGGTGCCGCCGAAGGTCAGAGGCCGGTCACCCTGAGCTTCCGCGAGACGCGCCAGAAGGCGAGCCAGAGAACCGCGGCGGCGAACAGCGAGAGCGCGGCGGTCGCCGGCGCATCGCGCAGGAGGAAGAACTCGATCCCGCGGTCGCTGCCGTACACCGAGAACGGCAGCAACGTAGCGAAGATCGCGCCACCCATCAGCCACGATCGCCATCTCAGCAGACGGCGGGTAGCCTCGAGCGCCGACTTCTCCGCCGAGGGAGGCGGCAGCACGCTCGCCGTCGCGATGCGGGAGAGGTCCGCGTCGGCAGCGGCGGCCGCCAGGCGCGCCAGGTCGGGGTTCGCAGCGAGGTGCTCCTCCACCAGCTTGCAGGACGCCGGACTGGCTTCCCCGGCGAGGTAGAGCGGCAGCAGGTCCCGGATCACGGCGGGATCGACGGTCATGACTGGTTCTCCGTTTTCGAGGCGTGGAGGCGCGCTTCGGCAAGGCGAAGTCGCGCCCGGTGGATCTTCACTTTCGTGGCCGAGAGCGTGAGGTCGAGGGCGCGGGCGATCTCCTCGTACGGCAGCTGGTCCTCGGCCCGCATGAGGAGTGCCGCGCGGTCGATCTCGGGGAGCTCCTGGAGTCCGGCGAGCACGCGCGAGAGCTCGCTGCGCGCTGCCGCCCTTCGCTCGGGCGAGACTTCGTCGGTGGCGAGCTCCGCCGCGCCGACCGCGTCGAGGTCCAGTTTCGGCCGGCCGCGGGCACGCCGCAGCTCGTGCAGGTGGAGATTCCGGGCGATGGCGAGCAGATATCCCCGGACGCTCGCGAGGTCGAAGCGATCCTGGGCCCCCCAGGCGCGGATGAAGGTCTCCGAAGTGATGTCGTCCGCCAGGGCCGGATCGCCCGAGAGAAACAGCGCGAATCGCTGCACGTCGCGGGCGTGCTCGGCGTAGAGCGTGGCGAAGTCGAGCATGGGCTAGAGAAAGCTCTTCTTCCTCTCGAACAGACGCAAGGTGAGTCCGACGATACCCGCGATGACGAGCGCCTCGACGACCAGGGTCCAGGTGAGCGCCGGGCCGCCCCGCCGCAGGTCGCGAAAGTAGCGCGCGAACCGCTCGAGCTTCGGTCCGAAGAGAAAGAGCCCGTTGCCGACGACGAAGATCAGACCGACGGCCGATGCCATCGTCCAGCCGTGCGACTCCGAGACGATCGCCGTCGCCAGGACGATCGAGAACAGGGCGAGAAAGCCGCCGAGGACGAGCGCGAAATAGGCGCTCCAGCCCGCCAGATGGGAGAGCAGGCCGCGGCCGTCGGTGGCCATCGCGGCGAAGACGTCGACCGGCGCGAGATGCACCAGCGCCGTGGTCGCGAGCAGCCCGCAGACGACGTACATGACGAGCGAGGAGACCAGCTTCGCCGCCACGATCTCGCGCGGCGAGACCGGCAGCGAGAGCGCAAAGGCGAGGGTCCGGTTCTGGCGCTCCCCCAGGACGTTGCTCAACACGAGGTGAAAGCAGGTGGCGATGAGGACGTTCGCCGCCATCGTCAGACCGAGCGAGCGCGCCGCGCGATCGTCCAGGCCCGAGAGCCCCACGGCCAGTCCGCCCAGCGCGACGTAGAGCAGGAACGGCCACCGCAGGAGGGAGAGATCCTTGCGCGCCAGCCGGACGACCGCGCGCGCGTTCACGCGACCCTCCTGCCGCCGGCCGGCGAAGTCGCGTCCAGGAAGACCCGTTCGAGCGGCCCCTCGCGCAGCAGCTCGCTCGTCGTGGCGCGACGAACGACGCGCCCGCGGTCGACCATCACGATCTCGCTGGCGAGGGCGGTCATGTCCTCGGTGAGGTGAGAGGAGAAGACGATCGTGGTGCCCTCCTCCCGCGCGATCCGGGCCAGCTCTTCGCGCAGCTCGTGCCGCACCCGCGGGTCGAGCCCGGTCGTCGGCTCGTCGAGCAGCAGCAGGCGCGGCCGGCGCACGAGCGCGAGGAGGAGCAACAAACGCACCGTCTGGCCGCGCGACAGCCCCCGCGTGCGCTGCTCCGGCCGGAGCTCGAACCGCCGCAGGAGAGCCGCCGCGCGCTCCTCGTCCCAGCGGGCGGACAGCGAGCGCACGAGCTCGAGATTCCAGGCGATGGTCTTGGCGGCGTAGGGGGCCATGTCCTCGGAGACGAAGCCGACCTCCGACTTGATGGCCTGTTCGCAGTCGGGCATCGGCTGCCCGAGCACCTGCACGCTTCCGGTGTCCGGCCGCACCAGGCCGAGGAGGATGCGAAGCAGCGTCGACTTGCCGGCGCCGTTCACTCCCAGCAGGCCGAGCGTCGTTCCCGGCGCCAGCTCGAGATCGATCGGACCGAGACGGAAGTAGGGGTAGCGCTTCTCGACGGCAGTCAACCGGAGCGCCGGCGCGGGACGGGCGATCGTGGCGGAATCCATGTCGTTCTCCTTCGAACACAGGATCCGCGAGGCGGGCGAAAGTTACAGCCGGCGCCATCCTGCCGGCACGACAGCCGACACCTGCTGAATGCTCTAGGACAGGAGAGATTCCAGGCGCGCGATCAGCGTCTCGAGACGACGGCGGATCTCCTCGCGCTCTTTCGTCCACGCCTTCTCGGCTTTGTCGGCTTTCTCCGGACGGGCCGCGGCGGCCGGTGGCGGCGGTGGCGGCGGCGAGAAATCGCCCGGCGGATTCCGCGCCAGCTCCTGCTCCAGGCGCCGGTTCTCGCGCTGCAGCTCTTCGATGCGCGCCGCGGCCTCGTTCACCTTCGCTTCGAGGTCGGCCATGAAGTCGCGACTCATCGCTTGCCCTCTCCTCCCGCGCGATCGACGCCGAACCGGCGCTCCAGACTCGCCGCCAGTGTCTGATGCCGGAGGTTGACCTCCTCCTGCGTCAGCGACCGTTCCGGAGCGTTGTAGTGGAAGGCGATCGTCGTCGCGACGGCGCCCGCAGGGATGCCCTTCCCCTGGTAGCGATCCTTGAGCCCGAAACGGGCGAGATCCGCGACCCGCTCGGAGGCGATCGCCGCTGCCAGATCCCGCCAGGGCAGCTCGAGCGAGTGCGTCAGGGTGAGGTCGACGTCGATGCCGGGGAAGCGCGACGGCGGCTCCACGCGCAGGCGTCCGCGCTCGAGCGGCAGGCGGTCGAGCCGGAGCTCGGCCGCGAACAGGGGAAACGGCCCGGCGAAGCCGTGCAGCCGCCCGAACCAGCCGACCTCCACTCCACCGCTGCGAAGCGACGCGCCGGTCCCCGGCGTCACTCCGGGGAGCTCGGCCGGAAACACCTCCGGCACGACTCCGAGCTCGGCGAGCAGCGCTTCGACCTCTCCCTTGACTCCGAACAGGTCGCATTCCGCACGGCGGTCCCAGAGGCCACCGTCGACGCCGCCGGCCACCAGCGCCAGGGCCTCGACCTCCAGCGCATCGCCACCCGGGAAGAGGTGGCCCGATTCGAAGAGCTTCACGCCCTGCGCCCCGCGGTTGACGTTGAACTCCGCCGCCGCCAGGAGGTTCGGCACCAGGGAGCGCCGCATCACCGCATAGAGCTCGGAGAGCGGATTGGCGAGCGCGATCGGCTCCCCTTCGCCCACCAGGCGCGGCAGCGCGCCGTCGGCACGGCGCGCGCCGAACGCATAGTGGATGGTCTCGGCGTAGCCGAAGCCGACCAGCCGGTCGCGCAAGCGGTCGCGGCGATCGTGCTCCGGGTTCTCCGCCGCGTCGACGCCGCCGATCGCCGGCAGGGTCGCCGGAATCGCGTCGAGGCCCGCCTGCCTCCAGACCTCCTCGAAGAGGTCCTGGCGCCACGCCTCGCGCGCCGGAAGCCGGTCGCTTCGCGGCTCGAAGTCGACCTCGCGCCAGGAGGGAACCTCACCCTCCCAGAGGCGCTCGCCGCTCCGGCGCGGCGCGAAGCCGAGTCCACCGAGGATGCGCTCGATCTCGGTATCGGCGACGGACGTGCCG
Source organism: uncultured Thermoanaerobaculia bacterium (assembly GCA_964595975.1). Taxonomy (GTDB): domain Bacteria; phylum Acidobacteriota; class Thermoanaerobaculia; order Multivoradales; family JAGPDF01; genus JAGPDF01. The sequence goes on along the minus strand of CAZQTL010000034.1, from coordinate 14,096 downwards.
CCGAAGCGCTCGAGGTCCGGCCCGGACAGCCGCCAGGCGACCGGCTGCGGGCGCACCGCCACGACGTCGACCCCAGGGCCCTCGACCGTGCCGCCGGCGATCTCGGCGATGAGCGCCGCGCAGCGCCGCGAGGCCTCGTCGCAGGAGGCGAAGTCCGCGCCACGCTCGAAGCGATGCGAAGCGTCGGTATGCATCCCCAGGCGCTTCGCGCCGATCCGGATGCGCCGGCGGTCGAAGTGCGCGGCTTCGAGCAGCACGTCGGTGGTCTGCGAGGTGACCTCGGTGTCCAGGCCGCCCATGATGCCGGCGAGCCCGATGGCGCGCCTGCGGTCGGCGATCACCAGCACCTCCGGGTCGAGCTCGCGCTCCTTGCCGTCGAGCGTGGTGAGCTTCTCGCCGGCGCGGGCGCGACGCACGACGAGCTCGCCGCCGGGAACCGTCGCCAGGTCGTAGGCGTGGAGCGGCTGGCCGCACTCCCACAAGCAGAAGTTGGTGGCATCGACGACGTTGTTGATCGACCGCGAGCCGATCGCCTCGAGCCTGCGCACCAGCCACTCCGGCGACGGACCGATCTTCACGCCGCGGACGATCCTCAGGGTGAAGCGCGGGCAGCCCTCGGGATCGTCGATCTTCACGGACGCCCGTGAACCGTTCGGCAAGAGGCTTTCAGTAAGTGAAAAGACCGGTTCGCGAAGCACCGTGCCACGCTTGACCGCGATCTCCCGGGCCAGGCCGAGATGATTCATGCAGTCGGGGCGGTTGCCGGTGACGTCGACGTCGAGGACGACGTCGCCCGCGGCGACCTCCACCGCTTCGACGCTGAGGCCGACCGAAGTCAACTGCGCGGCGAGCTCCGCGGCAGCGCCCGGGGAGAGCTCCGGGAGGTCGACATACGCGGCGAGCCAGGAGTAGGAGAACTTCATCCGCGCACCTGGCGGAGGAGGCGCTCGTCGCTCTCGAAGAGCGAGCGGATGTTGGGGATGCCGTACTTGTTCATCGCCACCCGGTCGAGGCCGAGGCCGAAGGCGAAGCCGGAGTAGCGGTCGGGATCGATGCCGCAGTTGGCGAGCACGCGCGGGTCGACCATGCCCGCTCCCAGAATCTCCATCCAGCCGGTATTCGAGCAGGTGGCGCACCCCTTGCCTTTGCAGATCTGGCAGGTGATGTCGACCTCGCACGACGGCTCGGTGAACGGAAAGTAGCTCGGGCGGAGGCGCACTTTCGTGTCGGGAGTGAAGAGGCGGGTGATGAACGCCTCGAGCGTTCCCTTGAGGTCGCCCATCGTGATGCCTTCGGCGACGCACAGGCCTTCGACCTGATGGAACATCGGCGAGTGGCGGAGGTCGTTGTCGTTGCGATAGACGCGCCCCGGGCAGATGACGCGGATCGGCGGCTTCCGCGCCAGCATCGTGCGGATCTGGACCGGCGAAGTGTGAGTGCGCAGCAGACGGCCGTCGTCGACGAAGAGCGTGTCCTGCGCGTCCCGGGCGGGGTGGTCATCGGGGAAGTTGAGCAGCGCGAAGTTGTAGCGATCGTCCTCGATCTCCGGACCTTCGGCGACGCTGTAACCGAGGGCGCGGAAGACCGCCTCGATCTCGCGCGAGACCAGCGTCACGGGGTGGAGCGAGCCGCCGGGAGGCCGCCGCCCGGGAAGGGTGACGTCGACGCGCGACGCCCGCAGCCGCGCCTCCTCTTCGAGGCGGACGAGATCGGCGTCGCGCGCCGCGAGCGCCGCTTCGATTCGCAGTCGCAGCCCGTTGAAAGCGGCTCCGAAGGCGCGCTTGTCGGGCGCCTTCGGCACCAGGGCCTGGAGCTCGCGCAGGCGGCCGCTGCGCGCGCCGATCCAGGCGACGCGCAGCGCGTCCCAGGCGGCGCGATCTCCCGCCTGGGAGATCGCCGCCTCGGCCTCCGCCGCCAGTCGTTCGAGTTCTTCCGGGGTCGGGACCGGCTCGTTCGTCGCCCCCGGCCCGCTCATGCCGTCAGGCCTTGGCAGGGGCCGGAGAAGCCTGGAGCGCCTGCGGCATCTGGGCGAGCGCCTGCTTGGCGAGATCGACCAGGCCGGCGAAGGCCTTCGGGTCCTCGGAAGCGGCGAGCTGCGCCAGGACCTTGCGGTCGAGATCGCATCCAGCGGCCTTCAGGCCCGAGATGAAGTGGTTGTAGGACAGGCCGTACTGGTGCGCGGCGGCGTTGATCCGGACGATCCAGAGGGAGCGGAACTGCCGCTTCTTCTGGCGCCGGTCGCGGGTGGCGAACTTGCCCGCCCGGTCGACCGCCTGCATGGCCATGCGGTAGGCATTCGACTTCGTGCCGTAGAAACCGCTGGAGAGCTTCAGGACCTTCTTGCGCTTGTGCGCGCGCTTGGCACCGCGTTTGACGCGAGGCATCGTTTCCAACCCCGTTTCTCGCCCGGATTCAGGGAATCGGGCGGGTAAGGCCTCGAGCCCCGCTGGTCAGCGGGCTCGTGGCTTCCGGCGGCCGGGACGGGTCTTTCCCGGCGCGGCGGAAAGTGAGACTGCGACTAGGAAATCATGGCGGCGATGGCTTTGCCCAGCGCGCCGCCCTGCACCACCTCGCGCCGCAGGCGGCGCTTCCGGGTGCGGGTCTTCTTGGTGAGAATGTGGCGCTTTCCGGACTGCCCGCGCATCAGTTTCCCGTTGGCGGTGAGCTTGAAGCGCTTGGCGGCGCCACGATGCGTCTTCTTCTTCTGAGTAGCCACGTCCGACCTCGTTTCTACTGTGGTTTCGCGACGGCCGCAGCGGCGAGCGGGGCTGCCGGCGCGGAATCCGTCGCCTTCTTGGTACTGGAAGCCAGGCCTGCGGGGGCTGCGGCCGAACCCGGCGCGCCGTCCGACGGCTTCTTCGCACTCTTCTTGCCCGGACCGAAGATCATGTGCATCCGGTTACCGGCCATCTCCGCACTTCCCTCGGCGGAACCCTGCTCGCCCAGGTCGGCGGTGAAGCGTCGCAGGAGCTTCAATCCCAGCTCCGGCTTGGACATCTCGCGGCCGCGGAACTGAACGGTCGCCTTGACCTTGTCGCCCTCGTCGAGAAACCGGACCGCGTTGCGCAGCTTCACGCTGTAGTCGTGGTCGTCGATGTTGGGTCGGAACTTGACCTCTTTGACCTGAATCGTCTTCTGCTTCTTCCGCGAATCGTGCGTCTTCTTCTTCTGCTGGTAGAGAAACTTGCCGAAATCCATGATCCGGCAGACTGGCGGGCGTGCCTCCGGGGCCACTTCGACGAGGTCGAAGAACTGCTCCTTGGCCATGCGCAGCGCCTGCTCGGTCGCGACGATTCCGACCTGCGTCCCATCGGCGTCGATCAGCCGGACTTCGCGAACCCGGATCCCTTCGTTGGTGCGTGCGGTCTTGTCGATGCGCTGCTCACCCCCTCAAGAGCGCGGGGGCGACGCATTCTCATCCGCGGACGGAACATCCGAGCGCGGGGCGTCGCCCTTACCAGCAGAACTGCCGGAGTTTATCCGATCTGGGGGCTCGCGGGCAAAGACGCCGACCGGAGCGACGCCTGGGCGACCAGCCGCGGCAGGAGCTGGGCGACCGGAATCGGTCCCAGATCCTCCCCCGACCGCAGCCGGACGGCGACGCTCCCCTGCTCGGCCTCCTTGGCGCCGACCACCAGCATGTAGGGCACCTTCTCCATCTGCGCCAGCCGGATCTTGTAGCCCAGCTTCTCGTTCGACTCGTCGAGCTCGACCCGCAGACCGGCGGCGGTGAGCTCCACCGCCACGCCGCGGGAATAGTCGAGCGCCTTCTCGGAGACCGGCAGGACTTTCGCCTGCACCGGCGCGAGCCACATCGGGAAGGCCCCGGCGGTGTGCTCGATGAGGATCCCGAGGAAGCGCTCGAGCGAGCCGAGCATCGCGCGGTGGATCATCACCGGTCGCGGGAAGCTGCCGTCGCTGGCGACGTACTCGAGCTCGAAGCGCTGCGGCAACTGGTAGTCGAGCTGGATCGTGCCGAGCTGCCACCAGCGGCCGAGGGCGTCCTTCAGCTGGAAGTCGATTTTCGGACCATAGAAGGCGCCGTCGCCCGGGTTGACGGCGTAGCCGTCGGGTCCCAGGTTCGCCTCGAGAGCGCCCTTGAGGGCGGCTTCCGCCTGGATCCAGAGCTCGTCGCTGCCGATCGACTTCTCCGGCCGCGTTGAGAAGTAGACCTTGACCTCGTCGAAGCCGAAGGTGCGGTAGACGGAGAAGTACATCTCGATCAGCTTCCGCACCTCTTCGCCGACCTGCTCGTCGGTGCAGAAGATGTGACCGTCGTCCTGGGCGAACGACCGCACGCGGGTGAGGCCAGAGGTCACGCCGCTGCGTTCGTAGCGATGCAGCCGGCCGAAGTCGGCGTAGCGGATGGGCAGGTCGCGATAGGAGCGCTTGCGGGTGCCGAAGATCATGCAGTGGGTCGGGCAGTTCATCGGCTTGACCGCGAACTGGCGCTCGTCGACCTCGGTGAAGAACATGTTCTCGCGGTAGTTCGCGTAGTGCCCCGACTTGTGCCAGAGCTCGACGTCGAGGATCTGCGGCGTCACCACTTCGCCGTAGCCGCGGGTCGCATAGAGCTCGCGCACGTAGTCGACGAGACCGTTGTAGACGGTCGCTCCCTTGGGGTGAAAGAACGGCGACGCCGGAGCCAGCGGCGAAAAGCTGAACAGGTCGAGCTCGACGCCGAGCCGGCGATGATCGCGGGCGCGCGCCTCCTCGAACGACTTCTCGTAGGCCTCGAGCTCCTTCTTCGAAGCGAAGGCGGTGCCGTAGATCCGCTGCAGCTTCTCGTTCGCCTCGTCGCCCTTGAAGTAGACGCCGGAGGACTCGAGAAGCTTCACCGCGCCGATCTGTCCCGCGCGCTGCAGGTGCGGACCGCGGCAGAGATCGAGGAAGCGGCCGTGGCGGTAGAGCGTGATCGTCTCGCCCGGGGGAATATCGGCGAGGCGCAGGAGCTTCAACTCGTTGCCGCGTTCGCGGAAGATCTCGAAGGCCTCGTCGCGCGACACTTCGACGCGCTCGAAGGGCGCATCCTCGGCGACGATCTCGCGCATCTTGGCCTCGATCTTCTCGAGGTCGTCGGCGGTGAAGGCGCGCTCGAAGCGGAAGTCGTACTGGAACTTCTCGCTGTGGTCCTTGCGCCCGGCGTCGTAGAGAGCGTCCGGCCAGAGACGGGTCACCGCATCGGCGAGCACGTGCTCGGCGGAGTGGCGGACGAACTCGCCGGCCTCGGGGCTCCGAGTCGTGAAGAGCTTGAAGGGTCCGGACGCCGCCAGCGGTTCGCGCAGGTCGACGCGGCGCCCGGCGAGCTCGGCCCCGACCGCATCCTGCGCCAGCCGCGGACCGATGGAATGCGCAACCTCGAGCGCGGTCGTGCCGCGCGACACCGTGCGCTCGGAGCCGTCGGGAAGGGTGAGTACGATGGTCATGGAATCCTGTTTCTGCTGCCGGCTGCGATGCCTGGGGGACTTCGAGGACCTGTGGTAGGCGCTCCCGGACTCGAACCGGGGACCTCTACCGTGTGAAGGTAGCGCTCTAACCAGCTGAGCTAAGCGCCCGCATATTGCTCACTGCCTGCTCCGGCCACCGCCCAGGGCGACCTTCCGGCGAGTGTGGACCTGCGGGGGAGAGACTTGGTAGGCCCGAGTGGGCTCGAACCACCGACCTCAACGATGTCAACGTTGCGCTCTAACCAACTGAGCTACGGGCCTCCTGCCCTCCCACCACCACGACTGCCGTGCCAGCCCTGAAACCTGTCCGGATCGAAAATCCCGGCGCAAGCCGCTGCAGCCGAGGAACTTAGCAAGCGACGCGCGGACCTGTCAACCGGCGGCCGATCCGGCGCCCGGCGGCGCTGCCGCGCCGGGCCCCGCCAGGATGGCGCGCTCGACCGCCGCAAAGTGCTCGAGGTGCTGCTCGACCACGTGCGCCAGGGCCGTCTTCGCGCCGGCCTCGCGCAGGCGGGCGAGCGCCGCTTGCCACTCGGGGCCGCCGCACGCCTGCCGCGCCCGCGCGATCGTCGCCTCGATGGCCACGCGGTCGCCGGCGCAGTAGAAAGGGTAATCGTCCCCCAGCAGCTCGACCGCCGCGGCATCGCGCATCGTGACCAGCACCGCGCCGCAGGCGGCGGCGTTCGCCACCTCCGAACCCGGCTGGTAGAGCTCGGCGGGACCGGGACGGCGCAGGGAGAGGTGACAGTTGAACTGAGCGGCGTGGCGCAGCGGATGGCTGTCGATGAACGCGACACCGCGCAGCCCGCCGAAGTGCTCGCCGGCGGCGCTCGCGCCGAAACAGGCGGCGCGAAACTCTTCCGCCGCGACGGTGTGCGGCGCGAGTCCGGGCTCCGCTTCGTCGTAGATCACGCGACTCGTCCAGCGCGGCCGATCGAGATCCTTCCGCTGACGCCCGCTGCGAAAGATGGCGCCGTCGACGAGACGCGCACCGCCGGGGAATCGCGGCCCGGCCGCCGGACCGCGCACGTCGAGCAGAATCCGGTTGCCCGCCATGCGGCCGCGCAGGAGAGCGCCCGCGGCGGTCTCGCCGGTGAACACCAGGATCGCGTCGCGCACGCCGCGCAGCTCGCTCGCCGCGAGCGCGCGGCAGCTCCGCCCGCGACCCGAGAGCGCCGCCGCGAGCGCGACCAGCCGGGGCGGCGCCTCTCCGGCCGCGCCCGGGTGAACGAAGACCACCGCTCGCGCGGCGGCGCCCGACTGCGTGCGCGACGTCCCGGCGGCGCTCATGCCCGGGGTCCCCGCACGACGGCGAGCCAACCCTTGAGGTACTCGCCCTGGGGATGGAAGACCGACACCGGATGATCGACGGCGGCGGCGAGCGGCGCGAGCAGCGCGAGGTCGACGCGCGCCTCCACCGCCGCGGCGAAGAGAATCTGCCGGAAGAGCTTGCTGTCGATCGCCCCGCTGCAGCTGAAGGTGAGCAGCAGCCCGCCGGGAGCGAGACGCCCGAGCGCCAGCCGGTTCAGGTCCTTGTAGGCGCGCGCCGCCTTGTCGAGATGCGTACGGCGCTTGGCGAGCGGCGGCGGATCGCAGATCACCAGGTCGTAGCTCTGCTTTCGCTGGCGCAGGTCTTCGAATACGTCGGCGGTCACGAACTCGGTGCGCCCGGGATCGAGATGATTCTCGATCACCAACCGCCGGCCGAGCACGTTCAGGCGGCCGGCCGATTCGACCGCGGTCACCGTCCGCGCGCGGCCGCGCAGCGCGTAGAGCGAGAAGGCGCCGCTGTGCGAGAAGAGGTCGAGCACGCGGCGATCGCGCGCGAAGCTCTCGACCAGCCGGCGGTTGTCGCGCTGATCGCAATAGAAGCCGGTCTTCTGTCCGCCCTCGAGCTCGGCGACGAAGCCCAGGCCGCACTCCTCGAAGGTCGCCGCGGCCGGCAGCGGTCCGCGAATCGTCTCGGCGACCAGCGGCAGTCCCTCTTCCCGCCGGGCGGCGAGATCGCCGAGATGCAGGATGGACGCCTCCGGAAAGACGCGCGACAGCGCCTCGTAGGCCGCGCCGCGCAGCTTCTCGAGGCCGGCGCTGGTGATCTGGCTGACGAGCACCGGGCCGAACCGGTCGACGGTCCAGCCCGGCAGGCCGTCCCCCTCCGCGTTGAGCACACGGTAGCCGGTGGTGGCCGGCGGCAACAGACGCTGCCGCCAGAGGTCGGCGGCGCGCAACTGGCGCTCGAAATAGTCCGCGTCGACACCCGGCCCGGCCGAACCGTGCAACGGGTCGCCGGCGAGCATGCGCACGCGGATCTGCGAGCCGGCGCTGTAGAAGCCGGAGCCGAGTCTGCTCCCGGCGGAGTCGAAGAGCTCGGCGACCGCAGCTTCGCGGTCGCCGAGCTCGGAATGGATGGCGCCCGAAAAAACCCAGGGATGACCGTCGCGGATCGGGCGCTCGCGACCCGGACTGAGGGTGACCCGCATGACGACTTCAGAGAGCTCAGTTCAGAGAGCTCACTTCAGATAGCTCAGCATCTCTTTGGCCGTCGCCGCGTCGGCGTCGCCGGACTCCGCCACGGCGATGAACGCCTCGAGATGCTCCTTCGCCTTCTTGTTCTCGCCCTGGCTGATGTAGCACATGCCGAGCATGTAGTGGGTCTTGCCGTAGGACGGATCGGCGGCGAGCGACTGCTCGAAGAGCTTCAGGGCCGCAGCCATGGAGCCGCCGTTGTACTCGCGGACGCCCTGGTTGAAGAGGTCGATCGCAGCCGCTTTCGGGTCGAGCGCGGCGAGCGCCGCCGACGCCTCCTTGGCCCGCGCGGTATTGCCGAGCGCGGTGTTGGCCTCGACCGCGACGCGCAGCGCTCGCGTGTCCTTCGGATCCAGCGCGAGCGCCTTGTCGGCCGCCGCTGCGGCGCCGGAGAAATCCTTGTCGGCGTAGAGCATGCCGGCGAGCGCCGAGTGCGCGACCGTGAGCTGGGGGTTGAGCGCCGCCGCCTCGACCATCTTCTTCTTGGCGGTCTCCATGTCGCCCATCTGCGACGCCTCGGCCCCCTCGTTGAAGGCCGCGACCGCCTTCTCTTCCGCGGTCGGCTCCTGCGGCACCGCGACGGCCTCGCCGCGCTTGATCGCCTCGGCGTTGGACAGCATCTGGAAGTCCCGGCGCTCGTTGGAACCGATCGGGATCTTCAGATCCTGCTGCATCGTCTGGTAGCCGGCTTTCTCGTACTTGTAGTTGTAGCTCTTGGTGGCGTCGATGAGCGTCACCGCCCAGTTTCCCTTGGCGTCAGTGGTGGTCTCGAGCTTGAACGTCGAGACGTCGGGGCAGGTGACCGTCACCTGGATCCCGGCGATCGGCTTCTTGTTCTCGTCGGTGATGGTGCCGTAGAGGCGGGCCTGGTTGAGAGCCAGCGCCGCCGAGGCGCTCCACAGCGCGGCGACGGCAGCGACGACGACGAACAGGCAACGCGATACTTTGCGGGTCTTGGACATTTCGATCCTCCGGCGCGCCGCCGCCCCCCGGTCCACGGTCCTGCCGGCCGGATGCCGGGCGCGACGCTCGGCGTCATTCTACTGCGTCCGGCGCCTGCCCACGCCTATACTTCCCTCCGCATGACCATCCTCGCCTTCGTCCTGCCGGAGGGCGCCGGTGCCGCGGAAACGGCGTCGGGCTCCCTGAGTCCCTGGCTCGGTCTCGCTCTGGGCCTGCTGCTCGTGGCCCTCAACGGATTCTTCGTTGCCGCCGAGTTCGCCCTGGTGAAAGTCCGGCCGACGCAGCTCGATCCGCTCGCCCAGGCCGGCAGCCGCCGGGCGAAGCTCGCGCGCCACCAGCTGGCCCACCTCGATGCCTACCTCTCGGCATGCCAGCTCGGGATCACCATCGCCAGTCTCGCCCTCGGATGGGTGGGCGAGCCCGCCTTCAGCTGGATCATGGCCCCCCTGGTGAGGCAGATCCCCGGCGCGACAGATGCCCTGGTCCATTCGGTCAGCCTCACGACCGCCTTCATCATCATCTCGGCGCTGCACATCGTCGCCGGTGAAATGGCGCCGAAGTCGTTCGCGATCCGCCGGCCGCAGCCGACTGCGCTGTGGATCGCGATGCCGCTGTACATCTTCTACTGGGTCATCTTTCCGGCGATCTGGCTTCTCAACCACGCCGCGAACGGCTTGCTGCGCATGGTCGGCCTCAAGTCGGCCGGCGAGGAAGAAATGGCGCACTCCGAGGAGGAGCTGCGGCTGCTGCTCTCCTCGTCGGAGATGGGCAGCCAGTCGAAGCTCAAGCGCGAGATCCTCGACAACGTCTTCGAGCTCTCGCTGCGCAACGCCCGCCAGGTGATGGTGCCGCGCGCCGATGTGGTGCGCCTCGCGACCTCGCGCCCGATCGAGGAAAACCTGGCGCTGGCGCGCCAGAGCGGGCACACGCGGTTTCCGCTCTGCGAGCGGGATCTCGACAGCGTCATCGGCATCATCCACATCAAGGACCTCTTTCGCACCACCGACCGCATCGCCGACATCGCGAGCCTCGCGCGGCCGGTGGCCTTCGTGCCCGAAACGACGCCGCTCGATCGCCTGCTCGGGCGGATGCAGGCCGAGAAGCAGCACATGGTCGCGGTCGTCGACGAGTACGGCGGCGTCTCCGGCATCGTCACCCTCGAGAACGTCATCGAGGAGATCGTCGGCGAGATCCAGGACGAGTTCGACACCGAGCGGCCGGAGCTGGCGAAGCGGGGGGATGGGGTCTTCACGCTTCAGGGCTCGATGCTGGTGGTCGACCTCGAGGACGAGATCGGCCTCGAGCTGTCGGGGCGCGACGAGGACACCATCGCCGGCGTCGTGCTCTCGGAGCTCGGCAGGAAGCCCCGGGTGGGCGACCGCGTGACGCTCGGACGGGCGCAGTTCGAGGTCCTCGAAGTGCAGGGCAACCGGATCCGCTCCCTGAGCCTGGAGCTCCCGGCCGGCGACGTCACGCTGCCCACCTGAACGGCCGCGCAAACCAAAAACCCGAAGAATCATTCAAGTTCCTGGATTTTTTCCCGTATCGCCCTGGAACCGGTTTCGCCCGGACTCCGGGAGGCGGACGGAACTCTCTGACTACTCGATACTTAAGGACCCTTCTCTTGAATGACCCTCGGGGCCGGGATTGGCACGAATCTCGTAGAGAAGGCCGGTGGTTCGGGTACGCGTGGTGGCATCGGTGAGGAGGGTCGCAGGCTCCGCGGCGCCCGGTTTCGGGCCCCCGGAAGATGACGCAGGGATGAACGACCTTGTGTTAGGCTTTTCACACCGCTGTAACCAAGTTGCGCTGGCTGGAATCGTTCCGCCGGCGGTCCCTATCAACCTGATGGAGGTTTGATGATGTTGAACAAGAGAAATTGGTGGAATGTCGCGGCCGTTGCGACCCTCGCCCTCGTGGCGTTGTTCGCAGTGGCTCCGGCGAGCGCCCAGGAGCAGGTGGGTGCCATTGTCGGTACCGTGAGTGACGCGTCGGGCGCGGTCCTCCCGGGCGCGACCGTCGAAGCGGTCTCGGCCGGCGGCACCCGTCTGTCGGGTACCACGAACGAGTCCGGCGCCTACCGCTTCCCGCGCGTGCCCCCGGGCATGTACGTGGTGGTCGGCAAGCTCGACGGCTTCAACCCGGCGGAAGTTCAGGACGTCTCGGTTCGCCTCGGCGACACCGTGACCGCGAACATCACGCTCGAGGTCGGCGCCGTCTCCGAGACGATCAGCGTGGTCGGCGAAGCCGGCCAGGTCGACGTCAAGAGCTCCGCCACCGCCGCCTCGATCACCAGCGAGCAGATCGAGTCGCTGCCCAAGGGCCGTGACTTCACCGGCATCGCCACCCAGGCGGCCGGCGCCTCCCAGGAAGGCTTCCTCGGCGGCATCTCGATCGACGGAGCCTCGGGCTCCGAGAACCGCTTCGTCATCGACGGCGTCGACACCACCCACCCGCAGGACGGAACCTCCGGCCAGAACATGGTCACGGACTTCGTCGAAGAGGTGCAGGTCAAGTCGGCGGGTTACGCGGCGGAGTACGGCGGCTCGGTCGGCGGCGTGATCAGCGCCGTCACCAAGAGCGGCACGAACGAGTTCAAGGGCTGGGTCGGCCTGTACTACGGCGACTCCGGCTGGAACGGCGACGAGCGGGCGACCCCGTATCGCTCGAGCCCGACCCTGTATCGCACGTTCGACAAGGACGACGTCACCACGATGGAGCCCGGCTTCGCCCTCGGCGGTCCGATCGCCCAGGATGCGGCCTGGTTCTACGTCGGCTACACCTACACCGAGGCCGACATCGACCGCACGCCTTCGCCGACGGCCAGCGTCCCCAGCCCGCGCACCTTCAACCGGAACGACAAGAGCGAGTACCTGTCCGGCAACATCAAGGGCAACGTCGGCTCGCAGTTCCTGTACAAGGTCTCCGGCAACCTGGCGCCGCGCACCATCGACGGCAACCTGCCGAACAAGGATGGCTCGACCTCGCCGCTCGCCGACCTCTCGGTCGTCACCGAGTTCGAGACCGAGAGCTACTCGGCCTACGCCGACTACATCCCGGTCGACAACTTCTACCTCTCCGGCCGGTTGGGCTTCTACTCCACCGACTCGAGCGATAGCGGTCTCGACGCGACGGGTCAGGTCTTCTTCCGCACCACGGCCTACCCGATCCCGGGCAGCCCGCTGTACCGTCCGGCCGGCTTCACGTCGTTCCCGGGCAACTCGAACATCAACACCGATCTCTGGGAGCGCGAAGCGGCCTCCCTCGATGCCAACCTGTTCGTCAACGGCGCCGGCAGCCATGCCTTCAAGGCCGGCGTGCAGATGGAGAACATCAGCAACGAAGTCTCCCGCGGTGAGGCGGTCAACCTCTACACCTTCCGCTGGGGCCTGCCGGATCGCTTCGGCGCCGGCGTCAAGGGAACCTACGGTTCGCTCGGCGTCCGCCGCTTCCGCACCGAGGGCTCGGCCGACTCGAAGAACCTCGGCTTCTACGTCCAGGATGCCTGGTCGGTCCTGCCGAACCTGACCCTGAACCTCGGTGTCCGCACCGAGCAGGAGCGGGTGCCGAACTACGGCGCCAAGGTCGATCCGACCCTGCCGAAGAACGCCATCGAGTTCGACTACGGCGACAAGGTCGCCCCGCGCGTCGGCTTCGCGTGGGACGTCATGTCCGACCAGAAGCTGAAGGTCTACGGCTCCTGGGGTCTCTACTACGACATCACCAAGCTCGAGATGCCCCGCGGCTCGTTCGGTGCGGACAAGTGGCTCGAGTACCTCTACCCGGTGAACACGCTGGATTGGGTTTCGCTGCTCGCTTCGGGCAACTGCCACAACTCGACCAACGTCGCCTCGGACAATCCGTGCCCGGGTCTCGGCGCGCCGCAGGTCACCCTCGACCTGCGTCACCCCACCAACCCGGCTGACGCCATCGACCCGAACCTCAAGCCGATGGAGCAGGAAGAGTTCCAGTTGGGCGCCGACTGGCAGTGGACCAACACCTCGGTCCTCGGCATCCGGTACGTGAACAAGAGCCTCAAGAACACCATCGAAGACATCGGCTACCTGCAGACCAACCCCGAGACGGGCGTCCGTGAAGAGGTCTACATCACGGGCAACCCCGGCAAGGGTCTCGTCGCCGGTGACCCGGATGGCGCTGGCCCGATTCCGGCCCAGCCGGAAGCGACCCGCGACTACGAGGCGATCGAGCTGTCCTGGAACCGGCGCTTCGCCGGCAACTGGTCGGCGCACGTCGCCTACACCTACAGCAGCCTCGAGGGAACGTACTCGGGTCTCGCGAGCTCCGACGAGTTCGGCCGTACCGACCCGAACGTCAGCCGCGCGTTCGACGCGCTGCACAACGCGTTCGACCTCAACGGCCGCCTGACGGAAGGCCCGCTGAACACCGAGCGTCCGCACCAGATCGATGCGCAGTTCATCTATCGCTTCGGCTGGGGCACGACGGTCGGCGTCAACCAGTACTACGGCAGCGGCACGCCGATCTCCACCCAGTGGAACTACGCCGGCGTTCCGTTCTTCCCGTTCGGCCGTGGCAATGCTGGCGAGACGGATGACCTCACCCAGACGGACCTGCTGATCACGCATCCGTTCAAGATCGGCAACTTCACCCTCGAGGCCAGCCTGAACGTCCTCAACCTGTTCGACGAGAAGGCTGCTCTCCTCATCGACAACAACCAGTATGACGGCGACCTCTGCGACGCCGCCGACTGCGACGGCAGCCAGGGCTACTTCTTCGGTGGTGGCCTCGATCCGTCGGTTCTCGTCGGCACGGAGAACCCGTTCTACCTCAAGCCCAACACCGGCGTGTCCTTCGGCAACCCGTTCCAGACGGCCCGGACGCTGCGTGTCGGTCTGAAGTTCCTCTTCTAGGAACGACTGCAGGAACGGCTCGCTCGCGAGCCTGAAACGGGCGGGAGTGCTTCGGCGCTCCCGCCTTTTTCTTTTTCCCGCAAGCCTTGCGCCTCGTCTTCCACAAGGACAGGCCGCCGCCAGGGAGCTCGCGAAGACGAGGTTCTCGACAGCGGCGGCGAGTGCACCGGCGGTCAGCGGCGTTCGCGCTGAATCCCCGGTGCTCGGTCGGGACCCCGGTCGATTGAATTTCTTCTCTTGTCGGCGGGGCCCCCGCCACTGCGCGCCGGGA
>CAZQTL010000033.1:0-24866 GCA_964595975.1 uncultured Thermoanaerobaculia bacterium | reverse complement strand
ACCTCCACGTCGGCGTGGGGGAGGCGGGGATCCCGCTGTCGCCGACCGAGATCGTCCTGCCGCACGAAGTCGATGCGCTGCCGCCGGCGCTGCGGCGCCACGCCCTCGGCCTCGTCGGTCTCGGATTCTCGCAGGCCACCGCGCCCGCCGCGCTGCGCGCGGGCCGGCCGGAGGTGAGCCGCGAGGAGGTCGACCAACGGGTCTTCGAGCTCGCGCAGGCGGGGACCTACATCACGATGGGGGAGGCGCCGTTTGACGCGCTGGCGGAGCTGGCGGTGACCTGGACGGGCGCGCCGGATGAGCAGTGGGAGTGGGACGAGCTGCGCCGCATCACCCGACGCGGAGCGCTGATGGGCGATGCGATGGGGCAGGTGTTCCGTGAGGAAGCGGAGGGCACAGGAGCGACCGCGGTGTTCGAGCGTTTCGCGGCGACGACGGCGGGTACCGCGAAGGTGGCGCTGGTAGCGAGCGATGGGGCGGGGAGCTACCTCGAGGTGGCGAGCCGGACGAGCGGAAAGAGGCTGTATGGCCCAGGCACGGCCGCGGATCGCGTGCGAGATCTGCCTTTCGCGGACCTCTATGGCCTGGGCGTCGGCGAGCTCGCTTTGCTGGCCCTGCCGGAAAGCGGCGGATATCGCGTCACCTTGCGCCGCCGCACGAGCGGCGTCGCCGACCTCTCGATCCTCTCTCCGCCTGCCGAAGGCGAGCTCAGGATTTGGACCTGGCCGAGCGTCGGGCTCAGTGAGAACGGGCGCGCGCTGGTCGATTTCGACGGCAGCAGCGACGTTCCGATGCTCAACCTCGACGAAGACGGAGATGGCGCCGTCGACGATGTTATTCCCGGAGCTTCTTCGGATCTTTCGGCGCGTCCGTTCGCGGTCGTCGCTGCGGTACAGAACGCGCGCGTGGACAAGACCGGGCACGTCGTGGACCTGCTCTTCAGCGGCACGGTCGACTTCGGCTCTCTCGTGCCGCGCGACCCCGATCACTTCGAGATCTCGGGGAAGCTCTCCGACGGCGGGACCTCGACGCGAGGGGAGGGGGTTCTCGAGGCTTTCCGCCCGACTCGCCTGGTGCGCGTCGTCTTCAACAATCCGCTGAGTCCCTACGTCACGCACGAAGTCGATGTGCGGCAGGTCCACAGCATGCTCGGTGCAGTGGTCTCCTCGCAGCGCTTGCCGGTGGTGATTACCGCGACGATGCCCGGGACGATCGTCGAAGGGAGGGTGATCAGTTCTGCCGGCGAGCCCATCCCCTACGCCCGCGTCGAGCTCGCCGAGACGGACTACTCCAACATCGACTCGCTCGACGACCCGTGCATCAAACATGTGACGGCAGCGGTGCTGACCGATGGTGAGGGCCGCTTTCGCTTCGACTACGTGCGCCAGACCGAATGCGGCGGCGTGTTCGAGATGCGCGGCTTCGAGCCGGGAACCCATCACGTCGGCCGCGCGCTCGGCCGGGTGCGCTACATCGGCCAGGTGGTCGAACTCGACATCGTACTTCTCGGACGAGGCCTGGTTCGCGGCCGGGTAACCTACGATGACGGATCCGTTCCCGCGGGGCTGCGCGTGGTTGCGGCCAGCCCGGTCTTTCTCGAGGCGCGTCGCGCCCGTCTAGACAGCAGCGGCAACTACGACGTCGGCGATCTACCGGTGGGGGTCACTTCGCTCTCGGCGCAGGACGAGGTGGGCAACTTCGCCTTGGCCACGGTCGAGATTGCAGACGCCGGCGCCGTCGTCGAGCGCGACCTGGTGATCCTGCGTCAGCCCCCGGCGCCCTCGGGAGAAGTGCGTGGCCAGGTCTTCGATCCGAGCGGCACCAGCCCGCTCTACAACGCCTACCTGGCGCTCTATGTCCGTGGACATCTGGTGGATGTTCGGCGAAGCGATCTCGAGGGCGGCTTCGACTTCGGCTCGGTACCGGCAGGTCCGGCGGAGATCGAGGCCTTCGACGCCGAGACGGGTCGCAGTGGAGCGCGTATCTTCTTCGACGTCGTGGCGGATCAGGTCACGGACCTCGCTGTCCGGCTGCGCGACGAGCGTGGCACCGTCTCCGGCCACGTCTATCGCCGGGAGCTCGCCGGCGGTGTGACGCCGGTCGTGGGAGCTGTCGTCTATGTCGCAGGGCAGCCGTTCAATACGGTCACGGACGGTGCCGGTTTCTTCGAACTCGACGGGGTGGTCGCGGGCCAGGCGTCGCTCGTGGCCGCGGATCTAGAGACTCAGCGCGAGGTGCGAGAGCCGCTGCTGCTGACCGGCGACGATTTCGACGTCGTCAAGGACCTCTACTTCCCAATTGAGGCCGCTCAGGGGGGAATCGTCGGTGAGTTTCTGGACCGCACCGGCGCTCCTGTCGCCGGCGCGCTGGTCCACATCGCCGCAGGAGACGTGAACTGGATTTACGAAGCGGTGACGGATGCGGCCGGCCGCTTTTCGATTCTCGGAATCGGTCCGGGCACCTACTCGGTGCACGCCTTCCGTGGTGCCGACGGGGCTTCGGCACTGGCGACGATCGCATTTCCAGGACACACCCCGTTCGTCACGATCCGCGTCAGGAAGGGCACTCTCACCGGCGACGTCCGGGCGTCGCAGGAGGCGGGAGATCCCGTCGGAGTGCGCTCGGTGGTCCGCTACCGCACGACCGTAGTGCGCTTTGGGCTCGTGGGACTCGACACCCAGAGTCACGACCTCGAGACCGACGCCAATGGCCATTGGCAGCTGCCGGATATCCTGGTCGGCGCTTACTCGATCGAGATCTTCAATGCCTTCTACGGCGCTCGCTCTCTCTCCGGTCAGCTCGCGAGCGACGGCGAGGTCATTCAGCGGGACGTGCTTTTCGAGCTTGCTGCGACAGTGGAGGGGACGGTCTACGACCACGACGGCGTGACGCCGGTGGTTGGCGCCGCTGTCAGTCTGATCCATCACGCGCTCTCGAACTACACCGTCGCGACCGACGAGCAGGGACGATTCCGCTTCGAGGGAATCCCGCCGGATTCCGCCCGCAGTTTCGCGATCCGCGCTCACTACGAGACAGGGATGATCTACCGGGATGCAGAGATTCGTGTCACCGCAGGGCGCCACGGCGAGACTCTGGAAGTGTCACTGGCGCTTCCGGTTCAGGGTGCCATCCTCGGCCGAGTCGAGACGGGAGCTGGATTGCCGGTGGGCGGTGCGACAGTGCGGTTGCGCGGCGGGCAGTATCCATTCCAGAGCATGGCGGCACAGACGGATGCCGTAGGGGGGTTCGCTTTCCAGAACGTGCTGGCGGGAGACATTTCGATCTCCGCGCTCAGCCTGAGCGGACTCGGCGGGCGAACGACGGCGATCGTCGCCTCAGAAGGTGAAGAGAAGTCCGTCCTCATCCGGTTGCAGCCAGTGGGGGTCATTGCCGGCCAGATCCTCTCTCCGGTCGACGGAGCGCCTGTATCGAGTGCCCAGGTCAGGCTCTACAACGGTTCGGCTTTCTTCGACGCGGTCACTGCCGACTCGCAAGGGCGCTACCTTTTCGATGCGCTGCCGATCAGCTACTACTCGGTGAAGGCCGTCGATCTAGGAAGCGGACGCTCGGGTCGGGTGGGGGGAATCCATCTCTACTACGAGGAGCAGCTGATCACTGCGGATGTGGTGCTCGAAGCACGCGGGACGGTGCGCGGCCATCTCGTCGACCCGGCCGGGTTGGTGCCCGTTCCAGGAGCTACGATCTCGCTGGAAAGTCAGGGCTTGGTGCCGTTCCGCACCTACGCTTCCACGGACGGCGATGGACTCTTCGAGTTTGAAGGCATCTCCCAGGGGAGTTTTCTTCTCCGTTGCACCGAACCCGGTGGGGTCCGTCAGGCCTCGGGCACCGGCGTGATCGTGCAGGAAGATGAAGTGGTCACCATCGATCTCGTTCTACAGGAGAGCGGCGCTGTCGTCGGCTCAATCTTCGAGCCGGTCGCCGGTTCGACGGTCCCGTTCGGAGGCCCGACCAGTGTTGCCGTGTACCAGAGTCTCCGTCTGGTCGGCGGCAGCGTCGCCAACCCCTACTCGGTGAACGGCGTGCTCGCGGAACGGAGATTTCAAGTTTACGCCTTCGAGAACGGCGGCGCTCATCGCGGCTTTGCTGAAGGAATACTCCACGACGAGGGCGAAGTGACCCAGGTGGACGTCCGCCTCTGGCCGATCGGATCGGTGCGGGTCGTGGTTCTCGACGCTGCGAATCAAACTGTAGGCGGCGCAGCAGTGAAGCTCACGGCATGGGGGCCCTATGGGACGAGTCGTTTCAACGCCAACACCTCCGCGGAAGGGTCTGCGACTTTTCTCCAGGTCGGAAGCGGAAGCCTGAGTGTCTCGGCGACCGATCCACTGACCCAACTCCGGGGCTCGGCGACGGGTAGCCTGACTTTCGAAGGCGCCGAGGCGTTGCTCGAGGTCCGCCTCGAGCCTTCGGCGGAGCTCCGCGGCAGGGTACTTCTCGCCGACGGAGTGACACCCGCCATTGCCGCCCAGCAGGTGGTGCGAGTCGCCGGCAGAACCTACTACTCGATCGCTGACGACGATGGGAGGTTCGTTTTCGACTCGCTGCCGCTCGGGAGCTTCACATACGACGTGCTCGAGCATCTCGGTTCCGGGGAGTGGCACGGCAGCGGGTCGCTGGCGCCCGCTGGAGCCATCCTCGATCTCGGGACGATCGTGCTCGATGCCGCTAGCCCGCAGGTCGTCGCGCTCGCACCCAACAACGGAGCGATCGGAGTGGCGCTGGGCTCCAGCGTGAGAATCGACTTCTCGGAACCGATCTCCCCGGGCTACCAGGCGAATTGGGTGGAGCTCCGCCGCCTAGCGGGCTCGCTGATTGCGGTCACCTCGGTCTGGAGCGCCGATCGCCGATCGCTGACCCTCATTCCGGGCGCGCCACTCACGAGCTTCACGTCCTACCAGGTCAAGGTCACGACCCGGGTGATGGACCTCGCGGGGCGCCACCTCGGGAGCCTGGTGCAGGGGACCTTTACGACCCTCGACGCCGTTCCGCCCCAGATCTCGAGCACGCTGCCGGTGCAGAACGCGAAGAACGTCCCGGTCGAGACTCAGATCCGCGTCGTGTTCTCGGAAGCCGTGACGCTCGAGTCTCTTTCGGGCCCCGCGCTGCAGCTCTTCGATGTCGACGACCAGGTCGGAGTGGCGACGACTTTCACGCTACAGCCGCAGGCGCGCGAAGTCCTCATCACTCCGGTTGCCGTTCTCGCTCCTGACCATGTGCATCGACTGACGATCCAGGGCGTGAACGATCCGGTCGGCAACATCATGCTGCAGCCGTTCGTTCTGAATTTCGAATCCGTTGATATCACTCCCCCGGTCGTGGGATCGATCTCGCCCTCGGCGGGCTCGAGCGTCACATCGGGTCAGACGATCGAGATCGCTGCGGTCGTGGCCGACAATCAGGCTCCGGGAACGGTGACCTTCCGCTTCCTCGGTCGCAGCACCACGATCGCTACGCAGGTGAGCGGTGAGACCTATCGCTGGAGCCTCACAGTACCGCCGGTAGCATCTCAGACCGCTGCCGCGATCGAAGTGGAGGCTCGCGATGCCGTGGGAAACGTCACTCTGGCAAGTTCCGCGCTCGAAGTCCTGCCGCTGCTCGATCCCGACGCGCCTTTCGTAGGCATCATCTGTCCCTCGCCGGGTGCGCTTCTGGCACCGGGGACGTCGCTTTGGGTCGCCGCGCAAGCGACCGACAATCAGGGACTGCTGTCCGTCGAGTTCTTCTTAGGTGAGTCGCCGCAGCCGGTAGCAACGTTCACGGCCCCGCCTTTCAAGTACCGACTGACGGCACCGAGCACAGCGCACGAGGGCGATGTGCTGCGGCTGCGGGTCGTCGCCACCGACTACAGCCTGAAGTCGACCGAGGGCACCCTCGAAGTCGTAGTCGTCGAAGGAGACATCATCCCGGGTAGCCGTACGATCTCGGCGGGGGATTCCGCGTTCGAAGGCAGGTCGGTGATCGTGTCGGGTGGGACGCTGACGATTGACGGTCCTCACTCCTTCCGCGATCTCGTGGTGCTCGACGGCGCGATCGTCAATCATCGCGAAGCGACGCCGGGAGCGCAGTACGTTCTCGAAGTCGACCTCGCGCGCGACCTCTTCGTCGCCTGCGAGGGCGCCATCAACGCCTCTGGCCAGGGATACCTCGGCGGGAACCGGGGCGGAGGACGCGCCTACGGCTACGGCAATAGCCAAGCCGAGGGGGCCAACTACCTCACGGGAGCGAGCCATGGCGGTCGTGGCGGACTCTTCGATGGTTCCAGTTTGCCATATGGGAGCTTGTTCGATCCGCAGGAACCCGGTGGCGGCGCAGGCGGCAGCTCGTCGAACGCCGGTAGCGACGGTGGAGGCGCGATCCGCATCGCTGCCGGGCGGCGCAGCGTTGTGGATGGCGCCGTGCGCGCCAACGGCAACTCCAATCTGGCGGCTGGCGCGGCCGGAGGCTCGATCAGGCTCGCTGCGACCGACATTTCTGGCGCCGGAGTCATCGAGGCGAACGGCGGGCCGGGCGGGGGCGGTGGCCGAGTCGCGCTCCTCGCGGACACTCTTGCGGACGCACTGGTCTCTCGCACCCGTGCGTGGGGCGGCCAACGCACAGGTTCGGGCGTCAACGCCTCCCATCAGGGCGCCGCTGGCACCGTCTATCTGAAGCGCGCCCCCGATCCCCACGGTGAGCTCGTGATCGACAATCGCGGACTCATCTCCTCGCAATGGACCGAGCTGCCCAGCGTGGGACAGGGAATCGTCGATGCGGTGGAGGCCGACACCATCACCGACCTCGAGGCCGATTTCCGCGCTTCGTTGGTAGGCGTCGAGGTCTATTTCAACGGCGACGAGGCCGAAACCTGGCCGATCGTTGCCCACTCCCATCACGGTTCGACGCTGACACTCGATATTGGCGGCCTGCCCCTCGCCGCTCAGGTAGGCGATAGCTACGCCGGGCGCTATGTCTTCCATCGCGTCGAGGTGCGGGGTGCGGCGAAAGCGCGGGTGAGCGACGCCGTGACGATCTCCGAGCCGGCCGCTGTCGAGCCCGGATCAGTCTGGGCTGCAGCCTATGCACCGCCGTTGCTTTCGCTCCCGGACCTGGAGATTCTCGAAGGGTCCGGAGGAGAAACGCTCATCCAGTTGACGGCGACACTCTCGCGCCCTGCAGAGGAGAACGCCATCTTCACCTGGATCGCGGTCGGCGAGAGCGCGAGCGCAGGCGAGGACTTCGTTGCTTCGTCCGGAACGCTCACTATCCCGTATGGTGGACTCACGGCGAGCTTCCCACTGCGAGTCCTTTCAGACGCGCTGCCTGAGGTCGACGAGACGCTGCTGATAGAGATTTCCGCAGCGACAGGGCTCACACCTGCCGAACTGCCAATGCGCCTGACTATTCGTGATGACGACGGCAGCGACCACTGCATCGGCCCTGAGTTGCTAGAGAACGGCGACGCCGAAGAGCCGCTGGTGGGCGGACTGATTTCGGGATGGGCCAGCGAAGGTCTGCCGAGGTGGTTGGCGCCAGCCGGCGTTGCGCATACTGGAACGCACTACTTCGAGCCCTGGGCCTCCGCCTGTCCGAGGGGCCTTCACCAGGATGTTGACGTGACTCCTTTCGCGACAGCGATCGACAGTGGGGGGCTAAGATTCGCCTTGAGCGGTTACGTCCGAAGCCTCGCGGGCTCTCCGCCCGACACCACTGAGATCGAGGTCGAGTATCGCGACGGCTCGAATAGCGTGGTGCTCGGCAGGATAACGACCGGCGCCGTCGCAAGCATCGATGTTTGGTCGCGACTGGCGGCTCTGCTGCGGCCGCCGACGGGCACCCGTATTCTGCGTGTGCGTCTGATCGCGAGCGGAGCAAACTGCAACTCGCGCGCGATGCTCGGTCAGTTCGACTCGCTGTCGCTCGCGCCGTACGACTTTCCGTCGCTGGCGGTGGCGGACGCCTCTACGGTCGAGGGCACCGTCGGGGGCTCGACGCTGACCTTCCCGGTCGAGCTCGCTTGCGTCGGCGGAACTCCTGTTTCCGTGCACGTCGCGACAGAGAGCGGCAGCGCGACGGCATCAGCCGACTTCACCGCAGTCGAGCAGGATCTCGTTTTCGAGCCAGGCGAGACGCAGGCAATGGTCGCCATCGCCGTCCAGGGCGATACGCTCGACGAGCGCGACGAGATGTTCACTCTGCAGCTCTCGTCGGCTGCCGGGGCCTTCGTTCGCCGCGCGGCCGCGGTGGGCACGATCCAGGACGACGACACAGCGACGCTCACGGTCGGCGATCAGACAGTCGTCGAAGGCAGCGGAGGGACGACGACTGCTGCGGTTCCGATCACGCTCTCGACGCCGAGCTCGCAGACGGTGACGGTAGTGGCGACTACCGCTCCGGGGACCGCAAGCGCGCCGGCGGACTACGCGACATCGAGCTCGACGTTTACCTTCGCCGTCGGCGAGACGCTCAAGGTCCTTCCGGTCGCGATCGCTCCCGATGTGATCGACGAGCACGACGAGTACTTCTACGCGCGGCTGTCAAGCCCGAACGGCGCGGAGATCGCCGACGGCGAGGCGACGATCACGGTCGACGACGACGATGAAAACCATCTGACGATCGCCGATGTGACACTGGTGGAAGGGACCGATTCGCCGGTGCAGATGACCTTCATCGTGCAGCTCTCCTCGCCCGCTCTCGAAGCGATGGAGGTGCACTTCCATACCGAAGACATTACAGCTACGGCTGGCACCGACTTCCAGACGAACGTCGGCACAGTCACGATCCCCCCGGGTGCTGCGAGCGCGTCGGTCACGGTCGACCTCGTCGCCGACTCGGAGGTCGAGCCGCCGGAGAGTTTCCGGCTGGTGGTCACCCAGGCAGCCGAAGCGCTTCTCGACGATCCGGAGGGTGTCGGAACACTCCTCGACGACGACCTGACGGTTTCGATTGGCGATCTCGCACTGACGGAGGAGAACTCTGGTGTACTGCCGTGGGTCTTCCCGGTGATCCTCAACGCCCCGGCGCCGATCGCGGTATCTCTCGGCTTTGAAACGGAGGAGCTCCCGGGCGGATCTCCCGGTCGCGCCCTCGCGCCGGGAGACTTCACCGCGACTTCCGGGACGCTCAGCTTCGAGCCCGGGGAAACGCAGGGGGCGATCGTGGTGGACGTTCGGGGAGACCTGGTCGACGAACCGCTCGAGCGGTTCCTCGTTCGCCTTTCTCTGCCAGTCAACGTGCGGGTCGTAGATGGCGAGGCCGAGGGCGCGATCCGCGACAACGAGCCACCGACGATGCCTGGCTTCTCCGCGCCGATTCCGCCGGGAAAGCTCTTCGACGGCGGAGTTGCGCTCGACATCCGAGCTTCGGCGTCAGACGCTGCTGGAATCGCCAGTGTCACCTTCGAGCTCGACGGCGTGCCGTTCGTCGATACGCAGTCGCCCTACGAATGGTCGACCACGACCCCTCTTCCATCTTTGCTGACGACCTACACGATCCGGGCGACGGCGCTCGATGGTCTCGGCAATTCGAAGACTATCCAGACGACCATCCGCGTGCGAGCGGCGCAGATTGCACCCACCCTTCATCCGGACCTGGTCGCGGTCGACTACGACTTCTTCGGTCTCTCCGTGATCGGTCTGCCCGGCGCCGTGACCGACCCGACCGACCCGCCGCTCACGGTGGAAGTGGTAAACCGCAGATCCACCGATTTCCGGAGCGTCCGCACGGAGAGCGATGGCAGCTTCTCGTTGCTGCTGGAAGGTCTGGAGGGAGACAGTTTCGACCTCGTGGCCTTCGATCAGACCGGCCTGCAGAGCGAAACGTTGACTCTGGGTCCGCTGGCTGGCGACGAGGGCAGAGTCGCCGACCTCGACTTCGGAGCCAATCTCGTGGCGGCGCGAGGGTCGATCATCGCTGTCTGCCGATGTTCTTACGACGACGGTTTGAATCAATACCTGGGCGCTTCGCCAGCCCGGAGTAACGTGGGAGCTGGCGCCGGGGGAGGGAATTCACCTGCGATCGTCACCTTCTCCGAGTCGGGTGCGATCGACCTCAGGCTTTTCGACGTAAGTTCGCCGCTCACGCCGACTCTGCAGGGTCAGCTGCAGGTCGGTTTGGACCAAGGCTGGCATGATCCATGTTCTCCGGGCGCCCAGGCCTGTTCGGTCACTTGCGGCGAGGCAACCGGCTACCAGCCCTGTTACTGGGAGTGCATCAACTCCTGCCCAAGTGGCGACACCGCCTGCTACGAAGCCTGCGCTCCGAGCTGCGGCGGAGCTGTCTATGACGCCTGCAACAGCCATTGCGAGGCGGGCGCTGCCCTATGCGGACCTTTCGACGCTTGCGCATCGGCAGCGGCGGCGTGCGCGGACTCCTGCAACGCTGCGGGCGGCGGATCCGCCTGCGTCAGCGCCTGTGGAGCGTTTGCGAACGATTGTGCGGCGTCGCCGTCGGCGCCAGGCTGCCTCACAGGTCCGGCGGCCTGCAGTGACTTCTGCTATGCCCTCATCGATGTCGAGCCGTGCTACTCGGACTGCGCCGCTGCCTGCGGGCCAGAGGACGACGCCTGCTACAACAGCTGCTACGCAGGTTGCGGAGGCGCTCGGATCGACAGCTGTTTGAATCCGTGCGAAGCAGGATGGGACGCAAGCCAGTCGGACCTGTGCGCGGCGGACGTCATCTGCGGCGATGCCGCGGTGGCCTGCGCTTCAGCCTGCCAGGCTGCAGGCGGCGATCCGGACTGCACGACCGCTTGTTCTCTCTTCGCCGATGCCTGCGCTACCGGGTCGCCGACGCCGCCGCACTTCTACCGGTACCCCTTTACCGGCTTCGACTTCGCCGACGGCACGGCGGCGATGACCCAGGGTCCCGTCCTGCGGATCGTCGATCTGCGCAATCCGGCGAGTCCGGTTCTCGTGGACGCACATCAGAGCCTGAAGCTGCTTCCCGGCACGCCGCCGGCCGGCGACGAGCTGGCGGGAGTCCGACTCGAGGGAGGCTACGCCTACGCGCTGGAGCGCCTGGCGCCGAACCGCTTCTTCGCCGTCGACGTTCACGATCCTGCCCTCCCGCGACTCCTCGCGACGACCAGCCTGAACCTGGGCACGGTCGACGACTTCCAGATCCAAGCGGGCACTCTTCATGTCGCTGCACGATCGGGTGCGAGTCTCTCCTACCGCAAGTATGCACTCGGCGAACCGGGGGAACTGTTCGCCACCACCAACTCTGGAGCGGCGACCTTCGCCGCATCGACGTTCTCGAGTCTTGCGGTCGTCGACGATCTCGCTACCTTCCTGCGTTCCGCATCGAATCCAGGAACAGAGCTCATGTCTTTCCACGGCGAAGCGGCCCCGGGAAGCTACCTGGAGTCGACGATCCTCTCTAACGCCACCTGCGGCAAGGGTTCCACATCAGAGGTCGGCGATCTCTTCGCCATCGACTGCGGGGCGGGCGAGATCGCGACAGGGTCGCTCGACACCTCCCTCGCCAGCCATGGCTTCACGCTCGATCGCTGGCGCTCCGGTTCGACCCCATTGGGCTACGGTGAGGTTCCACGGCTCCTCGTTGCCGCCGGTCGCCTGTGGACTTTCCCGAGGGCTCGCGGCTACGCGAGCTCGGCGCTCTGGCCGTGGCTGGAGGAGTCCCTGCTGACGGTGGAGCTGACGCCGAGCGGGGCGACGGTCATGGGCGCTCCGGGGAGTGCGGCGGGAGCGACGCTTGTCCGGGCGTGGCTCGAAAGTGGCGGTGTGTTCGACGTGCCGGTGGCGACGGACGGTTCTTTCACGCTCGCGCTGTCCGGCGAGCTTCGCGGGGAGAAGGTCACGCTGCAGGCGGTGTTCGAGATCGATGCCACCGGCAACAAGGTCCGGTTGCGACTCCCGCTCGGCAATCCGGGCGGCTCGCTCGACTTGTCGGCGAGCGGTGGGGCGCGGAACGTCGCGCGCGAAGGCGAGCTCCTGGCCGTCTTGCCGCTGGGTATCGATGACGCTGGCTCGGCCCACGTCCTAATCGCCTCGACCGCGCCGACTCTCTCCGTGCTCGCCGAGGTCGCCGTCGAGGGGCCGGTGAGCGACGCGGTGCTACTGGACGGGGTTCTCTACGTCGGAGGCGCGCGGCTCGCGGTTTTCGATCTCGCCGACCCGGCAAGTCCGCTCGCACAGGCGGAGGTCGATCTATTCTCCGGCGCGCCGGTCGAAGCGCTCGTCCTCGAAGCCGGCCGGCTCTGGGCGCTGGGGGCCGAAGGTGGAAGCCAACGCCTGTTGGCGATCGACCTCGCAAGTCCTCTTGCCCCCGTCCCTGTCCCAGGGGAGTCCTTGCTCGTCGCGGACGTGGTCCAATCTCGCCTCTTCGCCCGCGGCGGGGATCTCTACCGCCTCGGTATCGGACGCGTCGAGCGCTACGACCTGCCGCCGGGCGCACCGCCGGTCCTGAGTGCCTCCGCCACGCCCGCCGGCGTGACGATGACCGATCTCGAGGGTTCTGAAGGTCGTCTCTTCGTTGCAGCGCGCGGGCAAGGAGTGCGGGAGCTTCTTGAGGGTGGAGGAGTGTTCACGCTGGGTCCGGCGCCGTTTCCGGCACTCCCCGTGGCCGGACTCTTCGCGCTGACGGAATCTGGCGGCGAGCGCCTCTGGCGCGCTGCGGGTTTGAGCGGTGCGGCCGAGATCGGAACGACGAAGAGCGTTTCGACCAGCTGTCTTCTCCGCGATGTCGCGGTTGTGGCTTCGGATCCCACCGAGCTGTTGCTCTTGACCAGCTGCGGGCTCGAGAGGGAGGTTCTGCCGTGAGGATCGATCGCCTTCGCACGATCGGCATTGCGACCTCCACGCGATCGCTGCGAATGCGGCTCGAGAGGGCAATGGCCCTCCTCGTCCTTCTCGGGTGTGTCGCGGCATCGGCCGCCATCGCTGCCGATCAGCCCGGCTCGGTGCTCTTCTCTGGCGACTTCGAGTCTGGCACGGTCTGCGCGTGGAGCGCCGCGGTGGGTTGGGCCGGCCCACCTTGCGTTGCTCTGCAGATCGTAATTACCGAGGGCGGAGTTCCGCTCGTCGATGGCGCGCTGTTCAACCGCGACGTGGTGCCGGTCCTTGATACGTCCGGCGGCACCGAGCCGATTGCCCTCGAAGCCACCCTCGATGGAGCTCCGTTCACCTCCGGCTCGACGGTGGCCGGCGATGCGCTCCATCTGCTCGAGGTCAGCGCTGAAGACGCCGACGGATTCCTCGCTCATCGCACGGTGCATTTCACGATCGATACCGTGGGGCCGGTCTTCCTGTCGGTCGCGCCGCCGGAAGGGTTCGTAACTGGGGCGTCATCGGTGACCCTGTCGGGGGAGGTTTCCGGCGCGACGGCCCTGACCGTGAACGGCGCTTCCGTCGGGCTCATCAACGGCCTCTTCACCTCCGCCCCGCTGCCGCTCGCGGAAGGACCCCAGTCCCTCCTCCTGGTCGCGACGGACCTGGCTGGAAACTCCTCTCCGCTCGCGCGTCAGATCGTGCGCGACTCGCTCTCGCCCGGGGTCACGATCTCGATGCCGGCTCCAGGTGTCGTGGGAAGCTCCCCGATCGCCGTCGCGGGTGCCGCCACGGACCCACACCTCGCTCACGTGCTCGTCAACGGCCAGACGGCATCGGTCGCCGGAGCCTCCTTCAGTCTGAGTGTTCTCGTTCTCGTCGAAGGGTCGAACGAGATCGTCGCCGAGGCTTTCGACGCGGTCGGCAATCCACCCGGAACCGCGAGCATTTCGGTGACGCTCGACACTCAGGAGCCAGTCCTCTCCTTCCGCGAAAGCGGATTGCCTTTGGCAGAGGGCGCTCAGTTCAATCGAACGGTGTCGCCGGTCGTCGTCGCGACCGACGCGACCCAGGTCGCTCTGAGCTCGACGCTCAATGGCGTGCCGTTCGCATCGGGGACTCCTGTCGCTGACGAGGGTACCTACACGCTGGAGGCTACGGCGCTCGACGAAGGTGGCCACTCCGCCCACCTCGCGACGAACTTCGTCATCGACAAGACGGCGCCGACTTTCGTCACCGTGCTTCCCCCCGACAACTCTCTGATCTCGGCTCCTTCGGTCACCCTGTCCGGCGAGGTTGCGGGTGGGACGTCGGTGACGGTCGACGGTCTGGCCTGTACCCTTTCGGGCGGTGCGTTTGCCTGTCCGTCTTTCTCGCTGACCGACGGCGAACGGACCTTTCTGCTGCGGGCGCGCGATGCCGCGGGCAACGAGACGCCGCGAGCGCACCGTATCCGCCGCGATGGAACTGGACCCGCGGTCGTCATCACGACCCCGACCGAGGGGGCCTACTTGGCTCTCTCGGAGATTGCGGTCGCCGGCACAGCTGTCGATCCGAACCTCGCCGAGGTGCGTGTCAACGGCGTGTTGGCGAATCTCGTCGGGGACGCATGGAGCGCCGGTCCGCTCGCCTTTGCCGAAGGCGCCGCAGCAATTCAGGTGACGGCTCGCGATACGGTCGACAACGCGACGGTCGTCGCTCGTCTGGTCACGATCGACACTCTCGCGCCAGATCTCGAACTGCTCGAGTCGGGGGCTCCGCTCGCCCATGACGCGCTCTTCAATCGGACGGTGACACCGGTCATCGCGGTTGCAGACGCCTCGCCCTGGACGCTGGTCGCGACGCTGGACGGTGCACTCTTCGCCTCGGCCACACCGGTCGCGAGCGAGGGAATACACCTCCTCGAGGCGACGGCGACGGATGCTGCCGGGAACTCGGTCACGCGGCAGGTGAGCTTTCGCATCGACGCCAGCCCGCCGGCGCTGATTGCGATCTCTCCCGCTGACGGTTTTGTCACGGCAGCGGCCGAGATTCACCTCCAAGGGCAGGTTCTCGGCGCCGACGCGCTGACGATCGATGGCGTCCCCGTGCCGCTCCTCGGCGACCAGTTCGTTTCCGGTCCTTATCCCCTGGCGGAAGGTGAGCGCACCTTCGCGATCGTGGCGCGCGACGCTGCGGGAAATGAGCTCAGCCGGACACATCGAGTGCTCCGCGATGTCACGGCGCCCACGGTGGCGATCCTGCAGCCTTCCGCGGCCGCTCTCGTCGGAGTGAGCGCCGTGCAGGTCACCGGCCAGGCCACGGATCCGCACCTCGTGTCGGTCGCGGTCAATGGCGTGACGGCTTCGATCTCCGGCCCGGGGGGCTCGGGTATGCGTACCTGGGTGGCGCCACAGGTGCCGCTCATCGAAGGCGAGACGACGCTGATTGCGGTCGCGGAAGACCGCGCCGGGAACTCGTCTTCTGCGAGCCGAGTGGCGGTGCGGGATTCGCAGGCTCCGACGATCACGATCACCGACCCAGCGGCGGGAAGCGTGGTGCCCGAAGCGGCGGTGGTCGTTTCCGGCGCGGTGGACGACCCGAACCTGGATCGCGTCACCGTGCAAGGGATCACCGCTTCCGTAGAAGGCGGGAACTTCTCGGCATCCGTCGCGCTCGTAGAGGGCGACAACAGGCTCCTTGTGCGGGCGACGGATCGGCTCGGCCACGCGGCAGAGGCGACCCGCCTCGTGCGTCGCGACTCCACCGCGCCAGGACTCGAGATCCTTTCGCCGGTCGAGGGTGGCCGTATCGCCGCTACGAGCGTCGCGGTCTCGGGGGCGATCCAGGAGTCCGACGCGTTGACGCTGACGGTCAACGGCGTCGTCGCGACGATCGCCGGCACCAGCTTCTCGGTTGCCGCCGTGCCGCTCGTCGAAGGGGACAATCGCCTGATCGCCAGGGCACGGGACGTCAACGGCAATGAAGGCGTGCGGACGAGGATGGTCGTGCGCGACACGATCGCCCCAACGGTTCTCGGCACCGTGCCGCCTGCCGGAGCGCTCGGCATCGATCTGACGACCGTCTTCTCGGTTGAACTTTCGGAAGAGCCTGGGCCAGCGAGCGTCAACGCTCTGCACCTGGAGACCGACGAAGGTCTGATGCTGCCCGCGGCTGTCGAGATCTTCGGAACCAGGCTGCGGCTGACTCCAGCGGCGCCGCTGCCGTCTTCCGGACTCATACGGCTTCTCCTCGAGCCAGGCATCGTCGATCTCGCGGGCAATCCGCTTGCGGCGGGCGCTACCTTCGAATTCTCCACCACGGACGCGGTCGCGCCAGCGGCTCCGACGATTCCATCGACGCCAGCGCGATTCCTCTGCGTCGATGAGATCCTGCTCGCCGGCTTCGCGGAGGCAGGGCACTGGGTGGAGGCGGCAGGCGGCGCCGGCGCGGCTCGCGTTCGCGCCGCGACGGACGGTGCATTCAGCATGTCCGTGCCGCTCATCCGCGGCGCCGTCAACCGCCTCACGGTGACTAGCCTCGACGACGCGGGCAACAGGTCGCTGGCCACCGAGATCGAGGTCGTGCACGACTGTAGCGCGCCGGTGGTCGAGGGCGTCGAGGCGACCCCTGCCGGCTTCTCGATCCAGTTCAGCGAAGCGATCGATCCAGCCAGCTTCGAGGGCTCGGTTCTCGTTTCGGGAGCAGCTGGTGCGATCGACGGCAGCCTGTTGCTGGAAGACAATTTCGCCCTCTATACCGCTGCAGGGGCGCTCCCCGAGGGGGCTATCCGGGTCGAAGTGCTTCGCCAGCCGCGGGACCTCGCGGGAAACCTCCTGGCCTATTCATGGGTCTCGGTCTTCGGCGGCGAAGCGGCGGAGAGTTTCTTCGTAGCCACAGTGATCGACGACGCTGTGGGGCGCCCGCTCGCCGGCGCGAGGGCCCGGGTGCTCACCACCAACGGTGCTCCTGCGACCGGCCCGGCTCTCGAGTCGACGAGCGCAAGCGACGGCGCGCTCTCTGTACCGGTGGCCGTAGGCACGCATCTCGTAGCCTTCGAACGACCCGGTTTCGTCCCGGTTTTTCGCTTCGTGACGACAGAAGCGCAGCAGGGAGCGGATGTCATCGATCCACGACTGACACCGATTTCTTCAGCGGTGACAGTGGGCCCCGAAGGCGGGCAGCTCGGGACGGAGCCGTCGCTTTGGGGTGCGGCGGCGCATCTGGTGATTCCAGCGGGGGCGCTTGCCGATCCTGCTGAGATTTCTCTGACGGGTCTCTCGGAACAGGGCCTGCCGCGCCTGCTGCCGTTCGGCTGGTCGCCGCGCGCCGCGGTCTGGATCGGACCGGAAGCAGCGGAACTGCTTCTGCCAGCGGCGCTCGCTTTGCCGATCGACGTCGCCCCCGGCTCGACAATCGCCTGGGTTCATCTGGATCCAGAGACGCGGTCCTGGAGAGTGGAAGGGGTAACTGCGCTCGGGGTCGCCGAACTCGAGCTTCCGGTCGCTTCCCCGGGAGCCTGGGCGGTCGTCGAAGCCGATCCGCCCCCCTTCGCGGTGCCATCTGCCGTCGTCGGTGAGCCGTTGGGCTCGCTTCCAGTTCCGCCTAGCGACTCGATTCTCACGGCAACGCTGAGTTTCGACCCCGAGACCGTTCTGCCAGGCCAGAGGAGCTTGGCGACGGTCGAGTACACGTCCTCCGAAGGCTCGGCTTCGGGTGCGACGGTCACCCTGTCGATCGCCGAAGTGCTGCAGTTGTTCGACGGCTCGACGCGCATGTCTCCCTCCTTCCGCTCCGATCTCGTCGTCTACCGCAGTACGGAGGGGGCGCGCTCGCAGTTTCTCTTGGGCGCCTCCGAGGCGGCGCTTCGGTTGCCGATCGAGCTCGGCGAAGAGAACGTCACGGTCTTGCCTTACGGCGGCGAGAGCGTACGGGGCAATGTGCTCGGCCCCCAGGGTGGTTCGGTGCTCGACCCATCCGGTGACTGCGTCGACGTCCCCGCCGGAGCCCTCGTCCGCCCAACGCCGGTGCAGGTCGAGTCAGCTGCTTCGGCCTCGCTGCCTCTGCCTGTGCCTCCAGGCTTCGCCTGGGCTGGTGCGCTGCAGGTCGATTTCTCCGGTGAGACGCTTCTTGCACCGGCCAACCTCTTCCTCGCGCTTTCCGAGCCGCCGGCGCCCGGAGAAGGCGGCATCCTCTTCGGCGTCGACTCGCTCGACGGCGGCGAGCACAGGTGGCGGCCGCTCGCGACGATTGCGCCATCGGGTTCGGGCTGGCAGAGCGATGCGATCCTGCCGGAGGGCCTGGCCTGGCCAGGAGTGACTCGTGGGGGCCTGTACCTCTTCGCGCGAGCGCTGAATCCTTTCGGCCTCGTCCGGGGATCTGTGTTCGACGTCGGCGGCGGGACCGTAGCGAGCGCTCTCGTCATCGCTGACTCGGTGGACTGGATCCAGCTCTCCGGCACCGACGGACGTTACGTCTTTCCCGTTTGGGTCGGTCCAATCGCGCTCACTGCGACAAAGACTTCGACCGGCGACCAGGGCAGCGGCGCTGCCGTGGTCGCCGCCGACGAGCGCGTCGATCTCGATCTCCTGCTCGCTGTCGTCCGCCCGTCGGTCGTTTCGACGACGCCGGCCTCCGGCGCTGGAGGTATTCCGGTCGGAATCGAGCCGGTTGTGCAATTCAGCGAGCCAGTGGAGCGCGCATCGCTCGCCGCTGCGCTGACTCTGCGGCCGGTCGGCGGCACGCCGGTGGTGTTCGACATTCACCACTTGGGCGCGCAGGTGACGCTCGAGCCAGCAGTCTCGCTCGAACCGGGGACGACTTACGAGCTCGAGATCGGCGAAGGAGTGCGAGACCTGCAGGGCCACGGCATGGCGGCGCCTGTGATGGTGTCGTTCACCACGCAGACCGCCTCGCTGCCATCGACCGTCGACCTCAGTCGCGTGCTGCTCTATGCTCCGAGCACGAACGGCGAGTCGCGAATTCAGGGGCTGCCCGGGGCGGCGCCGGCGGGGACGCTGGTCTTTGTCGAGAACCTGACCCGCCTCGCAGCAACCGTTTCTGTCTTTGCCGAACAGGACGGTGGGTTCGAGCTCTCGATCGTCGCCCACGTTACCGATCGCCTTCTGCTGCACGTGCTGGTTCTTGGTGCGAACGAGGTGGTCGCGATCCTTGGGCCGTTCCGCACAGCCGACGGCCGGGGCGCCTACGTCGGCGCCGAAGGCGCGACCTTCACCACCATCGACGGCTGGACCTTCACGGTGCCGGCAACAGCATTCTCCAGGACGAGCGTCGTGCACGTGGCGCCGCGGGTCACGGGCCAGTTGCCGGTGGCGCTGCCTGCGTCATTCGTCGAGGGAGTGAGTTTCGCGCTCGACTTCGGCGGTGCTTCGCCAACCAAGGCGATCGAACTCGCCCTCCCAGCACCCGCGGGTGCTCCGGCAGCGCGGCCGATCCTGGTGCTGCGCGAAGTTCGGGCGGCGGGGGCGCATGGCTGGATGCTCCACGAGCTTGCCCTGCGCGAGAACGAGCGCCTCACGACACTTGCCGCGGGGGTGGCGCCGTTCGACTCCAACCTCTTCTCGGCAATCGCCATTGCGGCTGACGGCGAATCCAGTGACGCATCTGGTGCGGCGCCCTCCCTGTCGGAGCTCGCCGCGGTCAATCCGGGCTCGATGCTCCCAGGGCTCGCCTTCGCCGGCAACTACACCATTTCCTGGACCCCTGAGCCGATCGGCCTTCTTGGCTTCCCGACGAACTTCTGGAGCAACGCCTACGTCGAGACCGGACTCTCCGGGATCGTCACGGTCTTGAACGGCGCCATCGCTTCACTGCTGGAGAGTTCCGCCGTGCTCATCCCGGTGCTGCTCGGCACTCCGGTCGCTGTGACGGTGCACGATGGCGCCTCCGGCTTCGTGCTCTATCAATCGGAGCCGGGAGACCTCGCGCCACCTCCGGGCGATGGCGGCATCGCGGAGGTCCCGCCGGAGGCGTTCGGCGATTCGACGGCGCCCTACCCTCTGGCAGCATCGCCGGTGCGGCTCTTCGTCCTCGATGAGGCCGAATCCTCTGGCGGCGAGCTCGACCCCGGAGTGTCCTTCCTTTACGCCGGCAACAGCATCGAGATCACCGGAGCGGTTGGCTCGATGGCGGCGGAGACGCACTTGCGCCTCGTCGGCCTCGACGACGATCTCGCCGTCTTCACCACATCTGCCGGCGACGGCTCGTTCGAGTTGCAGGCGACCGTGGAGGAGGGGAATCGATACCTCTTGGCCATCGGCGCCCGCATTGATGCCGCCACGGTGCTGGAGATCGAGTGGACCGAGCCGCTCGGCGACGCGCTCAGCGCGGTCCAAGTGCTCGACGATGTCGGTCGCGTCCTGGGGGTCGATGTCGAGTTCGGCGCCGATCGCTCGCTGATCGAGATCGCGCCGCGCGGTGCCTGGCCGACCGATCGTCCGCTCCGCCTCGAGTTCGGACCGACGATCGCCGATCCGTCCGGGAACAGGTGGGGCAAGACGCTTGACCTCGACTTCCGCGCCCGCGCGAGTCAGGTAGTGGGTCAGTATCCGTTCGAGCACGTCTACGACGTGGCGCGGCTCGGCGACCTTCTCTTCGTCGCCGCCGGGCAGCAGGGGCTCGCGGTCCTCGATGCTTCCGATCCCTCGGAACTCGCGAACGTCATGCCGGGAGGGCTCACCTTCCCGCTGCCCTACTCAGATGTCGTCAGGGCGGTAGCGGTCGACGCGCACAGACGCGTGCTGGTGGCGGGCGGCGGGATTGCCAACTTCGGTGTGGTACGCGTCTTCGATCCGCTGAAGCTGCCGCAGATCATCTCCGCACCCGACCCGATTGCAGCACGCGGACTTGCCTGGCGCGGGACGACGATCGTTTCCGACCGCCTGGGTGGAACGGGCACGCAGCTCCCGGCGGGAACGCCGCGCCGCGTGACGCTCTTTTCGGACGACCTCTCTTCGCGCTGGCAGACGGGGGAGCCAGCGCCGGATGGGCTCGTGGGAGTGTTTGCGGCGGGCACCGGTGGCGCGCTGGGAACGCTTTCGGTCAGCGGGAACGGCGCCGGTTCCGGCGCGCCGGTGACGCTGCGCAATCTCACCCGGGGGGCCTCTTCGCGCGCCGATGCGGATTCCGGCGGCAGCTTCGCGGTCTTGCTCGCTGCTGCGCCTGGCGACCGGGTGGAGCTGCTGCGCAACCGCGCAACGATCGCCTATCTCGCGACGCTGGGCGCGGGCGTCGAGGCGGTGGATGTCAACGCGTTCTACGACGGCCCGAACGAGCCGGGGCCGGCGGCGAGCCGGGTGGTGGGCATCTACTCGGGTGCGGGCGACCTCAACCTCGAGCTGTGCAACGCCGCGGCGGCGGAGCTCGCGAGTGCGCTGATCGATCTCGACCTGCTGGTCGAGGCGACGGCGTCGCCTCCGATCGATGTCGCGGCGCTGGTCGGTTTTCGCGGCATCGCGGAGATCGAGAGTCCGCCGACGGCGGTGGGGAGTCTCACCTTCCTCGCCGACGCCTGCGCCGAGGTCGAGGGCTCGCGAGCGGTGCGGGCGCTTGCGGCGGAGGTGGACCTTCCCTGGGATGCGAACGCCGACGGCCGCGCGGACGACGACGAGCGCGAGCGTGACTACGCTTTCGTCACCCATGCCACCGGCGGCCTGCTGGTCTTCGATCTCACGCGCCGCGCGGAGCCGCAGCTGGTCTCGCGCATCCGCCTGCCGCTGGTGCCGCTCGGGGTGGCGGTCGACCGCACGCGGATGCGGGCCTACGTCTCGGGCACTTCCGGCGGGCTCGCGATCGTCGATCTCGCGGCTCTCGCCACGACGACGTTCGTCGATGCCGACGGCAACGGTGAGGACGACCGCGTCCTCGAGGTCGTCGACATTCCGGCGATCCAGCCGGGCTCGCCGGCGGTCGTGCTGCCGGACCTCGGGATGGTCTTCGTCGGCGGCGACGGCGGCGCGGCGGGGATCCAGGTCGGCGCGCCGGAGATCGTCTTCGTGCGGGCGGACGGGTCGGGCGGGCTGATCTGACGAGAAGGTGCGAGCCGATTTCCCCAGACTTTGAGCCCGTCTCTACCGAATTCCGTTGCCACCTCAGGAGCGGGCTGGAAGTGGCGGTGTTTCAATGCTCTGCATTGAAAATCGGCGGCTGGCATCTGTCTCGGGGAACCTGGGGTACCTGTTTCGGGGCTGGAGAACTTCGCCGCCCACACCGCGTAGAGAGAGGATGCCCAACCCACTCTGGAGAAGCGGCGGAGCGCAGCCGGCCTCTATCGCCATCGTCCGGGTCGCCGCAGCGATGCTCCTCTGGCTTCACGGCGCGCATCGCCTGTTCACCGGCGGCTACGCCGGCTTCGGCGAATACCTGGACGGTCAGGGGATCCCGCTCGGCCGGCAGCTCGCGCTGGCGATCACTCTGTTCGAGCTCGCCGGTCCGCTCCTGCTGCTGCGGCGGCGCCTCGTCGTGCCGGTGGCGCTCGGGCATGCCGCGATTCTCCTCTCCGGAGTTCTAATGGTGCACGCCTCCGAGGGATGGTGGGTCGTCGGCGCCGGCCGGAACGGGATGGAGTTCAGCGTCCTGCTGATCGCCTGCCTGGCGGCTACGATTCAGGCAGAGCTCGAAGCGCGCCGTGGGAGCGACCTCGCCAAGAACGTGCCAGCCGATTTTCCGAATCTCCGAAGCGATCGCAACTGAATTCCGATGCCGCCTCGGGGGCGGGTTGGAAGTGGCGGTGTTTCAATGCTCTGCAGTGAAAATCGGCTGGCACCTGCGTCGGAAGTGCACGAGCCGCGAGCGCAGGCTTTCCCGCGAGGGAGAGTCGGGGCCCGTCGAAGGCGGCCGGAGTAGTCGGCGCTCCGCCTGGAGCCGGCAGGCCAGTGAGAATCGGCTGGCGCCCACCAGCGCTGCACCGACGAGTAGCCACCAGCAGCGCAGCGGGTCAGAAGTGCAGGCTGACTCCGGCGAGTGCGTACTGGACGGTCGCGAAGGTCAGGACCTCGTCGTTGTCGGCGCCGCCGTCGAGCCAACGCACGCCGAGGTAGGGCCTGACGCGGTCGCTCGCCCGCAGCTCCGCGCGCAGGGAGAGGTCGATGGCGCGGCCCTGCGGCGCGCCGAGGCCGTCCAGCTCGGCGTCGAAGGCCCAGCGCCCGCCGGCGTCGTAGCGCGCGCCGCCGTAGAGCAGCGGCACGAAGCCGAGATCGTCGCGGCGCGCCGACTGGCCGTTGCCGGCGAGCGAGAGGCTCGCATCCCGCACCTTGCCGGTCACTCCGGCGCGGAACGACCAGGGCCCTTCGGAGTGGAAGCGGTACAGGAAAGAGAAGCGATACGAGTTGAACTCGAAGCGCTGCGTCAAGGGCACTCCGGCGGGAAAGACTGCGTCCTCGAAGCGCACGGGCGAATCGGCAACGAAATCGGTCTCGGTGGAGAACGGGGCCGCCAGCACGCGCAGCGACCAGCGCTCGCCGAAGTCCCAGATCAGCGTGCCGCGCAGCGCCGCCACGGCCGGGGCGTCGGCGAGCGAAAGGCGCGTGCCGGCGTCCCCGGGAACGGCGAAGTCGTTGCGGGTCTGCCACGCCGGCCCGCCCTCGAGCTCGAGGCGGAAGGGCGAGTCGGCGCGGGCGGGGGCGACGGTGCCGATCATCACCAGTCCAGACACGCAGAGAGTCCGGCGAAGGAGATGGAGAATCGATTCGGAGCTGGAAATCATCAGGATGGGTCTCCGTGGACGGGCGCAAGCGGGCTGCTTCCTCGACCTCTACGCTGCACGCCGGCGCGCGGATGGTATGCAGCATCCCGGTTCCGGTGCCATGGGAGCCTGCAACCGCCTGCGACACTGGCTTGTTTCGAAATTCATCTGGCACCTGGCCGGCACTTTGGCCGCTTCTCCAATGTCTGGCGCCGTGCGAACATTGCCCGAGGGAGAGATCGCCATGAGGAGAGTGTGGATCGCCGCTGTCGTGACGTTGCTCGCGGTGGCGCCGGTGTGTTCCGCGCAGACCGCCCCGGCGACGCCGGAGGAGGTCGCCCGGGAGATGCTGACCTTGACCCGGGCCGGAGACTGGCCTGGGTACGCGAAGCTCCTGCATCCGGAGGCGTTGGTGGCGCTGCAGCGGATGTTCCACGATGTCGTCGCCGGCGATGCCTCGCATGAGGCTGGAAGGCAGCTCTTCGGGGTCGCCGACGTCGCCGCGTTCGACGCCCTGCCGGCGAGCGAGGTCTTCCAGCGGCTGATGGCGACGCTGACGAAGATCCCGCAGTTCGCCGCTGCGCTCGCCAGCGCCGACGGCGTGATCGTGGGCAGCGTCCCCGAGGGCGCCGACCTCGTGCATGTGGTGTTTCGGGTGTCGGCGTCCGCCGACAGCATGACCTTCTCGCGCGTCAGCGCGATGACCCTGCGCCGGTTCGAAGGCCAGTGGCGGGCGCTGCTCTCCGGCAATATCGAAGGGATCGCTGCTGCGCTCGCCGGCCGATCGAAAGAGCCGTGATCCGGCCTGCGCGGCCTTCGCGCCCTTCGGACACTCCGCTCCAGTCCGGCATCCTCACCTCGCCCGCCGAGCCGATGCTCAGCCAGGCGATCGCGCGGACGCTCGCGGCGCCGCCGGCCGAGCGCGCGCGGCTCTTCGGCGAGCTCGTGCGCGAGATCGAGGCCTTCATGGCCGCGCATCCGCAGGAGCGGCCGTGGACGTGCACGGTCTTCCAGGGCGCCGATGCCTCGGTGATCTTCCGCGGCGGCGTCGGCCACTCCCTGGTCATCGACCCCAAGGGGCGCCTCTGGCGCGCGCGCAGCTACGAGGACTTCCTGACCTCGTACCGGTTCACCGATCGCTCCTGCGAGATCGACACCCTGATGCCGCTCTACGGGCAGATGCGCGAGTACACTCCCCGGGATCGGTAACCTTTTCCGCGGCAAGGACTCTTCGCTCTGTATGAGCCAGAAGCGCCGCCTTCGCCTCGTCGCAGCTTTCCTCTACCTGCTCGGGAACGCCTCCCTTCGCGCGAGCGAGCCGGTGGTCATCGGTCAGACGGAGCACCTGCACTCGGCGGTGCTCGACGAAGACCGCACGTACCATGTCGCGCTCCCGGCGA
>CAZQTL010000032.1:2560-25310 GCA_964595975.1 uncultured Thermoanaerobaculia bacterium | reverse complement strand
CACGACGGGGGCAATCTGGCCGATCTGGCCGCTCAGGTCGACCGCAGGATGCGCGAGCTGGCGGGTCACGCCGTGACGGCGGACACCGGCAAGCTGGCGATTCTCGTGGCTCTCAACCTGGCGGATGAACTCTCCCGCCGCGAGCAGCAGGCGTCGGGAGAGCGGAGCGAGATCGAGACGCGGGTGATGGAGCTGACGGAGAGGCTCGAGGAAGTCCTGAAGGCCTGACTTCCGCGGCACTTCGAGCAGCTTGGGAAGGGCAGCACCAGGGACACTTAGCGGCATCCTCTGAGGGGACCGTGACGAGCCGACGCACTGTAGAACCAACATTGCTACACAGGGAGTCCGATATCCGCGCGGCCCGTGCCTGCCCGGCCTCGACCGGGACGCTGACGGCCGCTCATGAGGACACCCACCTGACGCGTTTCAGGTTCTAAACGCAGCGTCTCGCGCGGTTCCCTCAGAGGGTGCCTCTTCCTTCCGGCATCCTGCATCGCGGCCTCGCCCCGATACGCAGCACGATCGTGGGGTGGGCTCATGAATCCGGCTCTCTGGATCGCGGTTGCCGCGATCGTCATCACCGCAGCCGTACTGGCCTACGGCTGGTCGCAGATTCGCCACGTCGGCGAGAAGCGGCTCGCCGAGGCCGAGCGCGAAGCGACCCGCATGCGCGAGGAGGCGCGGCGGGACAGCGAAGCCAAGCTCAAGGAAGGGGAGCTCGCGGCCAAGGAGAAGCTGCTCCAGGCGCGCACCGAGTTCGAGACCGCCTCGCGCGCCCGCCGCGGCGAGCTCGAAACCCTCGAGCGCCGGCTGACCCAGAAGGAAGACAGCCTGGACAAGCGCCTGGGCGAGCTCGACCAGCGCGACAAGGAGCTCGCCGGACGTGACCGCACCCTCACGGCTCGGGAGAAGGAGGTCGCCGGCAAGGAGGCCGAGGTCGACCGGCTGGTCGCCGAACAGAGGAACCGCCTCGAGCAGATCGCCGGTCTGACGGCGCAACAGGCCAAGGACGAGCTCACGCGCGGACTCGAGAACGAGGCGCGCATCGACGCCGCCCATCTCGTCAAGCGCATCGAGGACGAGGCCCGCGAGCAGGGCAACCGCAAGGCGCAGTGGCTCATGGGTCTGGCCGTGCAGCGCCTGGCCTCGGACTACGTCTCGGAGACCACGGTCTCGGTCGTCGAGCTGCCGAGCGACGAGATGAAGGGCCGGATCATCGGCCGCGAAGGGCGCAACATCCGCGCCCTCGAGCTCGCCACCGGCATCGACCTGATCGTCGACGACACCCCCGAGGCGGTGATCCTCTCCGGCTTCGATCCCTACCGCCGCGAGATCGCCCGCGTCGCCCTCGAGCGCCTCATCGCCGACGGCCGGATCCACCCGGCGCGGATCGAAGAGGTCGTGGAGAAGGTCAAGGCGGAGTTCGAGCAGCGCATCCAGCAGGAGGGCGACGCCGCGCTCCTCGAGCTCAAGATCCCCGGCATGCACCCCGAGCTGGTGAAGCTCATGGGGCGGCTGCGCTACCGCTATTCGTACGGGCAGAACGTGCTGCAGCATTCGAAGGAGGTCGCCTTCCTCGCCGCGACGATGGCGGCCGAGCTCAAGGTCAACGTCACCATCGCCAAGCGCGCGGGACTGCTGCACGACATCGGCAAGGCGATCGACCGCGAAGTCGACGGCACCCATGTCCAGTTGGGCATCGAGCTGCTGCGCAAGTACGGCGAGTCGGAGGAGGTCGTGCATGCGATGGCCTGCCACCACGGCGACTTCGATCCGCAGACCGTCGAGGCGGTGCTGGTCACCGCGTCGGACGCCCTGTCGGCGGCGCGCCCCGGCGCCCGGCGCGAGGTCCTCGAGACCTACGTCAAGCGGCTCGAGAAGCTCGAGGAGATCGCCAACAGCTTCAAGGGCGTGCAGAAGAGCTTCGCCATCCAGGCCGGCCGCGAGGTGCGCATCATCGTCGACAGCGGCAAGATCGGCGACGAGCAGGCGATCTGGCTGTCGAAGGACATCGCCAAGCGGATCGAGGCCGAGCTCACCTACCCCGGCGAGATCCGGGTCACCGTCATCCGCGAGACGCGCGCCGTCGAGTTCGCGCGATGAGGCTGCTCTTCGTCGGCGACGTCATCGGCAAGCCCGGACGCCAGGCGCTGAAGCGCCTGCTGCCGAAGATGGTGGACGAGCACCGGGTCGACTATGTCGTCGTCAACATCGAGAACATGGCGGGCGGCTTCGGCGTCACGCCGGAAACCCTCGCCGAGCTCGACGAGCTGCCGATCCACGCGCTGACCACGGGCAATCATGTCTGGGACAAGAAGGAGGTCCTCGACCTGATGCTGCACGAGCCACGGCTCGTCCGCCCGGCGAACTATCCGGAGGGGACGCCGGGCCGCGGGATCCACGTCGGCGAGACCGCCGCCGGGGTCGCCGTGGCGACGATCAATCTCGAGGGCCAGGTCTTCATGAAGAACCTGGATTCCCCGTTCCGTGTCGCCGATCGTCTCCTGGCCGAGCTCGACAAGAAGATCAAGGTCGTCTTCGTCGATTTTCACGCCGAAGCGACGAGCGAGAAGCAGGCGCTGGGGATCTACCTCGACGGCCGGGTGAGCGGCGTCGTCGGCACGCACACCCATGTGCCCACGGCCGATCACCGCGTGTTGCCGCAGGGGACCGCCTTCCTGACCGACGCCGGGATGACCGGTCCGTACGAAGGCGTGATCGGATTCCGCTCCGATCGCGTGTTGCAGCGCTTCCTCACCCAGTTGCCGGCCGCGTTCGAGGTCGCCAAGCGCGACGTCCGACTCGCCGCAGCGCTCATCGACATCGACGAGACCACGGGCCGGGCCCGCGGCATCGATCGCTTCCTGGTGCCCGACGCAGCAGCCTGACGCAGGAGTCCGAAGAATGGCCGCGAAGAACCCCACCCTCGACGCCTTGCGCGCCGCCCCGGGACGCAAGAAGCTCTCGGTCATCGTCACCACCTTCAACGAGGAGATCAACGTCGCCGAGTGCCTCGAGTCGGTGCTCTGGGCCGACGAGATCGTGCTCGTCGACTCGTTCTCGACCGACCGCACGGTGGAGATCGCCCGCACCTTCCCGATCACCGTGCTGCAGCGCCAGTATTTCGGTTCGGCGGCGCAGAAGAACTGGGCGCTCGACCGGGTGCAGCACGAGTGGGTGCTGATCATCGACGCCGACGAGCGCGTCCCCGAGGCGCTGGCACGGGAGGTTCTCACCGTCCTGGCGAGCGATCCGGCGATCGACGGCTTCTACATCCGGCGCGAGAACGTCTTCATCGACAAGGTGATCCGGCACTCCGGCTGGTCGACCGACAAGGTGGTCCGTCTCTTCCGCCGCGACAAGGGGCGCTACCCGAACCGGCGCGTGCACGCCGACCTGGAGATCGCCGGCCCGGTGCCGGTGCTGAAGAACCCGTTCCTCCATTACACCTTCCGCACCTTCGACCAGTACTTCGGCAAGTTCCTCAACTACGCCGAGTGGGGCGCCGCCCAGGCCTTCCGCGACGGGCGCAAGGCTGGGTTGGTGGAGCTCGTGGTCCGTCCGTGGTGGCGCTTCA
Organism: uncultured Thermoanaerobaculia bacterium; assembly: GCA_964595975.1. GTDB lineage: Bacteria > Acidobacteriota > Thermoanaerobaculia > Multivoradales > JAGPDF01 > JAGPDF01. Next base: position 21,733 of record CAZQTL010000032.1, on the reverse strand, counting down.
TGCGGACCTACTTCTTCCAGCTCGGCATCCTCGACGGCATGCACGGCCTGGTGCTGTGCTCGCTGCAGTCGTTCGGCGTCTTTCTGAAGTATGCGCGGCTCTGGGAGTACCGCATCCGCGAGGCGCGCGGCGAGAAGGTCGCCCTGCCCGCCTTCGACGACAGCGCTGCCACCTGGAAGCACCCCGCCGACGAAGACGCCCCGGTCGAAGAAGACCCGCGCTAGCGCCCGGTCGGCGATTCGGCAGCGCCCCCGCGCCGGCCGGAGCCGCCAGGCGAAGTGGGCATCGTCGTCGACGTTCGGAACGTACTCGGCCTCGATACGAGACTCCCCCCTGGCGTCCACCGCGCGGCGAGACGCGGGTCCGCGACCTCTCGCGGCGGTCCAGGGCAACGGCAGCGACGCCTACCCGAGCTCGCAAGGAGAGGGTGCCGTCGCTCTGTGAGTTGGTGGTTGGGCCGTGCACGATCCGCTCCGGGGAACGATCGAGAACTGGAAAGCGAACACGTTTCCAGCGAAAGTTTTTCGCATCCTCGGCAGCAGCCTGGGCCATCTCGAGCCGTGCTCGGTGGACTTTTCGGCCGTGCTACATTCGAACCACTCCTCCAGAACCTGAGCGGACGAGGGCCGCGGCGGGTACGTATGTCTGGTGAAGAACCTGTTGCCGTTCCACTGCTGCTTTGAAATCGGGGAGTCTCCTGTGTCGAGAATTCTCAAGGTCGCCCTTGTCGCGGTCGCTGGTCTCCTTGCGTTTCTTCCCGTCTCTGCCCAACCACTGGCGAGCGCACACGGCGAGGAGGCCCGCCTCTGGATCGCCACGAACGAACGCCTGCTTGGCCTTCGGTTGGATAGCGGCCTCGTCTCGCACGAGGTTCCGATCGCCGAGGCAGTGCGGTCTCTGGCTGTCGATTCCTCAGCGCGGAGTCTGTGGGTACTCCGCGACCAGCGTCTCGACAGACTGGATTTGCTCGATCCCGATCAGCTCGAATCCGTCGCTTCGATCCCCGTGCAGGCGAGTGGTGGGGCCCCCACGCTCGCTCCGACGGCGGGCGGGATTGTGGTCGTCAGCGAAGTGCGCGTGGAGGAGTTCTCCGAAACTGGCCGTCTCGTGGAGAGCCGCGCTGCGCACGTTTCGACCGACCAGCGCCGGCTGTTCGAGGGCACAGATTGCGTCGAGCCGATCGACGGAGACAGGCTGCGAACGAGCTCTCGGTCGGTGCAGTGGATCCACCAGGACGGCGACCTCTCGAGCCCCGAGCTCGAATTCCGAGCGGCCCGCTTCACGCAGTGCGACCCCTTCGGCGGCGCGTGGGTCGCGTCCACGACGAGAGTCGCGCGCGTCAACCGCCTCGGCGAGCTCGCGGTCGATCTCACGATTCCCCCAGAGTTCGGCGAGATTCGCGCCATGCGCTCCGATTCCCGCGATGGCGCGCTCTGGCTCGCGACCCGGCAGCGTCTCTTCCGGCTCGGACTCGACGGTCTCGTACAGGAGCGGTTTCAGGCCGAAGGAGACGAAGAGATCCACGCTCTCGCTTTCGAATTGGTCGGCGGCGAGGCTGCGCCCCAGAAGCGCGCCACCCCTCGCAAACTCGGACTGCAGCGAGGGCTGCGAGCCGCACCCGGCAGCAATCTCGGGCCCGGCGAGATCGCCTTTCAGGGGCGGGCGGTCTCCCCCGACGGGCGTCCGATCGCCGGAATGGAGGTCGTGGTCTTCGCCGACGCCGTGGTGCGCACGACGACCGCGGCCGACGGCACCTTCCTCACGCCGGGCGTCGCGCACGCCTCGATGGCGAGCAACATTCTGGTGACGCTGCAGAAGACGACGGCGGCCGGCAGGATCTACACCTCGGCGCAGTTCGGGATCGCGGCCGACCAGACCTGGGACATGGGAGACGTCTACGGGGACTATTTCTGTCCGGTCGACTTCGCCGCGGGTGATTTCCCCGCGAACGCCCTCAACGGCGACGTGCGCTCGATGGTGGTCTTCGACAACGGAACCGGTGCGGCGCTCTATGTCGCCGGGACCTTCACGACGGCCGGAGGCGTCACGGTCAACCGGGTCGCCAAGTGGAACGGAACGTCCTGGTCGGCTCTCGGCAGCGGTCTCGGCGGCGGCACGACGCCGACGGTCGACTCGCTGGTCGTCTTCGATGACGGCTCGGGGGCGCGGCTCTATGCCGGCGGCAACTTCACGACCTCCGGAGCCACCTCGGTCAAGTACGTCGCGAAGTGGACCGGTTCGGCATGGACGCAGGTCGGTCTCGGGCTCGCCGCGCAGGTCTACGCCCTGGCGGTGTTCAACGACGGTACGGGAGCGAAGCTCTACGCCGGAGGGAGCTTCACCAGCGCCAATTCGGTCACCTACAACCGGCTCGCGAAGTGGAGCGGTTCGGCCTGGCAGGCGGTCTCGAGCGGCCTCAACGGCGAGGTGCGCTCGCTCGCGGTCCACAACGACGGCAGCGGCTCGAAGCTCTACGTCGGAGGTCTCTTCACGCAGGCCGGCGGCTCGGTGACCGCGAACCGGATCGCCCGTTGGAGCGGCTCGGCCTGGTCTGCGGTCGGTACCGGTGTCGCGGGCGGCTCGCCGATCCAGGTCAATGCGATGCTCTCCTGGGACGACGGCACCGGCGCGAAGCTCTACGCCGGCGGGCGATTCACCACCGCCGGCGGCACGACGGTGAACCACATCGCGCGCTGGAACGGGGCGTCTTGGAGTGCTCTCGCGATCGGACTCGGCACCCAGGTCAACGCGCTCGCCTCTTTCGACGACGGCTACGGCCCGGCGCTCTTCGCCGCCGGCTCCTTCACCACGGTGAGCGGCACCGCCTACAACCGGTTGGCGCGATGGGACGGCTCCACCTGGTCGGCGATCGGCGACGGGCTCAACGGCGCCGCCCTCGCCGACACCCCCGGCTCGATTCCCGGCAAGGAGTCTTCGCTCTACGTCGGCGGCTCTTTCGCTTCTGCGAATGGCGTCACCTCGACTCGGGTAGCACGACTGCGCCGCCCTACTACTTGTAGCGACGGCTACTACCCAGACTTGGCGTTCGTGACCCCCCTCGAAGGATCGGCGCAAGGGTCATCTACGCCGCAGCTCACTTTCGGATTCGGCGATTACGGCAGCGGTGTTCAGTCGGGGACGATCGAAATCCAGCAGAACGGGGCGACGCTCTCGACCTCCTGCACCTATGCTGCGGACACTGCGACCTGCGCACTCCTGCAGCCGGTCTCGGGTGGGGCGGTGACCCTGTCTGCGACGATCCGCGACCTCGCCGGCAACACGAGCCTTCCGGCGACTCGGAGCTTTGTAGTGCAGGACCTGGCCGCTCCTGTCCTGGCTTTCACGGAGCCGCTAGAAGGGGCCATTGCGGCGTCGGCGCGACCGGCTTTGCGCTTCGCCTACAGTGACGTCGGTTCCGGAATCGATACCGCTTCTCTGGCCGTGCTCGCCAACGGGGCCAGCGTTGCGGTCGAGTGTCAATTCGGCGGCTCGACCGCGCTGTGCGTTCCTCTGGCTGATCTCCCCGCAGGCGCCGTAGTGCTTTCCGCCACGATCCGAGATGTTCAGAGCAATGTCTCGCTTCCCGCGTCAGTCCACCTCTCCGTGCCGGCGGTGGTCGCCTATTCCGTGACGCTCACCGGCACGACGCGCTTCGAGGATGGGTCGCCGGCGGCAGGGGCCAGGGTCTCTTTCCTGAGCTCCTTCAGTCCGACTGCGACCTCCGGCGCGGATGGCGCATTCAGTATCGGCCCGATCACACTCACCAGACTGATCCCGCTCGACCTGGCGGCCAGTGTCACGCTTGCGGCCAAGCCCTACGTAGGCTACGCGAACGACTTCCTTCCGCCGGCCTCCGGAGTTCATTCGGTCGGCATCGTCACGCTCAAAAAGCGCTGCGACTCCTTTGCTACTTCGTTGCCCTGGACGGCTTCCGAGGCAGCGATTCCGGTGGATGTCCTCTTCCTTTCGACTCCCCAGCACGTCGCCGCGATGGCCGCCTGGGATTCGGGATCGGGTTCCGAGCTCTACGTCGGCGGGCAGTTCAACTACACGCCTCAGGGAACGAGAAGTCAGGTTGCGAGGTGGGGTGTCGCTGGTTGGCAGCAGCTCGGCGCAGGACTCGACCACAGCTCGCAGCCCTCGGTCTCGAGCTTCGCCGTCTTCGACGATGGCACCGGTCCGGCTCTTTATTCCGGCGGCAGGTTCACCATCGCTGGATCGGAATGGGCCGACTACCTGGCGAAGTGGGATGGCAGCCGCTGGAGTGAAGTTGGGCGCGGAGTGAACGCTCGGGTCAAGGCGCTCGCCGTCTTCGATGACGGCACCGGCCCTGCACTTTATGTCGCCGGCGATTTTTCTGCGGTCGGGAGCTCGACCGATTGGACCGGGACGGACCGATCTGTCGCAGCGAATCGCGTTGCGAAGTGGAACGGGGAGGACTGGGAGGAGGTCGCAGGGGGTTTTTCGACGGAGGCTCTCAACGGCTACGTTCGGATGGAGGTTCTGGCCGATCTCGAAGGGACGTCGCTGTTTCTCTGGGGTTCCGGCGTTCCGGTACTGCGGCTGCGGAACAACGTCTGGGAACCGCTCGATAGCGGCGACTATTCGACCGGGGATCTCGTCGCCTTCGACGACGGTTCGGGTGCCGCGCTCTTCCGGAGCTATGCCGGAGCGTCTGGTTCGTACCTTCAGAAGCGCGTCGCGGGCGCGTGGATCAACGTGACTCCGCTGACTGCGGACGAGCATCATCTGGTCGTCCACTCTTCGGTCGACGGCACGTTCCTGTATGCGGCGGACGCTTTCTCCGGACTTCCGGGCAGTCCTCCGGGCGTGCACATCCGGCGCTGGAACGGGACCTCATGGTCGGCGCCGCTCGGCGTCGCGGATGCCCTCTTCGAGGTGCCGGACCTTGCGGGCCCAGCGAAGCTCTACGCCGTCGTCGAACGATCCAATCCAGGCGAGGATACGGTGCTGACCTGGAATGGAGCGGCCTTCGTGCCGCTCTTGCCCTCGAGCAATTCGACGGGAAGCGTCGATTCTGTCGCTGTTCTCGAAGAGACCTCGGGATCCTCCATTTTCTTCTCGGGGCTCGACCGAGCTGGCGGTGTCAGCCTCGGGGGAGGAATCGGGCGGTGGGACGGCACCGCGGTCAGTCCGGCCGGGCAGGGGCTCGAGAACGGCGGGACGAAAGTCTTTCGCGGCTTCGATGGAACCGCTTGGGACGTCTACGCCATCGCTGGACCGGAGGGCAGAGTCGCCAAGTGGAACGGCTCGAGTTGGACGACGATCGGGGAACCGATCGGCGTCCAGATCCATACCCTCGCTTGGCTGGATCTTGGAACGGGCGTCCACCTCTACGCCGCCGGAGATGGGGTCTTCCGTTGGAATGGCGTCTTCTGGGCCAGCTTGAACGGCCCGAACGACGTCAACGGACTGGAGGCCTTCGGCGGAAAACTCTTCGCGGGCGGGGGCTATCTCGTCGAGGGGTATCCGTCCGTGGGCATACTCAAGGAATGGGACGGTGCCAACTGGAGTGACGTCGGACCCGCGGGCTCGAAGGGCGTCAATGGCCCGGTCTACGCGCTGCGAACGCTGGCGGGGAGACTCCATGTCGGCGGGGCCTTCGACCACGCGGGCACGGCCAACTTCGTCGGCTACGTGGCCTGGAATGGCTATTCCTGGGACGGCGGAGTCTCGGAAGGCTGCGGCTACTTCAAGAACCGCTTTCTCGGCGAGGTCGGTACGACGCCGATCGACGGCGTGGTCTACGCTCTCGAGGTGCTCGATGACGGGCGCTCGGCCACGTCCCCGCAACTGATCGTGGGAGGCGACTACGCCTCCTATTGCGCCTCCGTTTCAGGATCGAATTTCAGCGGAGGCGAGTACCCGTTCTTCAACGTCAATCTGGGTCTCGGCGCCGATGCCCCGCCGGTGCGCGCGCTCTCGACGGGGACTTTCTTCGGCGCTCCGGGCATGGTCGTCGGGGGCGCCTTCGGTGAGTTCGACGGCCAGCCCTCGGCGAAGTTGGCGATCTGGGGTACGACTCCGTCGTGGAGCGGATGTTCCACGGCCGACCAACCCCCCGTTATCACCGTCACCTCGCCGACCAGTCTGGTCACCCCCTCGGCCAACGTGATCTTCGCAGGTTCGATCGACGAGCCGGCGACGCTGACGCTCAACGGATTCGACCTGACTGTTACGGCAGCTCGGACCTTCTCGAGCGCGCCGGTGGGATTGCACGAAGGCCTCAACAGCTTCGTCCTCGAAGCGACCGATCGCGACGCTTTCTCGAGCCGACTCCAGATCGATCTTCTGCGCGACTCGATAGCGCCATCCGTAGCGGTCGTCTTCCCGGGCCAGGGAGCGGTCGTGACCTCGGCACAGCCGGCTGTCGATCTGGAGTTCCAGGACTCCGGCGCCGGGGTCGATACGGCGACGCTCTACGTCGAGCTCAATGGGGTGCCCTTGCCTGGGGGGGCCTGCGTCGTTCGCCCGGGGCGTGCCCGCTGCATGCCGGGATCACCACTTCCGGCGGGCCCCAATGCACTCGCCGTGCGAGTGCGCGACCTGGCGGGAAATCTCTCGCCGACCGTGCAGCGGTCTTTTGTCGTCGCCGTTGCCGCGGGCGGCACCGGGACGACGCTCACCGGCGCGGTGCAGCGAGCCGCGGGAGGGGCGGCAACAGGCGCCAGAGTGCGTCTGCTCGGATTCTCGGGGATAGACGCGTTCGCGGCCGCCGACGGCACGTTTACGCTCACGGTGCCCGCCTTGCTCAGCCGGAATTCGCTGACCGTCGTGGCCGAACTGGACGACGCAGCCGGCTTGCTGCTGGGAACAGCCAACGGTGTGGCTCCGGTGATCGGCGGCACGACGGCCGTGGGGACGATCGTTCTCGGGCCGGCCTGCGACCCCGTTTTCGTCTCGGGTCTCCTCGATTCGCAGGTCGACCTGAGCTCGAGAATCCTCGCCCTCGCTGTCTTCGACGAGGGCTCAGGACCGACGCTCTTCGCGGCCGGTGACAATCTGCTGTCTCAAGGTGGCACTTTCTATGACCTGGTGAAGTGGACCGGCAGCAAGTGGATCCCCTCGCCGCTCGGGACAGTCAGCGGGACGTCGATGGGTCTGATCCGGGCCCTGGCGGTCTTCAACGACGGAACAGGCCCGGCGCTCTATGCCGGAGGCAGTTTCACCTCAGCCGGTGGAGTCGCAGCGAACAGCCTCGCGAAATGGAATGGAACGGCCTGGAGCGCGGTCGGCGGCGGCGTGACGACCTCTTTGGTTTCCCCGAGCACGGGCCTCTGTCTGGCGCCCGTCGCGGGGTCGGTCTACGCCCTGCGGTCGGGAGTCGATGCCAGCGGACCGGCACTCTTCGTCGGCGGCGACTTTCTCACCGCCGGGGGAGTTCCCGCGGACCTCGCGGCGAGGTGGAATGGAGTGACCTGGGCAGGGGCACCGGGACCGGCCTGCCATTCCAGCGGCCGCAGAGTCGAGGCCCTCTCGATCTACGACGATGGCAGCGGCCCGGCAATCTTCGCCGGCGGGTACTTCACTTCGATCGGGGGAGTTCCGGCAAGGAGTATCGCCAGGTTCACCGGCACATCCTGGACCCCGCTGGCGGAGGGGATCGGCATTCGCAGCCCTCAAGGGGTCGTTTCGACCGGCCTCGTCTCGTCGATGGCGGTCTTCGACAGCGGCGACGGACCCGAGCTCGTGGTCGGTGGCCTCTTCGGGCGCGCCGGGTCGGGTCTTGGATTGGCGAATAGCCTGGCGCGCTGGAACGGCGCGTCCTGGGCTCCGCTCGGAGATGGGCTCGAGACGGTCTTCACTTCCCTGACTGAGCCCTCGGGCGTGCAGTCGTTGTTCGTCTTCGATGACGGAACGGGCCCCGCCCTTTTCGCCGCCGGTTCCCTCACCGGCGCGAGCCAGACGCAGTTCCATGGCATCGCGAAGTGGAACGGCTCCGACTGGCTCCCGCTGGGCGCGGGGCTCACCGGAACGGGTACCGGCGGCATGTCGATGATCCCGTTCGAGGGGAGGCTGGTCGTCGGCGGGGGCTTCAGCGCAGCGAACGGCGTCGCGGCGCGCGGCGTGGCACGGTGGGGAAGCGAAGGTTGGTCCGTCTTCGGCAGCAACTTGACCGGCGCAGTCGCCAGTCTCGCGCTCTTCGACGACGGCACAGGCGCGGCGCTCTACGCCGGAGGCACGTTCGTCACCACCGGCAGCAAGACCCTGAACCGGATCGCGCGCTGGTCGGGGAGCGCGTGGGAACCGGTTGGCGCCGGCCTCAACAGCGACGTGCGGGCCCTCGCGGTCTACAGCGAAGGCGGCATGCCGAAGCTCTTCGCCGGCGGCGCCTTTACGGCCTCTGGCGCCACCGCGATGACCGGCCTGGCGAGATGGGACGGATCGGTCTGGTCGCCGGTCGGCGGCGGCGTCATGAACGGCGCCTCGGCCGGAGTCGTCGAGGCTCTCGCGGTGCATACGGACGCCGGCGGTCCGGCGCTCTTCGTCGGCGGGACGTTCACGCTCGCCGGCGGCGTTTCGGCGAACCGCGTCGCGCGCTGGAACGGCACTGCCTTCAGTGCGCTCGGAACTGGTCTGAACAACACCGTCTATGCGCTCACTCCGGCGAATGTCGGTGGCACCTCGGCGCTCTTCGCCGGCGGCAGTTTCACCACGGCGGGCGGAGCCACTGCCAACCGCGTCGCGAAGTGGAATGGCACGGCCTGGAGCGCCGTCGGGACGGGGACGAACAACATCGTCTACGCGCTGCAGGCCTGGCCCCCGGCGACAGGTACGCAGCTCCTCGCCGGCGGCACGTTCACGACCGCTGGCGGTATTTCGGCGTCGAAGCTCGCGCGCTGGAGCGGTTCGGCCTGGTCGGCTGCGACCGGTGGCAGTCCGAACAACACGGTCGAAGCGCTGGTTGCGCGGCAGGAAGGGTCTACCAACCGCATCGTCGCCGGCGGCGCCTTCACCCTCGCCGGGAGCGTGGCCGCCCTGCGCCTCGGTGACTGGAACGGCACCGCCTGGAAGGCGATGGGCGCCGGCGCGGCGAACAACAGCGTGCTGGCTCTCCTCGAGCAGGACGAGCCCACCGGGCGTTCGCTCTGGGTGGGCGGCAGCTTCACCACGATCGGCGGCCTCGACTCGCCGGCGATCGCGCGCTGGCAGCGGCCGCTGGTCTGCGGCGACACCAGCCCGCCGACGCTGACGATCACGGCGCCTGTCGCCGGCTCGGTGCTCCTTGCCGCGACGCCGACGCTGACGGTGACTCACAGCGACACAATGTCGGGCGTCGACACCTCGACGCTGCAGTGGAAGGTGAACGGCGCGCCGGTGGCGACGACCTGCTCCTCGACCGCCGGCCAATCGAACTGCCAGCTCGTGTCCCCGCTGGTGGATGGTCCCGCGTCGTTCGTCGCCTCGGTCCGCGACTATGCGACGAACGTCGGCACCTCGCCGGCGGTCGCCGTGTCGGTCGACACGCTGCCGCCCACCGTCGTCTTCACCTCGCCGGCGAACGGTGCGATCCTCACCGCTTCGCCTGCCGGAATCGAGATCTCCTACAGCGACAGCTCCACCGCGATCGTGACCTCGAGCTTCCTCTTCTCGGGCAGCGGCCCGGCGAGCGCGCAGTGGAGCTGCCCGCTCGACGCGCAGGCAGCGACCTGCATCCCGTCGGCCGCCCTCGCCGAGGGAGCCTGGAGCGTTACCGCTTCGATCACGGACTCCGCCGGCCACCGGGGTGAGGCGACGATCGGCTTCACGGTCGATACCGCGGCGCCGACCCTCGCGATCACCGCGCCGCTGAACGGTGTGATCCTGAACGACCGCACGCCGAACCTGCAGGTCACCTATTCCGATGCCGGCTCCGGGGTCGATCCGCAGACGCTGGTCTGGCAGGCCAACGGCACGCCGTTCGCTGCGACCTGCCAGACGAACGGCAGCGGCGCGACCTGCGAACCGACGGCCGATCTGCCGCTGGGTCCGGTGACGATCTCCGCCACCGTCCGCGACTATGCCCAGCGCCTCTCTCCCTTGGCGCAGGTCGCGATCACGCTGTCGCTCGATTTCACCCCGCCGGTGCTGATCATCACCAGCCCGGCGGAGGGCGCCGCGACGCCGGCTTCACAGGTGACGATCGCCGGCTCGCTCGACGAGGCCGGCTCCTTGTCGATCAACGGCACGAGCGCGACCCTGAACGCCCAGCACGAGTTCTCGTTCGGCCCGGTGACGCTGGCTCAGGGCTGGAACCGCTTCACGATCGTCGCCACCGACCTGGTCGGGAATCCGACCCAGCGGGTCCTGCGTGTGATCCGGGACGACGAGGCGCCCCAGCTCGCCTTCGCGACGCCGGAGGATGGCAGCTTCTTCGATCCGCTGAGCTCTCAGGTCGAGCTCCTGGTCGGCGACCTGGGGAGCGGGGCCGATCCCGGTTCGATCGAGATGTTCGCCAATGGAGGTCCGATTGCAGTCACCTGCCAGTCGTGTGCTCCCTGGCTGCGCTGTACGGTGCCGGTCACGCCGGCGCCGGTCGTGACGCTGACGGCGAGCATCGCGGATCGGGCAGGAAACCGTTCGCAGACGGCCACGTCACGGTACGCCACCACGTCTGGCGCGGACATCCTTCCACCCATCATCCAGCTGCAGTCACCGACCTCCGGATCCCGCACGAAGGAACCGGCAGTGGTGTTCGTCGGCAGGTTGAACGAGGCCGCGACTCTGACTCTGAATGGCGGGTCCGTCGTCGTTCAGCCGAACCTCACCTTTGTTCATGGCCCGGTGCCGCTCGACGAAGGGCCGAACAGCTTCGTTCTCCACGCCCAAGACCTCGCCGGCAACGTCTCGGATCTCCCGGTCACGGTGACACTGGATCGCCTCGCACCGCCGCCGGTGGTGCCCGCACTGGTCACTGTGGGCGTATCTGCCGCCGGCTCGAGCCTGGTCTCCGGCGCAGCCGGGGCCTCGCCTGAGACGGGTTCCGGCTTCAGGATCCGCTACCGCAATGGGAGCACCGGAGTCGTGGTCGAGTCTGCCGTCTCGGGCTCGGGCTCATTCAGCGCTCTCGTCGGAGCCGAGGGCGGAGACCGCATCAGCCTGACGGTGCTCGACGACCTCGGCAACGCCAGCGAGCCGCGGACTCTGGTGGTCCCGGGCACTCCGGCTCTGCCGCCGGAGCCGGCCACAGTTGCGCCCACCCTCGACGGAACCGTGGCATCGGGGCTCTGTGCCCAGCTCGCCTTCCTGACGGACCCGGCGACGAACCTCCAGCGCGGGGTGGCGATCGGCGCCATCGACTGTCGGCGGGTGTCGCTCCTGCGCGGGCGGGTCACCGATCGAGCGGGTCAGGGTATCGGGGCGGTGCGTGTGTCGCTACCGGGGCAGCCGGAGATGGGCCTGTCCCTGACCCGCGCCGATGGTCGCTACGACATCGCCGTCCTGGGTGGCGGAGCTGTGATCGTGCATTTCGGCATGCCGGGCCGCTTGAGCGCCGAAAGACAGATCGATCTGGCGTGGGGGGAGACGGCCTCCTTGGAGGATGTCCTCCTTCTCGAAGCAGATGCCGCATCGACGGTGATCACGGCCGGGCCCGCAAGCGCGGCGCAAGTCGCGCGAGGCACGACGGTCAGCGACAGCGATGGTGCGCGGCGCGCGACGCTACTGTTCCAGCCCGGGACGAGTGCGACACTGCGCTTCCCGGAGGGACAGGCCAGTGCCGTTGGGTCGCTCACGGTCCGCGCGACCGAGTACACGGTCGGCGCCGCCGGCCCGAAGGCGATGCCTGCGACCTTGCCGCCGACCTCCGCCTACACCTATGCCGTGGAACTCTCGGCCGACGAAGTCGAAGCGGCTGGAGCGGTCGCGCTGGAACTGAGCCAACCGCTGCCGGTCTATCTCGAGAACTTCCTCGGCTTCCCGGTGGGCACGGTGGTGCCCGCGGGCTACTACGACTTCGAGAAGCACCTCTGGATTCCCGAGAAGAACGGCGCCGTCATCAAGATCCTCGGAATCACCGGCGGAGCCGCCGATCTCGATCTGACGGGGAGTGGCCTGCCGGGAACGGCACCCGAGTTGGCCGCGCTGGGCATTACGCTGGCGGAGCGCCAGTCCCTCGCGGGGCTCTATGTCGCCGGACAGGAGCTTTGGCGTGTCCCCGTGCAGCACTTCACCCCGCACGATTTCAACTTCCCCTGGATCGCCAGCGGCGACCCGCAGCCACCGCGGAACGAGGCGCCGAAGGGCGGCGATTCGAGCAAGAAGTCCGATCCCTGCCTGAACGGCGGCTCGATCATCGAGTGCGAGAACCAGGTGCTCGGCGAAGTGTTGCCGGTGTCCGGAACTCCGATCACGCTGCACTATCAGAGCGACCGCGTACGCGGGAGGAAGACCGCCTTCGAACTGGAGATACCGCTTTCCGGCGCGGCGATTTCGCCAGATGTGCAGCGGATCGACTTGCAGCTCGATGTCGCCGGACAGCACCTCGAGCACTCCGTGGCACCCAGCGCCGGCGCGAGCTTCGACTTCGGCTGGGATGGCAAGGACGCCTACGGCCGCGAGCTCCAGGGGAGACAGCCCTACGAGGTCAGCGTCGGTTACGTCTACGGCGCCAACTACGGCGAGGTGCCACCGGGCTGTGACGAGTGCTTCGGTGCCACGGGCGTGGCCCCGATCAGCGGCAATCCGACCCGTCAGGAAGTGACGTTCTGGCAAACCCACACCGGCCGAGTCGGCGTCTGGGAGGCTCGAGACGCATTGCGAATGGGCGGTTGGAGTCTCTCGGTGCAGCACGTCTACGACCCGCACGACGGCATCCTCTACCTGGGCGACGGCTCCTGGCGGAAGCCCGAGGGCGTACAGGTCATCACGACGGTCGCCGGGACGGGGAGCTGGGGAGACTCCGGCGGCGACGGAGGTCCTGCTTCGGAAGCGACTCTCGCAGAACCGATCGCGATGGTTCGGGAGCCTTCCGGTTCCGAAGGCTTCTACTTCATCGATCAGGACACTTGCCAGATCCGGCACGTCACTTTGGGAGGAACGATTCGGCGGGTGGCGGGATCCGTCTGCCCAGACCTCGGCGAACACTCGTTGCTCACGGAAGGGATAGCCGCGCTCGACGCAATCCTGCAGTGGCCACTCGGCCTCGCGGTCGCTTCCGATGGCACGTTGTACGTCGCCGAACCTTACGCGCACATTGTTCGAAGGATCGACAAGTCCGGAAGGATCGGGACAGTATTCGGCTGGGCCTACCAGAACGAGGGCGTTCCCGGCGATACGCCCGCCACGCAGGTCTTCCTCGAAAGCCCGCGGAGCCTCGCCATCGGTCCCGATGGGGCACTCTACGTCGGAACTTCGATGCAGCTGGAAGGTCAGATCTACCGCGTCGATCCCGAGGCCGGAACCTGGAGCTACGTGGTCGAAGGGAGGGGCTGGAGTTGTTCGGACTTCCTGACGCTGGGAGTTACAGCCCCGGCAAGGACGAGCTACTTGCCCCCCGACGTAGTCTCGTTGGTTTTCAGCCCGGAGGGCGAGCTGTTCGTAGCGGCTCGAACGGACACCGATTTGGGCGAGAACCAGTTCAGCTCCATTCTCAAGGTCCGGCCCGACGGCATTCTGGAACTCGTTGCCGGAAGGTGTGCCTCGGGGACCTGCGGTCAGAACAATTGGGTTTGCAGCGGCTTTTCGGGTGAGGGCGGTCCGGCCGCGAATGCGCTTCTGGGAAAGATCGCCGGAATGTCGCTGAGTCTGAACGGGGAATTGTTCCTTGCCGACTCGAGCCATCACGTCGTTCAGAGGATCGACAGTCAAGGGGTTCTCTCCCGTGCTGCAGGTACCGGCGCGGCTGGTTCCAGTCCGGTAGGAACGCCAGTACGCGCCGCGATGCTCTCGAGTCCATCGGATGTGGAGGTGCTGCCCGGAGGCAGACTCCTCGTTTCCGAGCGCGGCAGTAACCGCATCCGCGCCTTCGACGACATCTTCCCCGAGCCGCCGTCGACGCCTTCCCAGGTGATCCTGATTCCGTCGGAGGACGGCCGGACGCGCTACGTCTTCGACAGCTACGGCAAGCACCTGCGGACGGAGGATGCGCAGACGGGTCAGGTCCTGCTCACTTTCGGCTACGACTCCCTGGGCTACGCCACGTCGGTGACCGACGCCTTCGCGAACGTCACGACGATCGAGCGCAACGCCGGGCACGTCGCGACGGCGATCGTGGCGCCGTTCGGGCAGCGGACGGAGCTCACCTACGACGGCAACGGCTACCTCGCGACGGTGGAGAACCCGGAGTCGGAGCAGGTGCAGTTCACCTACGACGCCGACGGGCTGATGCAGACGATGACGGATGCGCGCGGGCACCTGACGGAGTTCACGTTCGACGCCAAGGGCCGGCTCGAGCGTGACGAGGACCCGCTCGGTGGCTTCACGGCGCTGTCGCGCGACAACGGCGGCTCGACCTACACCATCACCAAGAGCTCGGCGATGGGCCGGACGACGACGATCCTCACCGAGAAGCTGCCGACCGGCGAGACGCGCACGACGACGACCGCCCCCGACGGCACGACCTCGGTGGCGCTCAAGTCCCCCTCCGGCGCCCGCACCAGCACCAGCGCCGACGGTACCATCGCGACCGCGATGGAAGTTCCCGACCCGCGCTTCGGTATGCAGGCGCCGACGCTGTCGGCGCTCACCGTGACGAGCCCCGGCGGGCTGGCCTCGACGACGGCGCTGTCGCGCTCGGTGGCGCTGGTCAACCCCGACGGCGATCCGGCCGATCCGGCGAACGTCGCTTCGATCTCGGACTCGGTTACAGTCAACGGACGGACAGCGACCTCGCTCTACTCGCGAGCGGCACGAACGCTCACGACGACTTCGCCGCTCGGCCGGCAGGGGACGACGACGTTCGATCTCTTCGGGCGAGTGAGTGAGGCGCTGTCGCCTGGGGTGGCGCCGGTGAGCTCTGCCTACGACGCCCAGGGTCGATTGTCGACGGTCACGCAGGGTTCACGGCAGACGCTCTACACCTACAACTCCCAGGGGCTGTTGTGGAAGATCCGCGATCCGCTGCTGCGGGAAGTGGAGTTCACCTACGACTCGGTCGGCCGGGTGTTGACGCAGAAGTTGCCGGACACCCGGATCGTCCAGTTCGACTACGACGCGAACGGCAACCTCACTGCGCTCACGCCGCCGGGCCGGCCGCAGCACGGCTTCGTCTACGACAATGCCGACCAGGGGACGGTCTACGACCCGCCGGCGGCCGGTCTGCCCGAGGACCGGACGCTCTTCACCTACAACCTCGACCACCAGCTCGAGCTGGTGACGCGGCCCGACGGGCAGACGATCGACTCGGTCTACGACCTCGTGACCGGTCGCCTGACGTCGATGGTGACGCCGCGCGGCAGTTACGAATACGGCTACCAGCCCGGCTCCGGGAACCTCGCTTCGGTTGCCGATCCGGACGGCGGCAGCCTCGCCTTCACCTACGACGGCTCGCTGCCGAAGTCGGTGACCTGGACGGGGCCGGTCGCGGGGTCGCTGCAGTTGGGCTACAACAGCTCGTTCGAGCTCACGTCGCGGAAGATCAACGACGCCAACGAAGTCACCTTCGGCTACGACCTGGACGGTCTGCTGACCCAGGCGGGAGCGCTGACGCTGACGCGCAGCGCCACGACCGGCTTCCTCAGCGGGACGACGCTCGCCGGAGCGACGGACCTCTTCACGTATACCGGGTTCGGCGAGCTCGATACGTACACGGCGCGGCACGGCGCGACGGACCTCTATTCGTTCGACACCACGCGCGACAACGGCGGCCGGATCGCGACGAAGTCGGAGACGGTCGAAGGGGTCACGCACGCCTGGGAATACGTCTACGACACGGCGGGCCGTCTCGATCAGGTGAAGCGCGACAGTGTGGTCGTCGCCGACTACGACTACGACGCGAACTCGAACCGCACCGCCTGGACGGACGGCTGGGGCAGCGGCACGGCGGTCTACGACGACCAGGACCGCCTCCTCTCCTACGGCTCGAAGACCTACACCTACACCGCGAACGGCGAGCTGGCGACGAAGACCGACGGCACGGACGTCACGACGTACTCCTACGACGTCCTGGGGAATCTCCGCACGGTGGTCCTGCCGACCGGGGTCACGATCGACTACGTCATCGACGCCGCGAACCGTCGTGTCGGCAAGAAGGTGAACGGCACGCTGGTGCAAGGCTTCCTCTACCAGAGCCAGCTCGCCCCCGCCGCCGAGCTCGACGGCAGCGGCAACATCGTCAGCCAGTTCGTCTACGCCACCAAGGGCAACGTCCCCGACTACATGGTGAAGGCCGGTGCCACCTACCGCCTCTTCACCGACCACCTCGGCAGCGTCCGCCTGGTCGTCAACGCCGCTACCGGCGCCATCGCCCAGAGAATCGACTACGACGCCTTCGGCCGAATCCAACTCGACACCAACCCTGGCTTCCAGCCCTTCGGGTTTGCGGGAGGGATCTACGACATTCAAACGGGCCTGACGAGATTCGGGGCGCGCGACTATGACGCCGAGACCGGGCGCTGGGCGGCCAAGGACCCGATTGGTTTCGGCGGTGGCATCTCGAATCTGTACGGTTACGTCCTTGGGGACCCGGTGAATGCGCTAGATGTTACCGGTCTCTATGCAGGATGGGATGATGCTGCCTTCTTCGTCGGCGGTGCGCTCGTTGGCGCTGGGACGCAACTCTTCTCTGACCTGATCGCTGGGGAGTGGGGCGGGTGGGCTGCACTTGGACGTGCCACGCTAGGAGGTGCAATCGGTGGGATTGCGACACTCTACTTCGGACCTGTGGCCGGCGGCGCGGCTGGAGCGCTGCTCACCGACGCGATGAACCAGGATGCGGCGCTGAAGAGCGGCACGCAGTGCCGCTGGGACTTCGAGCGACTCGCATTGAACACAGCAGTCGGCGGAATTACAGGGAGGGTCTTCAGCGCTGCAAGCGTTGGCAACGGAACGGCGCGAGGTGGAGCGGGGCATGTATTCAAGACGACTCTCGGAAGACTTCGTAACAGAGGTATTCGTAGCATCAAGCCTTCTACAGGCTTGACCATGGCGAGGGGAGCGTTCGACGAGTACCAGGTGGGATTGAGTTCCGTCGTAGGCGTTGAAGCAGGGAATCTCGGAGGGGAATTGATGGGAGGGAGCGAGGAATCATGCGGCTGCCAGTAGTCGAGCGGGAACGGGAATTTCGGGCAGACTGGGGTTCGTCTGCGATCCTGCTTTGCGTGTTTGCAATTCCCTGCGCTTACTTTGCATGGAGGTGGTTGGCTGGGAATCACTTCTCCGCTGGGCCCGCTGCTGTTTGTGGACTCTTCTGGCTAGCTATCGCAATTTGGCTGGCGCGATTTGAAATCCGCGTTTCTCACGACTCGGTTACCTTCACGAGTCTTCTTGGCGGGTCAAAGTCGATACTGATCTCCGAGATTGCGAGGGTCACGCTTCTCGCGAATCTCCAGTCATTTTCGGGACCTCTTCGCCTGCGGATCGAACCGAAAGCAGGGGCCGGCCTCCGGGCGCTTGAGATCAACGCGAAGGTCTTTTCTGCCGAAGCAGTGCGGGTGCTCTTGGATCTAGGTGACGCAGTCGGAGTGAGCGACTCGGGTGGGCTGGAGCAGGGAATGGTCAAGCGAGCGATGAATTCTCGGAAGCAGATTCGCGCGCACAGGGAAGGGAAGCCAGAGTAGTCCTCCTAGAGGCGAAGGGGTCGCGCGGGAGCGCTTCGAAGCTGCGGCAGTCTCGGCGGAGTGGGGCGATGTTGCGATGCCTCGACGGTACACCTCGGTTCGAAGGGGAGAGCGATGAGTGTTCTGACGAAAATTCAACTGATGATGGTTCTTGCGGCCGGTGCCGCCAATGCCGCCAACGCTGCGAACGCTGCTCTGACGAGCCCCGGGTCCGAACCGAGCGTGGCGTACCGCAACGAGACGACGAAGCGGTTCGAGGCGCCTTCTGAGACGACGGTGAGGGAGATGGCCGCGCGGGCAGGGGCGGAAGCGCCGGCGGCGTTGGCGGTCGATGAGCTCGCGGCGCTCGGTTTGCGCGAGGAGGCGGTCGCGGTGCGCGCCGGCGGGGTGAAGTTGCGGTTGCGCGGCGGGCTGCGGAGCGCGCTGCTGGCAGAGGAACGGGAGGCCAGAATCGTTCTCACGTGCGAAGGGGCGCCCGCTGCGGCGACAGACTCCCCAGAGCCGGCGTCCGGCGATGGCGGTGAGACCGCGGAGGTGCGGCCGTGAGCGGTGCACGCCCGTGCTGCGCCGTCTTGCTCTTGGCGACGGTCGTTGGCGGCTTCCTTCCCGGCCGTGCCGAGGCGGGCTTCACGGTGGAGGTCGTCAACCTGGACGGCCCCGGCGAGGGGCTCAATTCCAACGCGGCGTGGACGCCGCGGTCGGGAAATGCGGCGACGACGCTCGGGGCGGCGCGGCTCAACGCGGTCGAGTTCGCGCTGCAGGTCTGGTCGCAGCAGCTCGACAGCGATGTGCCGATCCGGGTGGGCGTGAGCTTCGATCCGATCTCCGGCTCGTCGCCGATCACGCTCGGCATCGGCGGGCCCGACGGGCTCTTCCGCGACTTCGCCGGCGCGCCGCGGGCGGGGACCTGGTACGCCTCCGCGCTCGCCGACAAGCTCGCCGGCATGGATCTCGATCCCGGCGAGCTCGACCTCCACGTCCAGTTCAATTCCAACGTCGATGGCCCGGGCGTGCTCGGGAACGACGGTTTCGACTACGGACTCGGCGACTTGGGCTCGCCGAGCGATGTTTGGTTTCTGCCGGTGGCGCTGCACGAGATCGCCCACGGCCTCGGCTTCGTCACCGCGGTGAGCCGGGCGAGCGGCGCCAAGCTCCTGGGCTACGACGACGCCCTCATGGCGCACCTCGTCCGCTTCGGCGCCACGCCCGCCGCCTTTCCGGACATGTCCAACGGCCAGCGCCTGGCGGCGATGACCTCCGGGCCCGAGCTGCAGTGGAGCGGAAGTGGAATTGCGACGGTCATCGGCACCCTCACCGCGGGTTGGACCCCGGCCGGCAACGTCGAAATGTACGCGCCGACGACGGGAATCAGCGGCAGCGCGATGAGCCATTTCAGCACCACCCTCGCGCCGCCGCAGATCATGGGGCCGTACTACCTCGAGGGCGACCTCGAGTT
>CAZQTL010000032.1:0-2460 GCA_964595975.1 uncultured Thermoanaerobaculia bacterium | reverse complement strand
GCTGCCGCTCGCGGCGAGTGAGCTGCTGCCGGTCTTCGACCGGCACGGCGTGCGGTTCATCGTCGTCGGCGCCGTCGCGGCCGTGGCCGCCGGGGCGCCCATCCTGACCAAGGATGTCGACCTGCTCATCGACCTCGGCGAGGACAACCTCGAGCGAGTTCTCGCTGCCTGCGCCGACCTCGACGCCACCTACAAGGACCCCGCCGGCAGGCGGCTGGTTCCGGATCTCGCGAAGCTCCGGAGTTTCCGCCTCCATCTCCTGCACACGCGACTCGGCGAGGTCGACCTGATGCGCGAGATCGGCGACGGCTGGACCTACTCCGCGCTGCTCGGCCGCAGTCAGGAGCTCGATCTGGGATCGAGCCGTGCCCGCGTCCTCGACCTCGACGCCGTCATCGAGTCGAAGCGCTTCGCGAATCGCGACAAGGACCGCGCAGTGCTACCGGTCCTCCTCGAGACGCTGCGGCTGCAGCGGTTGAAAGGCTAGCCGCCGCGGCACGTTAGCGCGTCGCGGGATCGTGCGCGGCGACGGTGCCGGTACTCGGGTAGCCGGTCGCCAGCAGCACGTAGCCGTCTTCGCGCTCCTCGTCGCGGGCCACTTCGCCGAGGGCGAGGGGCGGGGCGAGCTTCGCAAGGGCCGAGCGCGAGATCAGGAGCCAGACCCTCCCCGGGCGCTCGGCGAAGGCGCGGAGCTCCGCTTCCGAGTTCGGCGTTTCGGCGTAGCGCCGGGTGTGGAAGACGAAGCGCGGATCGAGCCGCGGGTAGATCGCATAGGGCTCTGCCGGGGCGGCGAGCTCGACGATCTTCTGGGAGAGCGGCCGGGCACTCTTGAGGCGGTCGAAACGAGGCAGCACGAGGAGGACCGCCGTGACGCCCGCCACACCCATGCCTGTAGCGAGCGCTCCCACGACCCTTCCAGGATGCCCCTGCCGGCCGAGGAACCAGGCGGCGAGCGCGCCGGCGAAGAGCATCCCCACGAGCAAAGCGAGGATGGAGAACAGGCCTGGGCCGAGCGGCTCGAGCGTGGCGAGGAGCTTCGTGGTGCGGTCGGGGCGAAGGCGCTGCATCGTCCACCAGGCCGCCGGCAGCAGCCCGAAAAGTACCGTGAGGAGCGCCGCCGGGACGATGGCGAAGCGCCGCAGCCGGTTCCAGCTGTTGGCGATCTCGCTGAACGACCAGGCGACGATCATCGCCAAGGCGGGGAACATCTGCAGCACGTAGACGGTGCGCTTGGCCGGCGACAGGCTGAAGAAGAGCACCGTCACCGCCACCCAACAGAGGGCGAAGAGGTAACCGCGGCGTTCGTTGGCCGTGGCTCGCCGCCAGCCGAGCCAGAGCGCTCCGGGCAGGAAGAAGAACCAGGGAAGGAAATCCGCCGGCACGGTCGTCAGGTAGTAATAGAACGGCTGGAAGTGGTGCCAGGGATCGGCGTAGCGGGTGACGTTCTGCTTGATCACCAGCGTCTCGAGGTAGCCCATGCCGCCGGTGACGGCGGCGGGCACGAGCCAGAGCAGGACGACCCCGGCCCAGAGCGCCAGGCCCGACGGGATGCGCATCTCGCGCAGGCGCGAGCGTTCGCGGGTGAGCACGGCGAAGGCGACGATCGAGAGGAGTGGCGGGAGGAGTGCCACCGGACCCTTGGCGAGCGTCCCGAAGCCGGCGGCGAGGAAGAAGAGGCGGAAGAACCCGGGCCGGTGCTCGATCCAGCCGCGCACGAAGAAGTACATCGCCAGCGTGACCAGGCAGAGCAGGACCATGTCGATCTGCCCCACGCGCGCCTGCCAGAGGATCCGCCCCGACGTGGCGAGAATGGCGACCGACCACCAGGCGACACGCCGGTCGAAGAGGCGCCGCGCCATGCCGAACAGGAAGAACAGGGTGGCGATTGCAGCGACCAGCGACGGCAACCGGGCGGCGACCGGACCGACCTCGCCGGTCGCCAGCGAGGCGGCGGCGATCGCCCAGAAGAGGAGGGGCGGCTTCTCGGAGTAGATCTTGCCGTTCAGGTGCGGCACGAACCAGTCGCCGGTGACGCGCATCTCGCGCGTGACCTCGGCGTAGCGCGGCTCGTCGGGATTCCACAGATCGCGGCCGCCGATCCCCGGCAGAAAGAGCACCAGCCCGAGAACCAGCAGCCCCAGGCGCTCGAAGAGGCTCATCGCGGGCGGTCCGTGCCCGCTTCGATCGTCTCGAGATTGCCGCGCGGAATCCAGCGTGTCCGCATCCAGCGCACCGCCATCAGATCGGCGAGGGCACGAAACAGCCGGTTGCCGATGCCGTACTTCGCCGTCCCGTGGAGGCGCGGACGGTGGTTGACCGGAATCTCCGCCAGCCGGGCGCCGTTCCAGCGCACCAGCGTGGGCAGGAAGCGGTGCATGCCGGTGAACATCGGCAGGCCGGCGAGGACCTCGCGGCGATAGGCCTTGAGCGAGCAGCCGACGTCGCTCACCTGCTCGTCGG
>CAZQTL010000031.1:0-25467 GCA_964595975.1 uncultured Thermoanaerobaculia bacterium | reverse complement strand
AGCTTGGCGTCGGCCTGCATGATGATGCCGACGGCGAGCTCGCGCTCGATCTCCTCGATGATGCCGCGCTCCTCGCGCTGCAGCATGCGCGCGACGTCGGGGTGGACGCGCACCAGGAGCTCTTTCGAGATCAACGTGCCGCGCAGGGCGAGCGCCGCGCGCCGCAGCGACAGGCAGATCGTCGCCACCGACTTGATCCGCCCGCTGCCTTCGCAGTAGGGGCAGGTCTGGGTGAGCAGACGCTCGAGGTTGGCGCGGCTGCGCTTGCGGGTGATCTGGACCAGCCCGAACTCCGAGATCGACAGCACCTTGTGCTTGCCGCGGTCCTTGCGCAGCTCCTGCTCGAGAGCGTGGAAGACCTGCTCGCGGTGCGCCGGGTCGGTCATGTCGATCAAGTCGAGCACGATGATGCCGCCGAGATCGCGCAGACGGATCTGCCGCACCGCCTCCTCGACCGCCTCGAGGTTGGCGGCGAGCGCCGTCTCCTCGAGGTTGTGCTGGCCGACGAAGCGTCCGGTGTTGACGTCGATCGCCACCAGGGCTTCGGTGGGATTGATCACCAGGTAGCCGCCCGACTTGAGCCAGACCTTGGGCTTGAGCGCCGCCTCGATCTCCTTCTCGATGCCGAAGCGCTCGAACAGGCCGCGCTCCTCCCGGTCGAGCTTGACGCGCGACACCAGCTGCGGCTGCACCTGGTCGAGGAATTCGACGATGCGCTCGTAGGTCGACTCGCCGTCCACCCACAGGAGCGAGAACTCGGCCGAGAACAGGTCGCGCACCAGGCGCAGCGCGAGGTCGAAGTCCTGGTGCATGAGGGCCGGCGCGACCGCCGTCTCGGCGCGGTTGCGCACCGACTCCCAGCGCGCCCGCAGGTAGGTGAGATCGGCGGAGAAGTCGGCGGCGCTCCGCCCCTCGCCGGCGGTGCGCACGATGACGCCGCCGCCGCCCGGACCGCCGGCGCCGCGCGGCAGCGATTCGAGCAGCTCGCGCAGGCGCAGACGTTCGGCCTCGTCCTCGATCTTGCGCGACACGCCGACGTGCGACACGGTCGGCAGGAAGACGACGAAGCGCCCGGGGAACGTCACCTGGGTCGTCACCCGCGCGCCCTTGTTCGGCAGGGGATCCTTGGTGACCTGGACGAGGATCTCCTGGCCGACCTTGAGCAGCGAGTCGATGGTCGGTCCCGGACCGGCCTCGGGGCGAGCGGGGGTGCCGGAGAGCGTGTCGTCGTCGTGCAGGCCGGCGGCGAGATCGAGCTCCTCGTCCCCCGACAGGCCGCCGCCGAGGGTCCCGGCGACGGTGTCAGCGGCCGCCTCGGTGTCACTCTCGCTCGGCAGGTAGACGTCGGCGACGTAGAGGAAGGCGTCGCGGTCGAGGCCGATGTCGACGAACGCCGCCTGCATGCCCGGCAGCACGCGCGACACCCGGCCTTTGTAGACGTTACCGACGACACCGCGGTGATACCGGCGTTCGAGGTAGATCTCGGTCAGCAGATCCTCCTCGAGCACCGCTACGCGGGTCTCGTGTGGATCGCTCTCGACCAGCATCTTGTGGGCCACGGGGACCTCCGGCGGCGATCTTAACCGCAGGCGGGCCGGAAGAGCCCCGTTTTCAAGCCTCCGGCGACGAACTGCCGCGCTTCAACGGTTGGCGAAACGCCGGTAGTCGACGCCCAGGATCAACCCCAGGCCGATGAAGTTGAGCAGGGTGAAGGAGCCGCCATAGGACAGGAAGGGCAGCGGAATGCCGGTCACCGGCACGAGGCCGATGACCATCGCCGAGTTGTACAGCACGTGGAAGGCGAAGGTGCTCCCGAGACCGACGACGAGAAGGATCCCGGCGCGGTCCTGGGCGCGCATCGCCACCGCCGCGAGATTGGCGAGGTAGGCGGCATAGAGCAGCAGCACCGTGCCGACGCCGACGAAACCCCACTCCTCGGCGAGCACCGAGAGGATGAAGTCGGTGTGACGCGCCGGCAGGAAGCGCAGCTGGCTCTGCGTCCCCTGGCCGTAGCCGCGACCGGTGAGCTCGCCCGAGCCGACGGCGATCTTCGACTGCCGCACCTGGTAGCCCGCTCCCAGCGGATCGGTGTCGGGGGCGAGAAAGGTGAGCACCCGCTGGCGCTGGTACGGCTTCATTCCCAGACTCCAGATCAGGCCTCCGGCCACCAGGCAGATGGCGAAGGTGGTGAGCAGGATGCGCAGGCGGACGCCCGACACCAGGAGCATCCCCGCCGCCATCGGTACGAACATGGCGGCGCCGCCGAGGTCGGGCTCGAGGACGATGAGGATCATCGGCAGCCCGACGAGGGCGACGGCAGTGAAGATCTGGCGCAGCGGCAGCTGCCGCGTGGAGGGCGCGGCGAGATAGCGCGCGAGATAGAGCGCCGTCACCAGCTTGGCGAACTCCGATGGCTGGAGACCGACCGAGCCGAGGCGGAACCAGCCCTGCGCGCCGCCCGCCTCGTAGCCCAGAACCAGCACCAGGGCCAGGGTGACCAGCGCCAGGATATAGAGCGGCAGCGAGAAGCCGAGCAGCGTGTGGTAGTTGAAGCTGAACGTGATCACCATCGCCACGAGGCCGACACCGACCCAGACGAGCTGGCGCGAAAAGTAGTCCGTGCCCAGCTCCGCCGAGGCGCTGTGGACGGTGGCGAGCCCCAGCCCCGAGAGCGCGAGCGCCGCGGCGAGCAGCCCCCAGCGGATCGTCGCCAGGTGCTCGAGTCGCGGGCGCGCGTCAGGAAGCGGGAGGGGGGCGGAGATCTGGCCGGAAGAGCTTTTCATAGAGAACCTTTGCCACCGGCGCGGCGGCACGCGACCCCTGGCCGCCGTGTTCGAGGAAGACCACGATCACGACGGTCGGATTGTTGTACGGAGCGAACGAGGCGAACCAGGCGTGATTGCGCTCCTCGTACGGACGGAGGCTCGAATCCTCGAAGGCGGTGTGCGCCACTACCTGCACGGTGCCGGTCTTGCCGGCGATCTCGACTCCCGCGACCCGGGCCGAGGCGCCCGTGCCGCCGTCGTTGACCACCTTCCACATGCCGCGACGGATCGGCTCGAAGATACCGGACGGCAGGTCGATGCGGCGCGGCGGATGGCTGTCGTCGCCGCGCACCAGGTGGGGCGTCACCAGATAGCCGCCGTTGGCGAAGGCGGCCGCCATGACCGCCATCTGCACCGGCGTCGCGAGCAACGCCCCCTGCCCGATCGCCACCGAGATCGTCTCGCCCGGGTACCACGGGTGGCGCCGCTGGCGCTGGCTCCAGGCGTCGTCCGGAACCAGCCCGCGCTTCTCGCCGTCGAGGTCGATGCCGGAGGGTTGGCCGAAGTCGAACAACCGCGCGTAGCGCGCGATGCGCTCGATGCCCAGCTTCTGACCCAGGGTGTAGAAATAGACGTCGCAGGAGTTCTTCAGCGCCGACTCGAGGTTCATGAAGCCGTGCCCACCTGCTTTCCAGCAGTGGAACGGCCGCTTGTAGAACGTCTTGGTGCCGCTGCAGAAGACGCCCTCCTCCGGCGTGACGACCCCTTCGGCGAGCCCGGCTGCCGCCATGACCATCTTGAACACCGAGCCGGGGGGATAGGCGCTCGCCAGGGCGCGGTTCTGCAGCGGCAGGAGCGGGTCCTGGATGAGCTGCTGCCACTCGGCCACTTCGAGGCGGCGGGTGAAGAGGTTGGGGTCGTAGCCCGGGGCGGAGACCAGCGCCAGGATTTCGCCGTTCCGGGGATCGAGCGCCACCACCGCGCCGGCCTTGCCCTCGAGCTGGCGCTCGGCCTCCTGCTGCAGGCCGGCGTCGAGAGTCAGGGTGAGCGCGCCGCCCGGCCGTCCGACCTCCCGTCCGAGCTCTTCGACCGACTGGCCGTGGCTGTCGACGACGACCACGCGCTCGCCATCCTCGCCGCGCAGGCGGGAATCGTACTCGAGCTCGATGCCGCGGCGGCCGACCCAGTCGCCGCTCTTCAGCCTCTTCGCCGGATCGGCGAGCTCTTCGGGGCGCGCTTCGCCGAGGTAGCCGAGGACGTGCGCTCCCTGCACGCCGAGCCGGTAGAGGCGGCGGTGCGAGACATCGACCACGAACTCCGGGTGCATCAGCTGCTCGACTTCGAAGCGCGCCACCTGGTCGAGCGTCAGACCTTCGCCGAGGAGCACCGGCTGGAAGGAGGGAAGGCCACGATAGCGATCGACCAGGGCCTTGAGCTCGGCCGCCGGCCGCTCGAGGATCGGCGCCGCGAACTCCAGGCTGGAGGTGAAGTCGGCGGCGCGGCTCCGGTCGAGCAGGAGGTTGTAGCTCGGCAGGTTCTCGACCATGACCCGGCCGTTGCGATCGTAGATCGACCCACGCGGAGCCTTGATCGCCACTTTGCGCAGGCGGTTGTTCTCGGCGAGATCGCGGTAGTAGCTGCCGCGCACCACCTGCACGTACCAGAACGCCCCGGCGATCATGGCGAGGAAGACTCCGACCACCCCCGCCAGCACGCGCACCCGCGCGACCAGAGCTTCCTTGTGTTCTCCGACCCGCATCGCGCTGCCGAGCCTCAGTTCCCTGCCCGAGGATTCGCCGGGACCATGCCGTCAGCCCGGGAGCTGGATCTTCGTCGCGCGGTTGGCGCGGCGGAACTTGAGGCGGCTGGCGAGGGCGTTGGCGGAGGCGGTCCAGGCGACACCGAGGAAGGCGGTGGTCGCCACCTTGACCAGCAGCCAGAGCGGATCGGGGAGCTCGGCGTGATCGCGGAAGACGAGGGCCAGCGCGGCGAGGATCGCCTGCTGCGCGGCGGCGGCGGCGGCGAAGACGCCGGCGAGACTCGTGGTGCGCTGCACCACCAGCTGCTGCGCGGCGCGGGCGATGCCGAAGCCGACCGCGGTGTTGGCGAAGCCGTAGAGCCCGAAAGGCCCGCCCGACAGGCCGTCGGCGAGCATCCCCGCTGCGAGCCCGGCGAACATGCCGGCCACCGGGCTGCCGTGCCGCGCCTCGAGCGCCACCACCAGCAGGAAGAGATCGACCGCCAGCGAGAAGTCCGGCAGCAGGCGGGCGCCGGCGAAGTGCAGCAGGGCGGCGGCGGCGAGCGCGGCGACGAACTTAAGGAACTGCACTGTCGCCCTCCGTCAGAAGCTCGGGCGGCACCAGCTCGCCCTCCAGGAGATAGACGAACGACAGGCGCGAGAAGTCGACCGCCGGCTTGATCACGATGCGATGGAAGACCTCGCTGCCGGGCTCGACCGAGGCGACGACTCCGACCCGGATGCCGCGCGGGTAGACGCCGTCGATGCCGGCGGTGAGCACCGTCTCGCCGACTTCGACATCGGCCTGACGCGGGATGAAATCGAGCAGGAGCTCCCCGGGCGACGAGCCGCGCACCACCCCCTGGCGGCGCGAGCGCTGCAGCTGGACACCGGCGGAGGCCGCGCGGTCGGTCAGCAGCTGCACCTTGGCGTAGGCGCCGGCAACCCGGATCACGCGACCGACGAGGCCGTCGTCCGAGAGCACCGGCTGGTTGCGACGCGCGGCGCCGGCGCCGACGTAGAGCACCAGCGAGCGCAGCCAGGAGCTGTAGTCGGCATGCACCACTTCGGCGATGCGCAACGCCGTCGCATGGCGGCGCTGGAAGGCGAGCGTCTTCGACAGGCCTTCGATCTCCTGCTCCAGCCCCGCCATGCGCAGCTCGCGCCGGCGCAGCTCGAGCACCTCCTGGCGCAGCTCGCGGTTCTCCGCCGCCAGATCGTCGCGCCGCCGCAGCCCCTCCCGCGCCGACGACAGGCCCTGGGAGCCCGCATTCACGGCGCGCGCGAACGGCCCGAGGCTGCGCAGGGCGGCGCCTTCGAGCAGGCTTCCGGCGCCGCTGCGGTCGGGTTCCTGCGCGGCGATCAGGAAGAGCTGGCCGACCAGCAGCACGATGAAGAGCAGGCGAACACGGCCCGGGCTCACGGCGAAACGGTGCTTTCGACGGGGTCGCTCAGCGGATCGCGGTATCGCACGGTCTCGATCAGCGGATCGATACCTTGCGCAACAGGTGCATGTCCTCGAGCACGCGCCCGGTGCCCAGCACGACGCAGGCCAGCGGATCCTCCGCCTGGACCACGGGCAGTCCGGTCTCCGAGCGGATGCGTTCGTCGAGGGCGCGCAGGAGGGCGCCGCCGCCCGACAGCACGATCCCCTTGTCCATGATGTCGGCCGAGAGCTCCGGCGGCGTCCGCTCGAGCGCCATGCGAACCGCGTCGACGATCACGTTCACGGTCTCGGCCAGGGCCTCGCGGATCTCCTCGTCCGAGATCACCAGCTCCTTCGGGATGCCCTCGACGAGATCCCGGCCCTTGATGGTGAGCGTCAGGCGATCCTTGAGCGGGAAGGCCGAGCCCAACTCCCACTTGATGATCTCGGCGGTGCGCTCGCCGATCAGCAGGTTGTACTTGCGCTTGAGGTAGTTGATGATCGCCTCGTCCATCTCGTTGCCGGCGACCCGCACCGAGCGCGAGTAGACGATTCCGGAGAGCGAAATCACCGCGATGTCGGTCGTGCCGCCGCCGATGTCGACGATCATGTTGCCAGAGGGCTCGGTGATCGGCAGCCCTGCGCCGATCGCCGCCATCATCGCCTGCTCGACGAGGTAGACCTCGGAGGCTCCTGCCTTCTGCGCCGAGTCGCGCACCGCGCGCTTCTCGACCTGGGTGATCTCCCCGGGGACGCCGATGACGATGCGCGGATGAACGTACATCTTGCGGCCGTGCGCCTTCTTGATGAAGTAGCCGAGCATCCGCTCGGTGACCTCGAAGTCGGCGATCACTCCATCCTTCATCGGCCGGATCGACTCGATGTTGCCGGGGGTGCGACCGAGCATCTCCTTCGCCTCGGCGCCGACGGCCTCGATCTGGTTGGTGAGCTTGTTGAGGACGACGATCGACGGCTCGCGCACGACGATGCCGCGATTCCTGGCATAGACGAGGGTGTTGGCGGTGCCGAGGTCGATCGCCAGATCGTTCGAAAAATAGCGGAACATGGAACCAAAGGGCATGGCGTTCTTTCTGGGTCAGTGAGTCGTGAAGCGGGAGGGCATCAGAGAGTTTCGACGAAAACGCGATGACGAACCGTGACCTCGTTGCCCGAGGAATCGACCGAGCGCAGCTCGAGCAGGCTCCAGCCCTCCTGGGAGACGAGAACGGTCTTGGTGAAGGTGCCGTTCGCGGCCACCGCCACCGGTTCGCCGTTGACCTTGAGGGTCGCGCCGGCTTCGGTACGGCCGGCGACGATGAAGATGTTGCCATAGGCCTGGACCTGGTCGACCACGAGCTCGGGCGGAGTCTTGTCGCCCTTCTCTCCCGGCCGTTCAGCGGCCAGCACGCGGAACGTGCGCGCGGCGCTCCACGGACCCTGGAGGCCGTCGCGGCCGATCGCCGCGACGCGCCATTCGAAGGTCCCCTCGGCCTGCAGGCCCAGGGTCGCTTCGGTCTTCGTGCGCGCGTTGACGTCGATGATGTTGTCGACGAACAGGCGATTGCGCGAAACCTGGAGAGCGTAGCGCGAAGCCAGGTTGACCGGCTTCCAGGACAGCACCAGCGTCTTCACCGAGGCCAGCGAGAGCTCGATGTTGTCGTCCGGACGCTCGGGCTCGGGCGAGGTCGGCAGCCGCCGCGGATCGGAGAGCAGGTCGCCGGTCTGCACCACCTGCTCGAGCTCGCCCACGGTGCGCTTGAGGCCGGCCTCGGAGGCGACCTCGAGCGAGCCGCGGAAGGCGGAGAAACGGCCGGTGGAGGAGGTCTTGTCGTAGGAGACCACGACATCGGATTCGCGGCCCACCAGCGCTTCGGCGCGCGGCGTCGTCACGCGACCGCCGCGCTGCGCGGTATTGAGGTTCACCCAGCCGTACTCCATCGAGATCGTCTGTTCGGCCGGCGATCCGGAAGAGCTCGGCTGGCGGGTGACGAGGAAGAGAGTGTTCGGGCGAACGGTGTAGAGCGTGCCGTCGAGAAAGACGATCTCGGCGGAGCCGTTGACCGAGGTCTTGACGTAGTCGCCGGACTGCAGGACGACGCGGGTCCGCGCCTCCTCCCATTCGCCGCGTTCGCCGTGGCGCACCTCGACGCTACCCTGCACGGCGATGAACTGGGCCTCCCCCGTCGAAGCCCGTGCCGCCGTCGAGTCGAGGATGGCGAGCAGCAGCGCGCGGCTTCGTCGACCTTCGCTGACCGCGGTCGCGAACTCGCCGGCGGCGAAGGCCTCCGATGACGCGCCGTAGCCGCGTCGCGCCGACTCGAGCTCTTCGACGAACGCTCCGGCCGGCTTCTCGGTGTCGGCGCGCGTCAGGAGAAGCTCGATCTCGGAGAGCAGCGACGTGGCCTCCTGTTCGAGCGCCTTCTTTCCCCACTCGCGATAGAGGTGGTAGCCGGCGAGCGCCAGGGCGGCGAATGCGACCAGGATCACCGCACCGCGCAGCGTGTCCACCGAGACGGTGTACCAGCCCTGCGTGTTCTTCTTCGGTGGGTTGGACGGCACCTGGCGCTCCTCCTTCGCGGTCCGGCGATCGCCTGCGGGGCGATACTTCGACGCCGTTTCGAATGGCGAAGGGGCTGATTCTACTTGAAGTTACGGGCGTGGGCGTGACCCGCTCCGCAGGCTCCGGCGGCACGGGCGAGCGCAGCCGGCCGGCCGGGCGGGTAGCCGGCGGTTGCCGGCCCTCGGCGCGGCTTGCTATCTTTAAACGTTCTTGCGCGGGTGCTTCCCGCCCGTGCCTCTGGAGTCTTCCATGCTCAAGGTCTTGCGCGACAACCTGAAGTACCTCTCCTGGATCCTGTGGGTCGTCATCCTCATCTTCATCGCCTTCGTCTTCGTCGACTTCGGCGGCGGCCTCTCGCGCGGGACCGGTGCGCGCGCTTCGGCGGCGACCGTCGGCAGCGACAAGATCTCCTACGCCGAGTTCGAACGCCAGTACCGCCAGCTCGAGGGACAGTATCGCCAGGCCTTCGGCGAGAACTTCACCCCTGAGATCGCCAAGCAGCTGCGCCTCCCCCTGCAGGCGCTCGACCGCCTGGTCGACCAGCGGCTGCTGCTCAACGAGGCCACCGAGCGCGGCCTCGAGGCCTCGGATGCGGAAGTGCGCGAAGCGATCTTCGAGATCCCCGGCATGAAGGACTCCGGCGGCGGTTTCGTCGGCGAAGAGACGTACAAGCGCTTCGTGCGCGCCAACGGCTACACCGTGCGGGACTTCGAAGAGTCGATGCGCCGGCAGATCGTGCTCACCAAGCTGAACGCGATCTTCTCGTCGAGCCTGGTGGTTTCGGACGCCGACGTCGAGCGCGCCTACCGCGCTCAGGCCGAGCGCGCCGCGGTTCGCTACCTCGTCCTCCCGTCTTCCGGCTTCCAGGCGCAGGCGACGCTCTCGCCGGCCGAGGTCGCGAGCTATTTCGAGCGCCACGGCGACGACTTCCGCCTGCCGCCGCAGCGCGTCGTCAACTATCTGCTGGTCGACACGGTGCGGACGCGCGCCAAGATGACGATCGAGAAGGCCGACCTCGAGGGCTACTACAACTCGCACCTCGACGAATTCAAGCAGGAGGAGCAGGTTCACGCCCGCCACATCCTGCTCAAGGTGGATGACAAGCGCACGGACGAGGCGGCTCGGAGCGCGCTCGAGGGCGCGCGCAAGCGGGTCGAGGCCGGCGAGGACTTCGCCAAGATCGCCGGCGAGCTCTCGGACGATCCGGGCTCGAAGACGCGCGGCGGCGACCTCGGGTTCTTCGGCCGCGGCCGGATGATCAAGGAGTTCGAGGAGGCCGCGTTCGGCGCCCCGGCTGGATCGCTCGTCGGGCCGATCAAGACCAGCTTCGGCTACCACCTGATCCAGGTCCTCGAGAAGCGTCCCGCCGGCCAGCGGCCGTTCGCCGAGGCCGAGCCGCAGGTACGCGCCCGCCTCGCCGCCGAGCGCGCCGAGGCGCAGGCGCAGGCCAAGGCCAACGAGCTGGCGGCGAAGATCGCCGCCGAGAAGCTCACCAGCGAGGCGCAGCTCAAGGCGCTGGCCGACAACGACACCGTGATGTTCATCACCACGCCGCCGTTCGGCGTCGACGAGGTGGTGGCCGGCATCGGCCGCGGCACGCCGTTCTCTTCTGCCGCCTTCGCGCTCGAGACCGGCAAGACGTCGACCCCGATCAAGATCGCCCGCGGCTTCGCGATCCTGCAGCTGGTCTCCGAGAGCCCGGCGCGGATGCCGACGCTCGCCGAGGTCGAGTCCAAGGTCCGGCCGGCGGCCCTGCGCGCCAAGGCGGGCGAGCTCGCGCTGGCCCGTCTGAATCAGGCCCGCGGCGCGCTCGCCTCGGGCAAGACCCTGGCGGACGTCGCCAAGGAGCTCGGCGTCGAAGTCAAGGAGAGCGGCGAGTTCGGCCGCGAAGGCACCATCGAGGGTCTCGGCGACGCACGTCCGGTGATCGCTGCGGCGCTCGCGGGCAAGGTCGGCGATGTCGGCACTCCGCTGCTCACCGACCAGGGAGCGGTGCTGTTCGAGATCACCGCACGCAAGGGCTTCGACGCCGCGGCGTTCGCGGCCGAGCGCCTCCAGACCCGGCAGACGCTCGAGCGCAACGAGGTCAACCGCCTCCTTGGCTCGATCATCGAGCAGCGCAAGCGCGAGGCCAAGGTGCAGTACGACAAGCCGCTGCTCGAGCAGTTCGGCATGCTCGGCGACGAGGCCAAGGGCACCTAGGCCGGCCCCGGCGGAAGGGCGGCGGTCGCGGCGCGCCCCCCCGCGGGCGATAAGCTCCCCGCCATGCGCTTCGAGACCGTCGCCGTGCACGCCGGCGCGGAGGCCGACCGGGAGACCGGTGCGGTCGCTCCGCCAATTCACCTCTCCACCACTTTCCTTCACGGCCCGGAGTCGGAGCCGCTCTACGGCCGGCTCTACCAGCGCGAGGGCAACCCCACCCAGGACCGCCTCGAAGCGGCGCTGGCCGCGATCGAGGGGGGCGGCCCTGCAAGCGGCGCGCTCGCCTTCGCCTCCGGCATGGCTGCAGCGGCGACCCTCCTGCAATCGCTTCCGGCCGGCAGCCGCGTTCTCTTTCACCGCGACATCTACTCCGGGGTTCGCCAGCTGGCGCTCGACTTCCTGCCGCGCTGGGGCATGGCGCCGGTGTTCGCCAATCTCGCCGACGCGAGCGAGGTCGCCGGGGCTCTGGCCGGAGACGTACGGCTCGTCTGGGCCGAGACCCCGACGAATCCGCAGCTCGAGATCCTCGACCTCGCAGGTCTCGCTCAGGCCGCGCACGCGGCGGGGGCGCGACTCCTCGTCGACGGCACGTTCGCCACCCCGGCCCTGCAGCGACCGCTCGCTCTCGGCGCCGACATCGTCCTGCACTCGACGACCAAGTACCTCGGCGGGCACAGCGACGTGCTCGGCGGCGCCCTGATCTTCGCCGCCGGCCCGGCGGCGGAGGGGTGGCTCGAGACGGCCGCCGGGACCCGCCGCCGTCTCGGTGGCACCGCAAGTCCGTTCAACTCCTGGCTCGTCCTGCGCGGCCTCCGGTCCCTCGCCTGTCGCATGGAACGCCACTCGGAGAACGCCATGGCCCTTGCAAAGGCCCTCCAGGGCCACCCGGCGCTGTCCCGGGTGCTCTATCCGGGCCTTTCCACCCACCCCGGCCACGCCATCGCGAGTCGGCAGATGAGCTCGTTCGGCGGCATGCTGGCCCTGCGGCTGGCCGGCGGCCGGGCCGCCGCGGTCGCGACGGCCGCGCGCCTGAAGCTCTTTCTCAACGCCACCAGCCTGGGCGGACCCGAGAGCCTGGTCGAGCATCGCGCCTCGAGCGACGGCCCGGGCACGACCACTCCGGACGATCTGCTGCGCCTGTCGATCGGCCTCGAGCACCCCGAGGATCTCCTCGCCGACCTCCGGCAGGCGCTCGACGCCGCGGCGACGGCCTGAAGGGCGTGTCCGCGGATAGGATCGGCCGATGATCGGCTGGCTCTCGGGCAAGGTCGTGCAGGCGGTGCCGGACCGTCTGATTCTCGATGTCGGCGGCGTCGGCTACCAGGTGGCGATCCCGCTCTCGACCTACTACGAGATCCAGAAGGCCGACGTCGGCGCCGCCATCCGCCTGTACATCCACACTCACGTGCGCGAGGACGCGCTCGCCCTCTACGGCTTCTGGAGCGAGCGCGAGAAGGAGCTTTTCGAACGGCTGATCGCCGTCTCCGGCATCGGCCCGCGACTCGCCCAGGTGGTGCTCTCCGGGATGGCGCCCGACGAGCTCATCGCCGCGCTCGCCGCCGGCGACGTCGCGAAGCTGGTGCGCATTCCCGGCGTCGGCAAGAAGACGGCGGAACGCATGGTCGTCGAGCTGCGCGACAAGCTGCAGGCGCTGGCCGCCCAGCTCCCCGCGGCGCGCGCCGGCGACGGGAGGGGCGCCTCGGACGACGACCTCGTCGCCGCCCTGGTCAACCTGGGCTACAAGCCGTCGCTCGCCGAGGGCGCCGTCGGCGCGGCGCGCAAGGACGCCCCCGAGGCCGCCTTCCACGAGCTCCTCCGCCTGGCGCTGCGCCGGCTGTCGCGCGTCTAGCCGAGTGGGGGCGAGGCATGGCCCCGCCGCCCCGCCGGGTGTAGAGTCCCGCCCAGTCATTCCCGTCGAGGTCAGGACATGGGAGAGCAAGCTCGTCGCTCGGCTCTGTTCATCGTCGCAGTGCTGGTATCGCTCGGCATGGCGCTGCGCGGCGAGGCGGACGTCTGCCCGCTTCCGGGCGGCGGCGCGATCGCCGGCCGGGTCACCGCAGCCGCGACCGGAGATCCTCTGGTCGATGCGGCGCTCGTGGCGGAGCGCTTCGTCGACGGGACTCTGATCCCCGTAGCAGCCACCACCACCGGCCCGACCGGGCACTACCAGTTCGCCGCGCTCGTTCCGGGCTCCTACTTCGTGCGCACGCAGTCGACCGCCCTGCTGGTCGACGAAGTCTGGCCGGACATCGCCTGCGACCAGGTCTGCAACCCGCAGGATTCCGGGACCCCTGTTGCCGTTGCCGCCGGCGACCTGGTCGGCGGGATCGACTTCGCGCTCGACACCGGCGGGCGCCTGGAAGGGACCGTGTTCCTCGCCGACGGCGTGACTCCGGTGCCCGGGGCGCGGGTCGAAGGCTTCGCGCTCGGGCCGTTCGGCACCTTCGGCCTCGTCGACGTCGTCGCGGATGCCGGGGGCGCCTGGTCCTTCGACGGGCTCGAGAGCCGCGACTACAAGGTTCGTGCCTCCGCGCCGGGTCTCGTGGCAGAGGTCTATCCCAATGCCGTCTGCTCGATGAGCTGCGATGTCTTCAACGCCGGCAGTCCGATCGCGGTCACCGCCGGCGCGACGACCGCCGGAATCGACGTGGCCCTGGCCGCCGGAATCCCCGTCTCCGGATCGGTCACCGATCTCGCCGCCGTGCCGCTCGCCGGGGTGGCCGTTACTGTCCACTCATCCGCCGGAGGCGGATCGGTCTTTGCCCAGACCGACGCGAACGGCGCCTGGCACACTCTTGAGGGGCTGCTGCCCGGGACCTACTTCGCGCGCACCAGCAGCGGCTATCTCGACGAGCTCTGGAACAATCTGCCGTGCGAGCCGTTCTGTACCGTGACAGCCGGCACACCGATCGTGGTCGGCGCGAGCCCGGTGACCGGTATCGACTTCGCCCTCGGCCGCCTCGGCGCGATCTCGGGGACGATCGTCGAGAGCGGCACCGGCCAGCCGCTGGCCAACGTGATGGTCGTCGCGCGCTCGAACAGCGCGCCGTTTCCCGCCATCGCGAGCACGGCGAGCGATGGCACCTACCGCATCGGCGGGCTGGCGCCGGAGTCCTACGTCGTGGCGGCGGTCGACGGCGAGCATGTCGGCGAGATCTATGCCGACGCCGGGACTTGCTACGACCCGTTTACCTGCGCTCCTTCGAGTTCTCCTACCTTCGTCGACGTCGTCGGTGCGGGTGAGGTCGCGGGCATCGATTTCGCGCTCGATCCGGGCGGCGTTCTCTCGGGTGTCGTCGTCGTGGCCGCGACCAACGCCCCCGCGAATGGGGCGAGCGTCTCGATCTTCCGCCTCGACGGCGGCTACGAGACCGGCGCCTTGGCGAATACGAGCGGTCAGTTCCGGGTCTCCGGCCTCCCATCCGGGACTTCGTATCGCGTCGTCGCGCTGCCTCCGGGAGGATCCGGGCTCCTCGGCGAGGTGTGGGAGGAACAGCCCTGCACTCCGGGGACTTGCGTCCCCGACGCCGGCACGCCGGTACCGGTCGCCCTGAATGCCACCGCCTGCGTCGCCTTCTCCCTGGACGGCATCCCCGAAGGAGCCGGCATCTCCGGTCAGGTCACCGGCGCGAACGGCGGCGCTCTCGCCGGCGTGCAGATCGCGATCTACGACGCGACCGGCGCCCTCGCGGGCACCGTCCTCAGCGATGCCTCAGGAGCCTACCTGACCAACGGCGCCCTCGATCTGCCGGCCGGAACGTACTACGCGCTGGCCACCGGCCCTTTCGGCTACGCCAACGAGCTCTTCGACGGCCTCCCCTGCGTCACCTGTGACCCGACGAGCGGCACGCCGGTGGTGGTGACCGCAGGCGCCACCACCGGCGGCATCGACTTCGATCTCGAGCTCGTCGGCGCGCCGCCGATGCCGCTCATCTACCTCGAGGACTGCAAGCCGACGGGGTGCGTCTACTTCCGCGGCTTCGAGGACTCGCGCGTCAACCGCTCGTCGATCCTCGCCCAGAACAGCGCGAATCTGCCGCCGTTCGCCCTGCCGCCTTCGTTCTGGAACGACCTCGTCGCCTGCGTGCAGCGCGCCTACCGTCCGTTTGGCGTCACCGTGACCGACATCGACCCGGGAAGCCTGCCGCATCTCGAGCACGTGATCGCCGGAATCCCCCAGAACATCGGGCAGGACGCGACCACAGCGGGGGTCTCGCCCTACACCTGCGGGTTCATTCCGAATTCGACCTCGTTCACCTTCTCCGGCATCTATAGCGATCCGTCGCCAACGACGCTCGCCGAGCTGTGCTGGACCGCCGTGCACGAGATTGGCCACCAGCACGGTCTCGACCATCACGCCTACGTGCCGGATGCCATGACCTACGCTCCCGGCTGCGGCGCGAAGCTCCTGCCGGCGCGCAACGTGGCGTGCGGCGAATTCATCCCCGAACCGTGCGTCTGCGGCGGCGCGTCGGAGAACAGCTACGCGCAGGTTCGCGCCGTCTACGGCGCGAGCGATCTGCTGTTCGGCGACGGTTTCGAGGTCGTCGAACCCGGCGAGAACTGCGCCTGGAGCCTGCAGAATCCGCCGCCGGTGCCGTTCGCTCCGCCGGCGCTCGCCCTTGCGCCTGTGGCTCCGCGTTGCGGCGCGCTCGAGTCTTCGA
This sequence comes from uncultured Thermoanaerobaculia bacterium, assembly GCA_964595975.1. GTDB lineage: Bacteria > Acidobacteriota > Thermoanaerobaculia > Multivoradales > JAGPDF01 > JAGPDF01. Next base: position 10,112 of record CAZQTL010000031.1, on the reverse strand, counting down.
ACCCCGGCTTCCAGCCGCAGCCGCGAGGCACCCCGCGACAGTTCTGATCGCAGCTCGTATCGGCCGCTGATTCAGGCGCCGTCGGTGGCGAGCTTCGCCTGCTGCACGCGGCGCACGAGGTCAGCGAAGCGCGCCTCGCCGCGCAGGTCGTCGAAGACCGGATCCCAGGCGTAGAACGGCGGAAACAGCGAGCGCTCGGCGAAGTCCTTCTCGAGCCAGGCGAGCGCCTCGTCGGGCTCCCCGAGCGCCGCGTGCACGATCGCCAGCCCGACGTGCGGCACATAGCGCCCGGCCGACTCGGCGACGAGTCTGCCGCGCTCGGCCAGGGCCTCGTCGCGGTGTCCCGCCTTGGCGAGCGAGAAGGCGAGCAGCGCCGTCACCCAGGGATCGTCGGTGTCTGCGAGACAGGTCCGATGCTCGGCGATCGCCGCTGCGTAGTCGCCCTTGGCGTGCAGTGCCAGACCGAGGTGATAGCGCGCGACGTAGAACTTCGGGTCGACGGCCAGGGTGCGACGGAACTGCGCTACCGCCTCGTCGTAGCGCCGGGCGTAGAGCAGCGTCACCCCGGTGTCCGAGGCGATCGACAGCGACAGCGGGTCGAGCTCGCCGGCGCGGCGCTCGGCGGCGAGCGACTCGTCCCAGCGACCCATGGCGAGGAGCGCAATGTTTCCCAGCCAGTGGTAGGCGACCGCCGAGCCGGGCTGGAGCTCGATGGCCCGCCGCAGCTCGCGTTCGGAGGCAGCCTGGTCCCAGGCATAGAAAGACAGGTAGACCCCGAGCGCCGCATGCGCCTCCGCCAGCGAGTCGTCGATCGCCAGCGCCGCGAGCGCCGCCGCCCGCGCCTTCGGCATGCTGTCGTGTGGCGGCGCGACCGAGAGCCAGGGAAAGAGCACATAGCACTCGGCGAGCCCGGCGTAGGCGAGGGCGTAACCGGGATCCTCGGCGATCGCCTGCTGATAATGCTCGACCGCCTGGCGGACGGAGTCGGCCGTGCGCCGGTTCCAGCAGTGACGGCCGCGCAGGTAGAGCTCGAAGGCGACGGCGTTCTCCGTGCCGCGCTTGAGCGCCGCCGCGCGCTCGTCGCCGAACAGGCGGATCTTCAACGCGTCGACGATGGCGAGCGTGATCTCGTCCTGGACGTCGAAGATGTCGCGCATCTCGCGGTCGTAGCGCTCGGACCAGAGGTGATAGCCGTCGGCCGCATTGACCAGCTGCACCGCGATGCGCATGCGGCTGCCGGAGCTCCGCACGCTGCCCTCGAGAACCGTGGTGACGCCGAGCGCGCGGCCGATCTCGCTCACCCCGACCGCCTTGTCGCGGAAGCCGAAGGCCGAGCTGCGCGCCGCCACCTTGAGTCCGTCGATCTTCGCCAAGGCGTTGAGCAGCTCCTCCGCCAGACCGTCGCAGAAGTAGTCGTTCTCCGCCGCCGCCGAGAGGTTGCGGAACGGCAGCACGGCGATCGCCGGGCGCAGCGACGGCGACGAGCTTCCTGACCGGGAGTTCCGCGTCGGTACCACCGCGGAACCGCGGTCCGCCGACGACTGTCGCCCGAGCTCGGCCTCGAACTGCAGGCGCTTCTGCGCCGCCTTGAGATCGGCCAGCAGCGCCCGGCTCGTCGCGTAGCGCTCGAACCGCTCCTTCGCCAGCGCCTTGCCGAGGATGGCGCCGATCTCGGGGGCGAGCTCCTCCCCCTCGAGAGCCAGGCGTGGCGGCTCGCGATGCAGGATGTTCGCCAGGACGTCCGTCGACGATTCGCCGGTGAACGGCTGCCGGCCGGAGAGCATCTCGTAGAGCACGATTCCCAGACTCCACAGGTCGGTGCGCGCGTCGACCGTCTTGCCGCGCGACTGTTCGGGCGACATGTAGGCGACGGTTCCGAGCACCACGCCGGGGTGCGTGTGCGAACGATCGAGCGTCGGTCCGTAGGGGTCGACCGCCTGCGTTTCGCTCCACTTGGCGAGACCGAAGTCGAGGACCTTCACCAGGCCGTCGGCGCGGATCATCACGTTCTCGGGCTTCACGTCGCGATGGACGATGCCGGCGTCGTGGGCGGCGGCGAGAGCGCCGGCGACCTGCGCCGCGACCTCCAGGGCGTCCGCCACCGGCAAGACGCCGCGACCGATGCGCGCGCGCAGCGTCTCGCCGACGATGAGCTCGGTGGCGAGATAGTGAAAACCCTGGCTCTCGCCGATCTCGTGGATGGTGAGGATGTTCGGATGATTGAGCGCCGACGCCGACTTGGCCTCGCGGACGAACCGCCCGAGGCGTTCGGCATCGGCGGCGAAGGCCCGCGGCAGGATCTTCAGCGCGACGTTCCTCTCGAGCCGGGTGTCCTGGGCGAGGAACACCTCCCCCATGCCGCCGGCGCCGATCGGAGCGACGATGCGGTAGCCGCCGAGAGCGGTGCCTGGGGAAAGGCTCATGGGTGGCGCCCGCCGCTCATCGCGCTACCGCCGCGGGGGCTCCCGCTTTCGCGTCGTCCTGCCGGGCCCGCCACCTGGCGGCGGCCGCGGCGTGGCCGCGCCCCGGCTCGGACTTCTCCCACGCTTCGTAGAGCGCAGCGAGCGCCTCGACCGACCGCGCGTGCCGGCCGGCGGGCACGCCCTGGGCGGTGGCGAGGATGCTCTCCCCGGCGAGCAGTTCCGGCTCCGCGGCGGCGAAACGCCCGAGGGCGGTGAGGCTGCGACCCAGCCCGGACCGGGCGATGCCGGTGCGCCAGAAGCCCCCTCCCTGGGTGCGTTCGTAGAGGGCAGCGGCTTCCGCGTAGAGCGGCTCCGCCGCCGCCGGCTCGTTGCGCTCGAGGAGGAGGCCGGCGAGGTTGTTGAGATCGGTCGCGATGCTCACGTGCCCCTCGGGGTAGAGACGCCGCCGCATCGCCAGCGACTCCCTGAAGAGCGCCTCGGGCGCCACGAGATCGCCGCGTTCCTGGAGGATCAGCGCCAGGTTGTTGAGGCCGGTGGCGACATACGGGTGGTCGCCGGGAAAGAGCCGCCGCCGCATCTCCAGCGTCTCGCGCGCCAGCGGCTCCGCGCCCGCCAGGTCGCCGCTGTTCTTGAGCAGGACCGAGAGATTGTTGAGTCCTCCCGCCACCCGCGGGTGGTCGCCCGGGTAGAGCCGCCGGCTCATCGCCAGCGCTTCGCGGAAGAGGGCGATCGCCGCCGGCAGGTCGCCGCGCGCACTGACCACCTGGCCGAGGTTGTTGAGACTCTCGGCCAGATCTTCGTGGTCGCCCGGATAGAGGCGCCGGCGCATCTCGAGCGCCTGGCGCTGCAGCGGCTCGGACGCCTGAAGGTCGCCTTTGTCGCTGAGGAGCTGCCCGAGGTTGTTGAGGTCGGTCGCGACGCGCGGGTCGTCGCCCGGGAAGAGGCGCCGGTCGATCGCCAGCGCCTCGCGATAGAGCGGCTCGGCGGCCGAGAGGTCGCCGCGATCGTCCAGCAGCTGGGCGAGATTCCCGACCGCCTCGGCGGTCTCCGCGGCGTCCCCTGCGTGCAGCGCCCGCGCCAGTGGCACGGCCGGCGTCAGCATCTTCGCCGCCTCGTCGTAGAGCGCCAGCTCGCGGAAGGCGGTGCCGATCGTCCCGCGCAGCTGGAGCTCGGCCTCGGGCGCCCGCGCGAGCTCGCTGCGCTCGATGCGCGCCGCGGCCGCATTCATCATCTCGGTGAGCATCGTCGTGTCGCGACCCCGCGCCACGCCTGGCTCGACGCCGCGCAGCATCTCCGCCATGAACTCGGCGACGCGCTCGGCCTTGTCGCGCTGGGCGCGCGCCACCGTCGCCTGCCACGAGATGCCGACCACCGCCGCGATCAGCGCCGCGGTAACCAGCGCTGCGGCCGAGACCGCCGCTCGATGGCGGCGGACGAACTTGCGCAGGCGATAGGCGGCGGAGGGCGGTGCGGCGAGGACCGGCTCCCCAGCGAGGAAGTGCTGGATGTCTGCCGCCAGTCCGCTCGCGGTTTCGTAGCGGCGCTGACGGTCCTTCTCGAGCGCCTTCATCACGATCCAGTCGAGCTCGCCGCGCAGCTGTGAGGACAGCTTCTTCGGCTCGGTGTGGCGGTGGGCGGCGACCGCCTGCAGCGTCTCCACCGATTGGCTGAGGCGGGTGCTCGGACGCGGCGGTTCGTCCTCGCGCAGGATGCGTTGGATCTCGCCCGCCGCCGCCGAGCGCAGCCGGCGCGAGTCGAAAGGCGTCGTTCCGGTGAGCAGCTCGTAGAGCAGCACGCCCAAGGCGTAGACGTCGGTCCGGGTGTCGATGTCGAGCGAACCCTCGGCCTGCTCCGGGCTCATGTACTCGGGCGTCCCGACGAGCGCCCGGTGTTCGGTGTAGAGGGTCTTCTCGGTCAGGTTGCCGGCGGTCGCCTTGGCGATGCCGAAATCGATGACCTTGATCCGCGGCTGGCCGTCCTCCACGGCGACCAGGATGTTCGACGGCTTGAGGTCGCGGTGGATGATCCCCTTGGTGTGGGCGTGCTGCACGGCGGAGCAGATCTCGGCAAAGAGCCCGAGGCGCGCGGCGACCGGGAGGTTGTGCTTGTCGCAGTACTCGGTGACCGGCTCGCCCTTGACCAGCTCCATGACGAAGTACGGCCGGCCGGTGTCGGTGGCACCGGCATCGAGCACCTGGGCGATCGCCGGGTGATCCATCATCGCCAGGGCCTGGCGCTCCTGCTCGAAGCGAGCGATGACCTGGCGGGTGTTCATGCCGGCCTTGACCACCTTGAGCGCCACCCGGCGCCGGATCGGCTCGCTCTGCTCGGCCATGTAGACCGAGCCGAATCCCCCCTCGCCGAGGAGCTGCAGGATGCGATAGGGACCGATCTTCGGTCCGAGACCGTCGGCCAGCGGCAGGTCGACCGTGTGCGCGGCGTGGAATTCCGCCGCCGGATCGCCCCCGGCGTCCGGCGGAGGGAGCCGGCTCACGACCTCTCCTGCATTGGGCGGCACATCGGCCGCAGTTTATGCTGCGCGGCGGGTCCCGCGTGCCGCCGCGCGCCGCGTCAGGGCTGGACCGCCCAGTAGCTCGTCGAGGAGATGGCGAAGCCGTCGGCGAACAGCGCGCCGTAGAACACGACCTCGGCGCCGGTGTCGAGACCGATGCCGGCGACGTCGCTCCACGGCAGGCCGAGGACGAGATCGGCGTGGCCGTTGGCGTCGAAGTCGCCGCTGGCGAGCGCCATCCCGGCCGCCTGAGCGTCCTGGGTCAGTCCGGGGAGACCCGAGAGCCCTGGCGAGAGGAAGCCGTAGTAGTGCGCGAGCCCACCCGGAGAGTCGCCGGTGAGGATCGTCACGCCACCGCGATCGACGCCGCCGAGGTTCTCCCCCGGCTGCCCGACGGCAAGGTCGTCGCGACCGTCGCCGTTCCAGTCTCCGGCGGCGAGCGCCTGGCCGAAGTAGTCGTCGGTCTGCTGCGCGGTGGCGCCGTAGAGGTTGCCCTGGTGCAGGAAGTCGGTGCGGGCGAGATCGAACCACGAAGGCGGCCCGGCCGTCGAGCCGTAGATCACGTGGATGGCGCCGGCGTTCTGACGCAGGTTGCCGCTGACCGTGAAGTCGAACTCCGGATCGCCGATGGCGAGATCGGCGCGGCCATCGCCGTCGAAGTCGCCGGACGCGAGCGCCCAGCCGAAGCGACCGTCGGTGCTGGGCTGCCCCAGACCCGCCCGGCGATAGATCTGGTTATTGGCGAACAGCAGGCCCCACTGGCTGCCGAAGAGCACTTGAACGGCGCCCAGACCGTCCTCGAACGGCACGCCGATCGCCAGATCGTCGTGGCCGCTGCCGTCGAAATCGCCCGCCGCGAGAGAGTAGCCGAAGCCCTCACCGGCCTCGGCGGTGTCGGCGATGTCGACTTCGTCCTGCGAGATCAGATAGCCGGCGTAGGGCAGCAGGCCGTTCGCTCCGCCGTGGAAGACGGTCACCGAACCGGCGTCGGCGGCGGCTCCGACGTCGTCGTTCGGCGCTCCGACCGCGAGGTCGGCGTAGGCGTCGCCGTCGAAGTTCCCGGCGGCGAGCGCGAGCCCGAAGCGGGCGCCGTTCTCCGGCGGACCCGGAATGCCGGCGGCCCCCGGACGCAGCAGATGTTCACCCACCAGCTGGATTCCGCCGGCGCGGCCGTAGTGAATCTGGACCGCCCCGGCCCAGGGCGCCCCGGTGCGATTCTGCGGGATGCCGATCGCCAGGTCGTCGATGCCGTCGCCGTCGAAATCCCCCGCCGCGAGCGCCGCGCCGAAGAGCTCGCTCTGCTCGGCGGGATCGGGGCTGCCCGAGGCGAGCTGGTTCAGGAAGTCGTCGGCGAGCCCGGTGGCGAGTCCACCGCGCGGCGCGCCGTAGCGCACGACGACCGCGCCGCAGCCGAGGATCGGGTCGCCCGCGAGTCCCTGATCGAACGGAATGCCGGTGGCGAGATCGTCGATGCCGTCGCCGTTGAAGTCCCCGGCCGCCACCGCCGCGCCGAACTGGTCGCCGCTCTGCGGAACGTAGAACAGCAGGTTCTCGTTGTCGAACGCCTGCGCGCCGACCGCCGAGAGCCCGAGGAACGGGAACTGCGCCGAGGCCGGTGCGGCGGCAGCGAGCACCGCGACGGTACCGGCGAGAACGAGCGCCCGGCGAAAGGCGCGAGCTGCACCTGGAGATCGATCCATGCCGACTACGCGCTAAGGCGGGGCGGCGCGGATCATGCCGAGCGGCGGCTGGCGACCTGCTCGACGTGGTGGGCGTTGTGGTAGATGGTGAACAAGAGCATTTCGCGCACCGTGAGCTTGCCGAGCAGCGGGTGCGGCAGGCGGTAGCGGTCGAGCGTCCCTTCGCTCCAATGCGGGATCTTCCCGGCGAGCGCCAGGACCGCACCCCGCCAGCGCGCGAGAACCTCCTGCTGCCAGGCGGCGAGGTCGCCGGGCAGGGCCATCGGCGCCGGCGCGAAGCGCCCCGCCGTGGCACCGGTCTCCCGGAGCATCGTGCGATAGGTCTCGCGCAGCTCCGTGAACCGCTTCGACGGCACGTTCGCGCGCCCGAACCGCAGGCCGAGCAGGAGCTTCGGCAGCCCGAGCGCCCCCACGAGCGGATAGGTCGACTTGGCGAGATGCCGCACATGCTCGGCCGGCGACCACTTCTCCCCCTGCGGCGCAGCGAACTCGGCCGGCGGAATTCCCAGGAGATAACGCTCCGACTCGGAGTGCAGCCGGGTCATCGCCGCGACGATCTCGTCCGCAGAGTAGGGCTCGCCGGTCGTGAACGAGGGGCTCATTTCGCCTCCGGAGCTGCGGCCGCGGGCACCTTGGTCGCCTGCCAGGTGATCGCTTGCCACTTGCCGTCGCGGCGCAGGAAGGTCCCGCTGTTGCGGTAGTTCTGCACTGAACCGTCGGCGGCGCGGGCAACGAGACGAAAGGTGAGCGCCGCCATCTCGCCGTAGGGTCGCACCAGGATGTCCTCGGCGGAGTAGACCGGCTCCGGCTCGCTGGGCTGCTTCGGATCCGCCGCCGGCGCTTCGTCGAACGAGGCGAGGATCTCCGCCTTCGTCGTCACCTTGCCGGCCGAGCTCGTGTAGACGAGGTCGTCCGCCCAGAAGCGCTCGTGCGCCGCGCGCGTCGGATTCCGGGCGGGCGAAAGGAAATCTGTGAGCAGCGCCGTGATCTCGGCGCGCGTTCGTTCGGCGTCGGCGACGCCGGCGCAGACCGGGCCGGGCTTCAACTCGATCACGAGGTTGTGGATCGGGGTGTCGCCGAGGTTCTCCACGGTATGGCGGGTGGCCTCGTTCCAGAAGGCGTCCCCGGCGTGATGCTCGCTGATGCGCTGCGACCCGTCGGCGAGCTCGATACGCGCCTTGTACGAGTTGAAGACGTAGACGGCATAGCGCGGATGCGAGTGCAGTGGCGTCTTCTCGCCGACCGCGACGTCGTGGAACTGCATCCGCACACAGTCGTTGTCGAGCAACACCTGCATGCCCGCCACCACCGCCGCGCGATCCTGGCCAACCGCCGCTGTGGCCACCAGCAGCAGCACGAGCGCCAAGCCGCTGCACGGGACGAACTGCTTCGATACTTGCGCTCTCATGTTCGACTCCTCCGTGGAAAGCCGCCCAACCGGGCGCCGGTCATCGCGTCTCTCTCCTTCGCACCTTTACCTACCCATGAGCGCAGACGCTCTCGCCGTCGGGCACGCGGGCTCTCGGGCTCGCAGAGCCTGCGGATCAGTGAACGACGGTGGGGTCCGGCGATCCCGGTGCCAGCCCCGACGCGGCGTCTGCCTCCCCGGGCCCGCTCTCGAAGCGGGTGAGATACGAACGGATGGCGTCGCGGATCTTCTCGTCGGTGAGGGCGGGGTCGGCCTCGTCGGGGTCGCTGCCGCGGTAGTTGGAGGCGGCGAGGAAGGCGGCGATCTCGGCCGCGTGCTCGGCGAGCGACAGCCCCTCCTTCTTCGCCAGGCCGCGCGCCTCGCCGACGACGAACCAGCGGCCGTCCTCGGAGCGCACGAAGCCGGCGGCGGTCAGGCGGGCGAAGCCGCCGCGCAGCTCCTCGCCGGTGAACAGGGCATCGCGGATGCCGTCCCCCAGGCCGATGACATCGGCGAGCTCCGCCCCCTCGGTGAGGCCGCCGGCGTAGAGCACCGCCTGCAGCAGCCAGGCATCGGACGGATCGAACGGGGACGTATCGAACGGCGCAATTCCGGAGGGTCCGCTCACGACGGCAACCGCCGGGCGAAGCGCAGGACGGGCACGAGGGTGAAGAGGACCAACGGCACCGGCGCCAGCGAGGCGACGAGCAGCCCGATGATCGTCGCCGGCGGGAAGCGCAGCACGGCTCCGCCGACCAGGGCGAGCACGCCTCCCGCCACCGCCATCCAGCGCCCGCCGACGGCGTTGATGGCGTACCAGTTCTCCGGCGAGGCGAACGCCTTGGGGATCCGCACGCCGTACCAGCGGTTCATCGCCACCTTGCGCAGCATCAACGGCAGCGCCAGAAGAACGAACAGCAGCCCGGTGAGGAGATCCGACAGTCCGACGAAGAATGCGCCTTCGGCCATGGAAGTCGCAGGATATCGCGAGGCGATCAGTCCTCCCGCAACCGCTTCATCGTCGCGTGGACGAACCTGCCGAAGTCCTTCTCCTTCCTGCGCCTTTCGGTGTACGACATTTCCAGGAACTCCGACTCGCCCTTGAGCTTGAGATAGCTCGCCAGCTGCTCTTCGGCGAGCTCCCCGGACCCGAGCGCCGCGCGCACGGCGCAGCCGGGCTCGTTGCCGTGCGCACAGTCGCGGAAGCGGCAGCGGGAGGCGAGCTCGGCGATCGCCGCGAAGCTCGCATCGAGTCCGCCCTCCGCGGCGAGCAAGCCGAGCTCGCGCATTCCGGGGTTGTCGATGACCAGCGCGCCGCCGTCGAGCCGGAGGAGCTCCCGGCGCACCGTCGTATGCCGGCCTTCGCCGGTGCCGCTGACCCCTTTCGTCGCCAGCCGCTCCCGGCCCAGCAAGCCGTTGATGAGCGTGCTCTTGCCGACGCCCGACGACCCGACGAAGCAGTAGGTCTTTCCCGGTTCCAGCAGATCGCTCAGCTCGCCCACCCCCTCGCGCGTCACATTGCTCAGGGTCCGGACCGGAACGGCGATGCCCGCGTGGCGGATCTCTTCCAGCTGGCCGGCGAGCACCTCCGGCTCGACGAGGTCGGTCTTGGTGAGCAGGACCGAGGGTGTCGCCCCGCCGTCCCGGGCCACAACCAGGTAGCGCTCGAGACGCCGCAGATTGAAGTCGAAGTGGCACGACTGCACGATGAAGACGACATCGATATTGGCGGCGATCATCTGGTGCTCGACGGCCTCTCCCGCCGCCTTGCGACGGAGGCCGCTCTTGCGCTCGACCACGCCGTGCACGACGCCCTGCACGACGCCCGACGCCTCGCCCGGGCGTCTGTCCACCCACACCCAGTCGCCGACGCAGGGCCGCTCGAGGGCCTCGCCCGCCTCGTGCAGGAATCTCCCCGAGAGCCTCCCCCGGAAAGGGCCCTCCGCGTCGAGCAGCAGCAGCTGATCGCGGTCCACCGCAGCCACCCGCGCGACGTCCTCAGCCCGGTCGCAGCCGCCCCGCGCCCGCGTTTCGAACCAGGCGTCCCAACCCAGAGCTGCGAGCTTCGA
>CAZQTL010000030.1:24984-26314 GCA_964595975.1 uncultured Thermoanaerobaculia bacterium | reverse complement strand
GGCAGGCGAGGGTGTGGAGTGATTCAATTTCAGCGCTGCGCGCGAACGTGAACCTGCCGCGCACCTGCAACGCCTACTGGAACGGCGCCTCGGTCAACTTCTTCCGCTCGGGCGGCGGCTGCGGCAACACGGGTGAGATCGCAGGCGTCTCGCTTCACGAGTACGGCCACGGCCTCGACTCGAACGACGGCAACGGCTCCTCGGCCGACAACGGCACGGGTGAGACCTACGGCGACTTCTCGGCCGCGCTGTTCACCCACAACTCCTGCATCGGCAACGGCTTCCTCGGCACGTCGAACTGCGGCGGCTACGGCAATGCCTGCACGGCCTGCTCGGGCGTGCGCGACATCGATTACGCCAAGCACACCGCCAACACTCCGTCGACGGTGTCGAACTTCACCCAGGCCCGCTGCCCCACCAGCACCAACTACAAGGGACCCTGCGGCCGCGAGGGACACTGCGAGTCGTACGTCTCTTCCGAAGCGCTGTGGGACTTCGCCAACCGCGATCTGCCGAGCCCCGGCAGCGGCTCGGCCTGGGCCACGACCGATCGCCTGTGGTACCTGTCGCGCTCGACCTCGACCAAGGGCTTCGTCTGCACGGCGACGGGGACCTGGACGTCGAACGGCTGCTCGACCGGCACCCTCTGGCGCGCGATGCGCGCGGTGGATGACGACAACGGCAACCTGACCGACGGCACGCCGCACGGCGCCGCCCTCGGCGCGGCGTTCAACCGCCACGGCATCGCCTGCACCACCGACACCGGCTGGAACACGACCTTCGTCGGCGTCACGCCGCCGGCCGTCCCCGCGCTCTCGGCCACGCCCGGCGCCAACTCGGTCGCCCTGTCGTGGAGCGGATCGTCGGGCGTCTACGACGTCTACCGCAACGAGTCGGGCTGCAACGCCGGCTTCACCAAGGCCGCGAACGACGTCAGCTCGACCAGCTACACCGACAACGCGGTCGCCAACGGCCTCACCTACTACTACCAGGTGGTGGCGCAGCCGTCGGGCAACGAGGCCGCTGCCTCGGGTCCGTCGACCTGCGTCTCGGTCACCCCGACCGGCGGCACCTGCACCCCGCCGGCCGCTCCGACGGGCGTCACCGCTTCGTCCTCGGCCCAGACCACGGCCTCGGTCAGCTGGACCGCCTCCTCGGGCGCGACCTCGTACACGATCTCGCGTTCGACGGTGAGCGGTGGGCCGTACAGCTCGGTGGGCACCTCTTCGGCGAGCCCGTTCGCCGACAGCGGCCTCACCTGCAACACGACCTACTACTACGTCGTCTCGGCCTCGAACGGCAGCTGCTCTTCGGGCAACTCGACGCAGGC